>NZ_CAJMZF010000034.1:0-90305 GCF_905220245.1 Paraburkholderia sp. J63 | reverse complement strand
TTGAAGTTGAAGTAACTGGGCGGCCGGCTAAAGAGGCCGCACTGAAGTAAAGCGGTAAAGCGGCCTGCCCGCGAGGCACGAAACGTGCTCAAGCGGGCAGGCCGGAAAATTTCGCGCAAGATTAGACGCACACTATAAGCCGCGCGATGTTGCCCGAATGGCTCCTGCCTCGCGTGCGAGGATGTCGGGCGACGCAGGAAGTGGTGCTTCAACAATGGCGTACCACGTGAATCATTGTAATTTTTCTCTCGCGGATAGATAGCATGACTAAGCGTATTGCATTGGTAACGGGTGGCATGGGCGGTCTCGGTGAGGCCATCAGCGTACGGCTCCATGACGCCGGCTATAAGGTCGTCGTCACGCACTCGCCCGACAACGCAGGTGCAAAGGACTGGCTTGCCAGAATGAAGGAGACGGACCGCGAATTCCACGCTTATTCGATCGACGTGGCCGATTACGATTCGTGCCAGCGCGGCGCGCAGAAGATCAAGAATGAAATCGGCCCTGTTGACATTCTGATCAACAATGCCGGCATCACGCGCGACGTGACCTTCAAGAAGATGGACAAGGTCAACTGGGACATGGTGCTGCGCACGAACCTGGATTCGATCTTCAACATCTCGAAGCCGCTGTGCGACAGCATGGTCGAGCACGGCTGGGGCCGCATCATCAATATTTCGTCGGTGAACGGCTCCAAGGGCGCCGTGGGCCAGACGAACTATGCGGCGGCGAAGGCCGGCATGCATGGCTTCACGAAATCGCTCGCGCTGGAAGTCGCCCGTAAGGGCGTGACGGTGAACACGATTTCGCCGGGCTATCTCGCGACGAAGATGGTCACCGCCATTCCGCAGGAGATTCTCGATACGAAGATCATCCCGCAGATCCCGATGGGCCGCCTCGGCAACCCCGATGAAGTTGCCGCGCTCGTGCTGTTCCTGTGCTCGGACGACGCCAGCTTCGTCACCGGCGCGAACATTCCCATCAACGGCGGTCAGCACATGCAGTAACGTGCTGCACTAGTCTTGCTTCGCCGCAACGACGCCGGCCTTCATGGCCGGCGTCGTTGCGCGGCGGCCTACGCAGTCCTGCGTTCGAGGCCGAATGAAATCAGCAGCACGCCTATTCCCAGCGCGGCGAGAATCGCGCCGACCCAGCCCGTAGCGACCCATCCGAATCCGGCGGCAATCACGAGCCCGCCCAACCATGCACCTAGTGCGTTGGCGATATTGAATGCGCTGTGATTGAGCGCCGCCGCCAGCGACTGGGCATCGCCCGCCACGTCCATCAAGCGCGACTGGAACGCCGGCGTGCAGGCCGACCCCATGCCCACGCAAAACAGGATCGCGAGCATCGCCCAGAGGTGAGGCGCGGCCACCACGAACACGAGCAATACCACGGCGGTGAATGCGTACATGCCGAGCATGGTCCGCTTGAGCCAGCGGTCCGCGAGCCATCCGCAGGCCACGTTGCCAGCAATCATCCCGAGTCCGATCAGCGCCAACGCCCAGGGAACGTGATGGGTGGCGATCTGCGTGATCTGCGTGAGCGTCGACGCGACATAGCTATAAACCGAAAAAATGCCGCCAAAGCCGACCGCCGATGCGAGCAGCGTCAGCAGTACTTGCGGGCGGCCGAGCGCGCCCAGCTCGGTGAGCGGACTTGCTTTGCCCGACATCGGCAGACGCGGCACCGACCAGGCGATCATGCCCGCCGTGATCAGCGCAATGACGGCGACGGCCGCAAAGCAGGCTTGCCAGCCCAACGCCTGGCCGAGCCAGGTGGCCGCCGGTACGCCAACAACGTTTGCAACGCTCAAGCCCAGCATCACCTTGCCGATCGCGGCGCCGCGTTTGTGCGGCGGCACGAGCGCGGCTGCGGCCAGCGCTGCGAGCCCGAAGTAAGCGCCGTGCGGCAGCCCCGCGACAAAGCGGCTCGCGAGCGCGAGTCCATAGCTGTGGAAAATCGCCGTCGCGCCATTGCCGATGGCGTAGAGCAGCATGAGGACGATCAGCAGCGCGCGCCGGGGCATTCTCGCGAGCGCCACGGTGATGAGCGGCGCACCGACGACCACGCCGGCCGCATAGGCGCTGATCATGTGACCCGCTTGCGGAATCGAGACACGGAGGTCGCCGGCCATTTCCGGCAGGATGCCCATGGCCGCGAATTCGGCCGTGCCGATGGCAAAGCCGCCGAGCGCGAGCGAGAGCTCGGCAAGCGCGAGTCCGTGCGGCGGCTCGACGAGGGGCGCTGTGGCGGCGTCGCGCGCATGGGTCTCGGAGCGAAGGGGAGAGTCGACGGGTGCACTCATGGATGATGTCGTTCGGAAAACTGGGCCGCGACTCGCGCGGCGTGCTGGATGTTATCGGTAACAGCTTGCGTGCATTCGTCGGCGTCATGCCTGGCTAATCGGGCTCATGCAAATCGCGGTGAATCGCGACGAATCGCGCGAAGCGCATCGGATGCATGGCGTGTAAGGTTTGGAAAGGATCCGCAGGGTGAGCGAAATGGCGGTGGCCGGCTGCGGTATCGGGAATTCGCCGGAAATCGAAAACCAGCGAGCGCGCGCACGACCGTCAAGCGCTGCATTTTAGATGATCTGACGTATTTGCGCCGGGCGCCGCGAAAGTGGCGGTCGGCCTTTGCGTTTTACGATTCAAATACAAACGCGGAATGGTTCGGTCGAAACGTTTGCGCGATTGCAATCGGCGAGGGCGCGCGCGCGGTTCCTGAAACGGCATGAGGGCTTTCGCGTCACATTCGCATGGGTGAAAGCCGATCGTTTGCCTTTGCAATGGGCTAAAAGCGCGGCGGCCGATCGCCTCGTTTCATGCCGTCGAATGAAAGGATTGGGAAGAATTCGCGATCGAAATTCTTGCGATTGGAACCGTGAATGAGTGGTCTAATAGACAGTAATTTGCATCTATTGCCGCTTTGCCGTCATAATTGGTGCGTGCCATGACGGCATTGCCTTATATGGGCCAAGCCAAACTTCGACCTGCAAACGAAGTTTAAACAGTTGCTTGGGGGTGAATTCCTGAGAGGGAGAGTAAGTATGGTTACGTTGGACGCGATCAACCAGAAGATCGCAAAGCTTCAAAAACAGGCGGAAGTGATGGTCGAAAAGCAATCGTCCATCGGGCTCGCGAAAATTCGCGATCTGATGCACAGGCACGGTTTGAGCCTTGCCGATATCGAGCGCTTCGTCGGAAAAAGACGTGGCCGCAAGCCGGGCGTCAAGGCCGCCAATGGCGCCGCGAAATCGCTGCATCCCAATGCGCATCCGGTCGCGCCGAAATACGCCGATCCGAAAACCGGCGCAACCTGGACCGGTCGCGGACGCGCGCCGGCCTGGATTCGCGACGCCAAGGACCGCTCGAAATTCCTGATCGAGGCAGGCGCGGCACCCAAAGCCGCCGGCGCGAAGAAAACCGCAGTGAAGCGCGCCGCCGCGAAAAAGGCCGGTGCCAAAACGGCCGCAGTGAAAAAGACGGCGGGTCGTGCCGCGACTTCCGCAGCCGGCGTGCGTGGACGCAAGAAGGCTGCACCCGCGAAGAAGGCCGCGGCGCCGCGCAAGACCGTCGCACGAAAGGCGCGTGCCGCCGCAGCGCCGGCCGTTGAAGCGCCCGCATCGGCAGCCTGATCGCTGTACGCCGCTCGATCGGGCGGCCCGTTAAAGCGGCCTGGTAAAACGGACTATTAAAGCCGTCCGTCAAAGCCATCTGTTAAAGCCGTCTGGCCGTAGCCGGCGTTGCGCCGACTCCCCGCAGGGAGCAGCGCAACGCCGGCTACGGTTATCGCCGAAAATTTGCGCCGGCCTTTTCCAGCGTCGTCGTTTAATGCCTGCCGCTTAACTCCCTTTGTTTCCACCATCGTCGGCACGCACGTCATTTCGAAGTGAGCCAGACGCCGGTAATGATCGCGCCCACTCCGAAAAGGCGCGTCATTTCGAGCGGGCGTGCGGTGGCGCCCAGCCAGCCGAAATGATCGAGCATGACCGATACGGCAAATTGGGTGGCCACGATGATCGTAAATGCGGTCGTCAATCCGAGCCGCGAAGCCGTATAGCCGATCGACCCCGCAATCACGAGCCCGAGCGCACCGGCCGAAAGGGCGTACCACGGCACGTCGGTCCATGCCTTGAGACTACCGCCCTGCGCCGCGGCCAGCAGCACGATCGCCAGCACGGCGCCGCTGATGTAATTCACGAAAATGCCGCCGGTCGTGCCAATGCTTTTTGCCATGACGCCCATGAATTGCCCTTGCAGGGCGACCGCGCAGCCACCGAGCGCCGCAATGGCGCCGAGTCCAATGACGTTGTTTGCCATAATTTTTCGAGTTCCTGTATCGCGTTGTGATTGAAATACTGTCCGTAACAGTATCGATCTGCGCGGATCGAACGTGAAACGGTATATTTTCACGCGTGCCTTCAAAGGAATTCACAGCAAGGAGACCTGACGTGCTGTCTATCGAGTCGCTCCAGCTCATCGAGCTGATCGCGCGAACCGGCAGCTTTACCGCTGCAGCCAGGACGTTGCACCGGGTGCCCTCGGCCGTGAGCTATGCGGTTCGCAATATCGAAGCGGAACTGGGCGTCGTGCTGTTCCGGCGCCTGCATCGCAACGTGGTGCCCACCGAGGCCGGGCAGCATTTCGTGAACGAAGCGCGAGGCGTGCTGAACAAAATGGAGGAGATTCGCCGCGAAACGCTGCGCGTGGCCAATGGCTGGCAGCCGAGCCTTTCCATTGCGTTAGACAATATCGTGTCGAGTCATCGCATCAATGCGTTGATGGCCGACTTTTATCGGCATTTCGACAACGTCGAATTGATCGTGCGTATCGAGGTATTCAACGGCGTATGGGAGGCGCTCGCCACGGGGCGCGCCGATATTGCGATCGGCGCGACGACGGCGGTGCCCGTCGGCGGGGAATTCTGCTTTCGCGACATGGGGTCGATCGAGTGGGCGTTTCTCGTGAGTCCGAATCATGCGCTTGCCGCCGAATCATCGCCGCTTTCCGCCGAGCTGCTCGCCACGTTTCCGTCGATCTGCCTCGAGGACACCGCACGCGAGATTCCGCGCCGCGACACCTGGTTATTGCCCAACCAGCGGCGGCTCGTGGTGCCGGACTGGCAGCGTGCGATCAACTGCTTCGTGGAGGGGCTCGGCATCGGCTATATGCCCGTGCATCTCGCGCGGCCTTTCGTCGAGTCCGGCCGCCTGATCGAGAAGCCAGTCGAGCAGCCCAAGGCGCCTAGTCCATGCTGCGTCGCATGGTACGGCCAGAAAACGCCGCCGGTTCTGCGCTGGGTGCTCGATTACCTCGGCGACAGCGAGAAGCTGCACGCCGAGTGGATTTCGTGAGCGCGGGTTCGAACCGCGTCACGCATCGGAACGACAAGAACCATCAGTACGTATAGGTGATCTTGCCGAACGCCGTCCGCCCGAGAGTGTTGTAGCCGTACGTGGTCATGTACTGCCGGTTGAACAGATTCGATATCGACGCGGACAGCAGCAGATGCGTATTCACCTGGTACGAGGCGCGCAGGCTTACCGTCGTATACGACGGTAAATAGAGCGTATTGAACTGATCGTCGTAAGTCGAGCCGCCGTAGAGCAGCGAGACGCCGGTGCTCAGCGCATGGAGATGGAACTCGTCCCACGTGTGATCGACGCTGAGGCTCACGGTCTGCCGCGGGCGGCGGTTCAGCCAGGTCTGGTCGGTCACGTCCTGCGGATTCAGAATGCCGACCGCGAGACTCACGGGCGTGTAATTCCCGAGCGTGCCCTTGTACGAGAGGTCGAGCCCCTGAATGTGCGCCCGCCCGACGTTCACCGGCAGGAAGGTTTGCGAATCGTAGGTGATGAGATCGTGCACGCGCGTGTCGTACACGGCCGCCGTGAAGGTGCCGAACGACGTGTTGGCGTCGAGCGCCGCTTCCACCGTGTCGCTGCGCTCGGGCTGGAGGTTGGGGTTCGAGTAGCCCGGATAGTAGAGGTCGTTGAAGGTCGGCAGACGGAACGCATTGCCATAGGAGACGCGCGCCGTGTAGACCGGCGTGATCGCCCACGAGAGCGCGGCGTTGCCCGTATTCACCGACTGCCCCTGGACGATCTCGTGGCGCCCCGCGAGGAACAGCGTCACGTTGCCGAGCGTGGCCGACTGGTGCAGCGAGATGGCGGAATCGTTGCGTGCGGGCAGGCCGCCCGGAATGTCGACGGGCAGAAACGCGAGCTCGCGCGAGAAGTCGTAGGCGAGCTTGCTCTCGCCCGAAAGCGGCTGGCCGAACAGCGTGTGGCCGCTCTCCTGGTGCGTGATCGAAGTCGACGTGGAGAGGCGCGTCGAGTCGATTTCGTCGGTCGGGATCGTGGGATCGTTCGAGTAGATGAACTCGCGATCGGTCGCATAGCCCACCGACTGATCGAATTGCGTAAACGGCGTGATGTCGAGGTGGAACGCGGCGCCCGTCGTCAGTTGATGGTTGCGCTGCCGGTCGTTGCCGCCCGCATTGTCATAGGAAAGGTCGGAGGCGTGATAGAGCGCGAACGTGGAAATCGACCAGTTATCGCGCGCGTAGCCGAGGCGCCCGTCGACGTCCTGCGCGTGATACGGATTGCGGCCGTCCTCGTGGCCATAGGCCCAGGGCCGGGTCGCGTCGATGCCCGCCGTGTTGTAGTCGTGCACGCCGAGCGAGTACGTGAGACCGCCGAGCGCCGCAAGCGGGCCGCTCGATGGCACGGTGCCCGAGGTGCGCAACTGCGTGTCGAAGGTCTTGTTGGAGCCGCCGCCGAACGAAACCGTCGTCCGGTTCGGCTGATTCGACGCGCGGCGCGTGAAGAGCTGCACGACGCCGCCCACCGCGTCCGCGCCGAACGAGGCGGCGGCCGGGCCCGAGATCACCTCGACGCGGTCGAACGCTTCCGTCGGCAGATCGGCCCACTCGGCCGTGCCCGTGGTCGCGGAGCCGATGCGGATGCCGTCGATGAACACGGCCACCTGCTCGGGCGACGAGCCGCGAATGCTCACCGACGCCAGGGTGCCGGGGCCGCCGCTTTGGGCGACGGTCACGCCCGGCAGCGTCGCGAGGGCCTGCGTGATGCTCGGGTCGGCGGGGGAGAGGCGGTCGAGGTCCTCGCGCGTGAGCACCTGCGTGCTCGCGTAGCGCTGGTCGAACGATTGCGGCAGATGCTGCGTGTCGCCCACCACGAGGATGTTCGGCAGCGTGGTGCTGGTGTCGTCGGCGGCGATGGCGGATGGCGGCTGCGCCGCTGGCGCGCCGTCGGCGGCGTGCGCGCTTTGCCACGCGCAAGCGGCCATCGCGCAGGCGGTCGCGAGCAGGCGCAGCGTCGGCTCGCGGGCTGTGGTGGTGGAGGTTTCGGCAGCCGGCGGAATGTGGTTAACACTGTGGCCAACGCGCTGGCCAACTGCGTGGCCAACGGCATGGCCAATGCGGCGACGGGCTCTCTCGGCGGGAGCCGTTTCAATCATGGCGGACATTCGACTGATCCTGAGGTCGGGCTGTCCTTGCAACGGGCGACCGCGTGCGTGCGGTGCTGGCGCTTCGGGACACCCCGCCCCTTGCGGCTGCTTGGACCTCGGTCGATGGCAGGTCTCCTGGCTCGCGGGTCGGCGCCCATTGCCGGCCTTCCCGGTTTCCCAGTGGCCATTTCGGCACGGACTCGCCGCTCACAGTTGCGGGGGCAGCCGCAGACTCGGGGCGGCGAGGCGCCCCCTGCGTTCCCTTTTGATCCCGTCGCCGGGAACCATCAGGGCGCAAGGGTAATGGGCGCGCTTCATGCGCGTCAACTCCGGGCGTCTACCGTCATGCATCGGGTGTTGCGAAAACGCCCGTCGAGCCGGGTCGAGCCTGCGTGGTCCGCGGTGCGCCGGCATGCGCGTCGCTACTGGCTGCCTTTCATTTCGCCGTCACTGCGCACCTGGAGCTGGCTCATGACCGTGCGCACGCCAGCCACGCCCTGCGCCACCGAAACCGCGAGCGCGATCTGCTCCTGCGCGGCCACGATGCCTGAGAGCGTGACGGCGCCGTCACGCGCACGCACGCGGATAAAGGTCGATTTGAGTCCGTGCTTGCGCGCCGCATGCAAGGCGTGGCGCACGGCGGCGGCGAGCTGGCGGTCGGTTGCGGCGGTTGCGGCGGGCGCAGCGGGTGCAGTGGGTGCACTTACGGCGGGCGGCGCGGCGGCGCTTTGCGAGCTGACCGCGGGCGCGCCGCCTTGCGCGAGTGCGCTGGCGCAGGCGCTCATCAGCAGCGTCATCGCGGCCATCCGGATACCGGTTCGTAGCAACATGTTTTCTCCTGCTGGGATGTGGGGTTCCGCGGTTCAGAACTTGTGATACATGCCGATGAGCACGACATGCGGCGAGCGGTAGTTCTGCATCACGCCGCCCGGACCCATATAGGCATTTGCGATGTTGTCGACGGTCGGCTGCTGCGCCGGCGCGTTGCCGTAAGCGGGCGCGGACCCGGTGTTGTGCACCAGCGCGCCGCGCACGTAGAGCGCCGTGCGCGCGGAGAGGTTGTAGTCGTAGCCGAGCGTCACGCCGAGCGAGCGGTCGTTGAAGCCGCTCACCGTGCGATACGCGAGCTCGACGCGAAAATCGTTGCGCTGCTGGTAGCGGTAGATTGCGCCCAGCGAATAGACCGAGGCCACGCGGTCGCCTTCGAGCCGCGGCGCGAGCAAGCTGTAGCCCGCGGAGAGCACGTAATGGCCGGCATCGTAGAACACCCCGGCGGCGTAATTGTCGGTGCGCACGTACTGCGAAGGCGCGAGCGCGTTCTGGCCGTAATTGCCGATATAGGCGAGCGTGGCGAACAGGTGTCCGTCGAAATAATTGAGCGCGGCGCTGCGCGTCGCGAAGGTGGGCGCTGCGGGCTGGGCGCCGTGCAGCACCACGGCGAACTGCGCGTTGAGCGGCCCGAACCACGGCGACGAGTAACTGATCGCGCTCGGCAGGCGCCCCGGCTCGTAGCTCGCGCCCGGCCCGAGATCGCTGGTCCACTGGAGCAGATAGCCGAGCGCGGAAACCGAGCCCACTTCGCCGAACACGTCGATGAACAGCGGCACGCCCACGTCGTCCTGCAAGCCGAGCTTGAGCTCGCCGGTGCGTTGGGAGCCGATGCCGATCCACGCTTCGCGGTTGAACAGCGTGCCTGCGCTGCCCGGTTGCCCCGTGGCCGAGTTGAAGCCGTTTTCGAGCGCGAAGCGCACGCGATAGCCGCCGCCCAGATCCTCGACGCCATAGAGGCCGACCTTGGAGGTCCACTCGCCGCCGCTTTGCTGCACGAACGCGCTGTGCGCGCCCTTGGTGTAGCCGATGGCGTCGTCCACCACGCCGTAGAGCGTGACGCCCGGCGTGTAGGCGGCGCTCGTTGCGTAGGGCAGGCCTTGCAGATAGTCGAAGAGGAACAGCTTGCTCGTGTCCGCGCGCGCCGCGAAGCTGGCGGCGCCCAGCGCGACGGCGCAGGCAAGGTGCGTGGGGCACAGGCCCGTGGAGAAGGTGCGCAGGCGCGCGCGGCGGGGCTGCGGCGCGCGTCGCGTCGAAAGGCGGCTGGCTGACATTTATAGCTCTAGGGATGGGTCAGAATGGTCGGAATGGTCAGAAGCGGGCGGCCGCGGCGAGTGAATGGCGCGAGAAGAACTCGTCGGCGGCTTCGGGGTGTTTTTTTCGATTTATTTGAGTCGATACGGATTCCTGATTAATGGTTTGGCGGTATTGCCACGATGTTTCGGTTTTGGGTTTCGAACGGGTTCACGCCGCCCGGCAGGCGCGCGCCGCGCCGCTTTCAAGCAACGACGCAGCGCGCTTTGCGCTTATCGACGCGTTTCGCGTTCGAACGGCAGCGCGACGTCGTCGGGAATCGGGCAGACGTAGGGCTTGCCGCCGCGCCGTTCTAGCAGTTCCACCTTCGCCTGGGCCAGCGTATCGGGCGCGCCGAACAGGTCGATGGCGGTCGCGGCGATCGTCTTGCCCGCGAGCAGCATGCCCTTGTGCGCGAGCGCCGTCTTGCCTTGCGCGACCCATTGCCACGAATGCGGCGGCGTGCCGAACGCATAGCAGGCGGTATGGCATTGCGCCGTGGGCGTGATCCAGCTCACGTCGCCCACGTCGGTCGAGCCGGCGATCGGACGGCCCTTGTTCGGCACATAAGGGTCGACGCGGTCGAACAGCGGCTTGGGATTGCGCCAGGCCTGGTTGAGCGAGCGCGTGGACGCCTCCACGTCGGCGGCGGACAGGGTCTCGCTCTGATACGCGCCAGCGAGCGCGAATTCCTCGGCGCTGAAGGGCGGCGTGCCGAGCCGTTCGAGGTGCTCGTACATCAACTGGCTCAGCACCGTGTTTTCGAGCAGATTGGAGCAGGCCTTGTCGAAGACGATTTCGAGCGTGCAATCGGTCATTTGCGCCGCGCCGCGCGCCACGTTCTTCACGCGCTCGAATAGTTCGGTAGCCTGATCATTGCGCGGCGCGCGCACGAGGTAGAGCACCTCGGCATTGGCCTGCACGACATTGGGCGAGAGGCCGCCCGTCTGGGTGACCGCATAGTGCACGCGCGCCTCGGGCAGCATGTGCTCGCGCAGATAGTTGACGCCCACGTTCATGAGCTCGACGGCGTCCAGCGCGCTGCGGCCCAGGTGCGGGGCCGCCGCTGCATGCGAGGCCTTGCCCGTGAAGCGGAAGTAGGCCTGGATATTGGCGAGCGAGCCGCCCGGGAAAATGCCCGTGTAGACGTGCGGATGCCACGAAAGTGCGGCGTCGAGATCGTCGAACAGGCCCGCGCGCGCCATGAAGGTCTTGCCCGACCCGCCTTCCTCGGCGGGGCAGCCATAGAAGCGCACCGTGCCGGGCTGGCCGCTCGTCGCGAGATGATGGCGGACCGCGGCGGCGGCCAGATGCGCGGCGCTGCCGAGCAGATGGTGTCCGCAGCCGTGCCCGTTGCCGTTGGTGATCTCGCTCGACGGCTGGCAGGTCAGCGCGCCGGCTTCCTGGCTCAGGCCCGAAAGGGCGTCGTATTCGCCGAGGATGCCGATCGTCGGGCCGCCCTCGCCAGCCTCGGCGACGAAGGCGGTCGGAATGCCGGCCACGCCGCGCGTGACGCGAAAGCCGTTTTCCTCGAGCAGTTTCACGTGCAGGTCGGCGGAAGCATGCTCCTCGTAGCGCAGCTCGGCGAGATTCCAGATCTGGTCCGAGAGCGCGGTGAAGTTCGCACTCTGGCGGTCGATGAAGTCGAGTGCGGGCGCAAGGGTTGTCATGATGTTCTCCGTGGGCAGGATGGGCCGCGGGGCCGGGCGTGTGCCCGGGACCCGCAGGCGAAGGTGAATCGGGGCATGCATCGCGTGCATGGCCGGGGCGAAGCATGCGCCGTCTGTCTGACGATCTGGACTGCCAGGCAAATCGTCAGGCGCCGGGGAAAATGGGCGCGGCGCGCGGGTTAGATCAGGCGCGCCTGGTCGGCGGCAAAGGCGGTCGGGCAGCCAGGGCGGCCAAAATCGGCCAACACGGCGGCTAAGGTGGGCGGCTAAGGCGACTGCGGCGGCCTGGAAGGCGCGGCGCTTTCGTCCACGCGTTCTTCGGGGAAGCGCCAGAGCGCAAACAGGCTCAGCGCGCCGCTGGCGAGCAGGTACCAGGCGGGCGACATCGGATCGCCGGTGCGATGCAGCAGCCAGGTCACGTTGAACTGGGCGAAGCCGCCAAAAAGGCTCACGCCCACGCTATAGATCACGGCCAGCGCGGTCACGCGCACGCGCGCCGGGAAAGCTTCCATCACGAGCAGGAAGAACGCCAGCGAACCGAGTGTGGCGAGCCCCATCACCACGGTCACGATCACAACCATCGTCATGACCGAAGGCGCGGCGATCAGCATGCGAAAGGCCGGATAGATGCAGACGAGCGACGCGAGCGACGTCGCGGCGAACAGCGGCTTGCGTCGCGCGACGCGGTCGACGATCCAGCGGCCCGAGATGAGCGCCGCCACGATCATCGCGAGACCCGATGCGCAGCCCGCGAGAAACGAAGTCGCCATGGGCAGATGCAGCGTGCGTACCGCATAGGCGGGCATGTAGAACACGAGGATATAGAGCATCGAGGTGCTGCCGACCAGCATCAGCGAGCCCAGCACGGTGCGGCCCAGATAATGGCCGACGACCTCGCGGAACGCGCTGCCCTCGCGCTGCGTCTCGACGTGCGTTTCGTTCAGCCGGCGGCGGATATAGAAACCCACCGGACCCAGCGCGAGCCCGAGCACGAACGGCACGCGCCAGCCCCAGCTCGCGAGCGCATCGGGGGAGAGCGTCGCCGAGAGCACGGCGCCGCTCAGCGCGCCCAGCACGGCGGCCACGCCCTGGCTCACCGCCTGCCAGCTCACCATGTAGCCGCGCCGCGCGAGCGGGCCCGACTCCATCAGAAAGGTGGTGGAAGCGCCAATCTCGCCGCCCGCCGAAAGCCCCTGGAGCAAGCGGCCGATCACCACGAGCACGGGCGCGGCCACGCCGATTTGTGCGTAGCCCGGCGTGAGCGCGATGGCGGCGGTGCCGATCATCATCAGCACGATGGTGAGCGTGAGCGCCGCGCGTCGGCCCGCGCGATCGGCGTAGTTGCCGATCAGCACGCCGCCGAGCGGGCGCATCACGAAGCCCACCCCGAAAGTCGCCATGGCGAGCAGCAGCGGCCCCGCGCCCGAATCCACCGGAAAGAAAGTCTTGCCGATCAGCCCGGCGAAATAGCTGAACACGGTGAAATCGAACATCTCCAGCGCGTTGCCGGCCGAGGTGGCGACGATCGTCCGCGTCTGGGCCGACGCGGGCCGCGCATGCGGCAGGGCCTGGGCCAGCGGTGGGGCGGCTTCTTGCATCGAGGGTGTCTCCAGATGGCTATTGTCGTGGTCCGCCCGGCGAGGCGCCGGCGTGCCCGATCGATCGAGGCCCATTGCGGATGGCATGAATGGTAAAGTCGCAGCAATAAACGCGATACGCGTAAATTCTTATCCTGATAACGCTTGTTTATTGGGGTAATCCCTTGAGCGTGGGGCGCCGCCGCCTGGCCGTCCCGCCGCTTTGCTGGAAACGCATGAAGCTCAATCAACTCCGCGCGCTGCTGGCCGTCGCGCAAGCCGGCAGCATTCACGAGGCGGCGCGCACGTTGCACCTGACCCAGCCGGCCGTGACACGCGCGCTGCGCGACCTCGAAGACGAGCTGGGCCTGACACTGCTGGTGCGCAGTTCGACGGGCGTGACGCTCACGCCGGAAGGGCAGACGCTCTTGCAGCGCGCGGAACTGGTCGTCAACGAGATGGCGCGCACCGCCGAGGAAATGGCGCGGCTGCGCGACAACCGCCAGGGCCGCGTGGTGATCGGCATGACGCCGCTGGCGGGCATCACGGTGCTGCCGCGCGCCTATAACCAATTCCGGCGCATCATGGCCGACGTGCAACTGGAATTCGCGGAGTTCAGTCCGTCGCAACTCGTCGAGCGGTTGAAGAACGGTGCGCTCGATTTCGCGCTGGGCGCGGCGGCGGACGCGCGCGATTTCGCTTCCGCACGCTGCGTGCATCTCGCCACCTACCCGATGTGGTTCGCGGTGAGCCGCCACGGCGATCTGGCGGACGCCGCGCGCCTCGCCGATCTTCAGGATGCCGAATGGCTGCATACGGGGCCAGCGGCGGAGTTCCGCGCTTTCCTCGACGATCTGTTCGGACGCGCGGGACTGCCGGTGCCGCGCCGCGTGACGCGCTGCGCGTCGCAGACGCTCTTCTACAGCCTCGCGGTCAACAGCAACGTGGTGACGTCATGGACGCACCTCGCCTTGCGCAGCGAGGGACCCTCGACCGAACTCAAGACGCTGGACCTCCTCGAGCAGCCGCCCGCGCGCAAGCTGTATCTGCTGCATCGCGAAGGTGCTGTGCTGACCGCGTCGGCCCAGCAATTCGTGCAGTGTATCGAGACCGTGGTGCAGGCCGAGCGCGAGGCGCTCGGCCTGCAGGCGGACGGGACGGCCTGAGCGAGGCGCCGTGGCCGAGCCTCGCAAGACCGATCACACTCCTCCTTGTTCGAAAAGCCCTTATTGGCTGAAAATCGGCACGGTGCTGATTAATTCGGATTGCTCCGAATTTGCCGGCTCACGCCAAAACTTAACATTGCGCTCCGGTCAACTTTAGGAGCACGATTGATGAACCGAAGCATTCGGCCATCTGGAGGGACGCGGCAAGCGCTACGCTTTTCGCTTTGCGTGTTGTCCGCCGCCGCACTGTCGGCGTGCGGCGGCGGCTCGGACGATACTTCGAACGCGAGCACCACGCCCGCTGTTCAGGGCAAAATCACTTACGACTACGTGCCGACCACCCTCACGGAAGATGCGGACGGCACAGTCCACGGCGGGCTGAATTACGCGAAAACTGAACAGCGTCCGGTGCGCCGGGCGCTCGTCGAACTCGTCTCGGAAGACGGCACAACCGTGCTCGGCAAGAGCGCCACGGACGACAGCGGTGCCTATTCTATCGAGGTGCCGGCCGGCAAGCGCGCCTATGTGCGCGTCACGGCGCAGGCTTCGCAGGGAGCGGAGGACGTGCCCGACTATATGCTCAGTATTCGCGACAACACCGCGCCCGAATACAAGAGTGCGCCCAGCACTGCCCCGCTCTACTCGATGCGCGGCAGCGCCTTCACGACCCGCTCTGGCGCCATCCAGCTCGATTTGAACGCCGGCTCCGGCTGGACCGGCGCGGGTTACGGCGCCCCTCGCACGGCTGCGCCGTTTGCGATTCTCGACCAGATCGTCAATGCCGCGCAGCAACTGCATGGTGCCGCGCCGAGTGTGCCGCTGCCCACGCTCAATGTGTACTGGAGTGTCAACAACCGGCCGACCTCGGGCGACAAAGGTAGCGGGTACATCGGTACGAGCCACTACCAGCACGCGGATCAGAACAAGGGTCTGTATATTCTGGGCGCGGAAAACGTGGATACCGACGAGTACGACAGCAGCGTGATCGTTCATGAGTTCGGGCACTACGTGGAGGCGAACGTCTCTCGCTCCGATAACATCGGCGGCGCGCATAGTTTAGATGCCTTCCTCGACATGCGGGTTGCCTTCGGTGAAGGCTTCGGCAATGCATTTTCGTCGATGATGCGCGCAACGCCCGTTTACACGGATACAACCGGTCCGAGGCAGGGCGAGCTGGGCGTCGTGATGCACATGGATCAGGTGCCGCCGGGCGCCGTCAAATCGTGGATGGGCGAGTCGGCGGTCGGCAACTTCCTCTATTCGGCGAGTCAGTCGCCCGACATCGGCTTTGCGCCGCTCTATCAGACGCTGCTCACCGGCGAAAAGACGACGCCCGCGCTAACCAGTGTCTTTTCGTTCGCAGCCGCCATGCGGCCCAGCCTTACCGATGCGGGCAAGAGCAGGCTCGATCAATTGCTTGGCGCTATTGGCGTGCAGGGGGGCAATCAACTGGACGCATGGGGCACACAGACGAAGTACCAGGGCGACCCGGCGGATGCGAACCCCGCGGTGTTTCCGGTCTACGTGCCGCTGAGCGTCGGCGAGACCGTGACCGCGTGTACGACTACGGAGTTCGGCGGCGGTAACAAGCTCGGTGTCCGGCGGCATTTGCGCGTCATGGTGCCGGCCGCGGGCACGTACCGGTTTGCGATCGTGCCCCCGGCGGGTGCGGGCAGTGCGGACAATTACACCCTGGAGGCGTACGCCCTGGGCGAACCGGTGCCGGACCACATTGTCGGCAATGGCGTCACGGCGGTCGATTTCCCGGCCGCCGGCGATTATCCCGTCGACATGGCGCGGGCCATCGACTTCGACAAGTCGGCACCCGTCGGCACGGCGCCGCTGTGCGCCAGCGTATCCATGCAATCGGCCAATCCGTAATGAGGAGCACATAATGAAAAAGTCTTCGCTCGTGATGTTTGCGGCCGCATTGCTGCTGGGTGCGCAAGTGAGTTTCGCCGGTGCCCCGGCGCAGAACGCGTCGCGAAGCGCGTCCGGGACGGCGTCCGCCAGCGAGCAAAAGAGCTATAGCGGCGTTGTCATCCGGGCCGATGCGGCGCGCGGCGCGGCGGGCAGCCCGATCAGCGTGGCGGTTCGCTATACGGGACTGCCGGCGTCCGGCGCGGCGCAGGTGACCTATACGACGGAAGGCTCGCTCCAACTCTTCGGCTCGGCCCAGAAAGCGCTCACCCCCGACAGCAAGGGCACCAGCCAGGACACCGTTGTCGTGCAGGCCGCATCCGATGGCGCGTACTTCCTGAATGTGTTCGTCAGAACGGCGTCCGGCACCAACGTGGTCTCGGTGCCGGTGACCGTGGGGAACGCGGCGTTCAAGCCGCGTGCTGCGGCGGCAGCCACGGTATCCGCGCCGGGCGGGCAGCGTGTGATCGAAATGCCGGCGCAGGAAACGCGGCACTGAGTGTGAAACGGGCGCCCCCGGCAAACGCCTGGGGCTCCCGCTTTACGTCTTCGCTTGTTGACGGCCCGCCTAGTTCCAGTCCAGCGCGCCGCCCGTCTGATACTCCGTCACGCGCGTTTCGAAGAAGTTTTTCTCCTTGCGCAGATTCGCCTGCTCGTCGAGCCAGGGAAGCACGTTCTCTGCGCCGGGGAACGGTGCGTTCATCCCCAGTTGGCCCGCGCGCCGGTTCGCAATGTGGCGGAACTGGGCGCAGTGCAGCTCGGCCGAGTAGCCCAGGATCGGCTCGCGCAGGATATAGCCCGCGTAGGCCGCCTCTGCCGCATCGGCCTCTTCCCAGATCTGCTGCACCTCGCGCGCATCGAGCTGCAGGTTTTCCTCCTCCAGTAGTTGCCGGATCACGCGGATGCCGAAGCCGCAATGCAGCACCTCGTCGCGCATGATGTACTGGAATTGCTGCGCGGTCGCTTTCATCAAGCCGCGCCGCTGGAGCGCGAATACCGGCGTGAAGCCGTTATAGAACCAGCAGCCCTCGAACACCGCCGCGAAGAACAGGTAGGCCAGCGCGAATTCGTGAAGCGTGTCGCGGTTCGTGAGGTCGAGTCCGGGGACGAGGATGCGCTCCAGCCGCCTGTTCGCGAGCGCGATCTTCGCGTGGATTTCCGGCACGACCCGATAGCGGTTGTAGATTTCCTGCTGGTCCAGCCCGAGCGTTTCGATGCAGTGCTGATAAGTCCAGGTGTGCAACGCCTCTTCGTAGACCTGGCGTGCCTGATAGATCTGCAATTCGGGCGCGGTCATCTTTTCCATCACCGCGAGCCCGATATTGCGCATGGCCAGAATGTCGGACGTGGTGAGGTACGCGAGCACGTTTTCGAAGACATGCCGCTCGTTGGCGGTGAGGCGCTGCTGGTAGTCGTGCACGTCGTCGCTCATGGAAATCTCGAGCGGCGTCCAGTGATTGCGGTTCGCGCTCAGAAAGCATTCCCACGCCCACGGATAGCGGAACGGCGCGAGCTGGTTGATATCCCCGCGGCCGTTTACGACGCGCTTGTCTTCGGCGCGCGTGGCGTGTTGCAGCGAATCCGTCTTGCTGGCGATCATGGCTCAGAGCCCTCCCGCCAGGTAAGCGGCTACGCCGCGTTTGAAGGGGCGCAGATGCTCGCCGGCGCGCAACAGGAAGTCTCTCGCTACTCTCGCGGGCAAATGATCGCGCGTGTAGATTGAGGCGATCATGCCGGTCAGCAAATACAGCGGGCGCGTATGCAACCGGTGCTGGTGCTCGTAGCGTCGCAGGAGCGCATCGGCGGCAAAGTCGCGCCCGGCGAGGCAGGCTTCACGAATGGAGCCAGCGAGGCTGTCGACGCCCGAGAGCCCAAAGTTGAAGCCGTGCGCGGTGACCGGATGCATGCCCACCGCCGCATCGCCCACCGCCGCGAACCGCCTGGCCACGAAGCGTTCCGGATAGACCGCGACCAGCGGATACGCGTGACGCGTCGTGGCCAGCTCCATGCTGCCGAGCCGATGGTCGAAGCGACGCTCGATCTCGTCGGCGAACGGGCGTGCGTCCACCTGCTTGAGCCGCTCGATTTCGCGGCCCGTGAGCGTGAGCACCACGGAGGAGCGGAAGGCGCCGGACTCCGGGTGGGGATTCATCGGCAGCAATGCCAGCGTCTGGCCATAGCCGAACCATTCCCACGCGGCGTGATGATGGGGCTGCTCGTGCGTCATGCCGCAAACCAGCATGGTCTTGCCGAAGTCGCGCATCCGGGCGGAGATGCCCATCATGCGCCGGGTCGCCGAGAACCGGCTGTCGGCGGCAACGATCAGGCGCGTGGCGATGGACTGTCCGCTTTCGAGCTGCACGGTGGCGCAGTCTTCGTCGGACTCGACGCCGACCACGCGCCCGGAAGCCATCACTTCGATGTCGGCGCCGTCGGCCTTCGCGCATTGCACCGCTTCGAAGGCGGCCTTGCGAATCTGGTGATTGGAGACCAGCCAGCCGAGTTCGTCATGCGGGCTTAGTTCGCGCCCGATCTCGAGCGCATACGACGATTTCCCGTTGTAAATCCGGGCGTCGAGCAGACGCGACTTCCACGGACTTTCGATCCGGTCCCATAGATCGAGCCGTTTCAGGATGCCAATGGATTGATGCGTGAGCGCAATTTCTCGACCGTCAAATTCAGGATTGCGAAGCTCATCCGCGCCTTGCTGGTCGACTACAACGATTTTCAGGCCCATTCCAGCGAGTGAACGGGCGAAGCACAGACCCGCCGGGCCCGCACCCACAACGACGATATCGGCTTTCACCGGGATTTCCTTGATCGTTAGTCACTTCACCAACGTTGCTGCCGCCGCCATGCGCGAACGTCATGCGGCGAGCGGCGAACGTCACCATGCCCTCGTGCGCGTTCGGTCAAGGCGGTTGCAACGGTCACGAACGCGGGCACGCAGACCTTAGAGAGCGTCAGGACCACTGTCCATCCCGCGTGAGGAGGGGAGAGGGCGCGCGCCTGCTTCCTTCGGACTAGTCCTCTTTGCGTATTCTGGCTGCAAGCGCATTCGATTAAAGTCGCGCACCGGATGCGGCGCTGCAGGCCAACGCGTCTTGCCATTGCGTCACCGCGCCTTTGCGCGGTCACCGGATCGACGCCCTCACGGGCGAGCGGCAATCTATCCCGGAAAGCAGCCTGGCCGCCAGCGACCGATTGCCCTGCGTCAGCGGATTTGATGCAGGGCGATAACCGCGACAATCATTGCCCAGCATTCGGCTCGTATGAGCCGTGCTGCTCCATCCGCCATTGCGTTGAGCACCATGCGTTCCATTCCGCTCTTTTCCTGTGTACCGCTTGTACGCGAGCGCTCGCCACTCGTTCATTGCCTTGCCAATCATGTCAGCGCGAACTTCACGGCCAACGCGCTGCTGGCGCTCGGCGCCGCCCCGGCCATGATCGTCGCGCCCGAGGAAGCCGAAGCGTTCGCCGCCGGTGCCAGTGCGCTTTCCGTCAATCTGGGCACGCTCGACCAGCCGCAGATGGACTCGATCCGGCGCGCCGTTGCCTCGACCGGATCGCGACGCTGGATGAAGCGTCGTTCGATGCCACGCTGCGCGTAGAGGGGCTTGATCCGATCTGATCCCGCGCCGATTATTCACGATTCGTGTTTAATGTCTCCACGCCTCGGGGGCTTATTTCAACCGTCCTTTGAGGCATCCTTGCAGTCATCGAGAGCGCGTCAATCCGGGCGTGCGAGGCAACGGAGAACGAGACATGAGCAAGACTTTCAAGATCGCGGCGATTCCCGGTGACGGCATCGGCCTGGAAGTGATGCCCGAGGGCGTGCGCGTCGTGGAGGCGGCGGCCGCGAAGTTCGGCCTGAAGGTCGAATTCACGCATTTCGAGTGGGCGAGCTGCGACTACTACCTCGAGCACGGCAAGATGATGCCCGACGACTGGTTCGCCACGCTCAAGGGCTTCGACGCCATTTACTTCGGCGCCGTGGGCTGGCCCGACAAGGTGCCCGATCACATCTCGCTGTGGGGCTCGCTGCTCAAGTTCCGCCGCGAATTCGACCAGTACGTGAACCTGCGCCCGGTGCGCCTGTTGCCCGGCGTGCCGTGCCCGCTCGCCAACCGCAAGCCCGGCGACATTGACTTCTTCGTGGTGCGCGAGAACACCGAGGGCGAATACAGCTCGGTGGGCGGCAAGATGTTCGAGGGCACCGATCGCGAGTTCGTGCTCCAGGAGTCGGTGTTCACGCGTCATGGCGTGGACCGCATCCTCAAGTACGCGTTCGAGCTCGCGAACCAGCGCGGCCGCAAGAAGCTCACGGCGGCCACCAAGTCCAACGGCATCTCGATCAGCATGCCGTACTGGGACGAGCGCGTGGCCGCGATGGGCGAGGCGTATCCGGACGTGAAGTGGGACAAGCAGCACATCGACATCCTGAGCGCGCGCTTCGTGCTGCAGCCGGACCGCTTCGACGTGGTGGTGGCGTCCAACCTGTTCGGCGACATTCTGTCCGACCTCGGCCCCGCATGCACTGGCACGATCGGCCTCGCGGCATCGGCGAACCTGAACCCGGAGCGCACGTTCCCGTCGCTGTTCGAGCCGGTGCACGGCTCGGCGCCGGACATCTTCGGCAAGGAAATCGCCAACCCGATCGCGATGATCTGGTCGGGCGCGATGATGCTCGAGTTCCTTGGCAATGGCGACACGCAGTTCAAGGCGGCCCACGACGCGATCATGCAGGCGATCGAGAAGGTGCTCGTGGACGGGCCGCGCACGCCGGACATGGGCGGCACGGCGAAGACGGCGGACGTGGGCAAGGCCGTGGCCGCCGCGCTGTGAGCCGCGTTGCCTTGAGTTGATGTCGGTCTGAGCCCGCGATTTGGGCTCAAGCGTGGCTGGTTGAAGCGCCCGGTGTTCCATGAGGGACACCGGGCGTTTTCGCATTGAAAAATCGCGCCGGAGAGCGAGACGATATCAGCGCAACGCCCCCGCGACGTCAGTACGCACCCTCAAAACGGCATCGCCCCGGCCCGCCTGGGCTTCGTGTCTTGCGCCAGGCCAAAGCCGCGCGTCGTTTCAAGACGCCTCGCGAGCCTTTGGGGTTAGCGTGTGCCCCACACGCGCCCGATTGAAAAAAACGATCGCACGCGCGGGCCGGGGACCCTGTCGAGCATGCCTGCCATCCCCGGTCTGTAGGCAGGCATATCCGAGAGGAGACCAGCATGCGTGAGAAAGGGGAAGTCGCTGCACGCCTGATCGATGTGATGCAGGAAGGGGTTTGCGGTACCGCAACGGAGCTTGCGACGCGAGTCAAGGCCGATGCACGCAGTGTGCGAGCGGTGCTGCGCCTTTGGCTCGACGAGGGAATCGTGCACGTGACCGAGGAGACCGTGGCTGGCCGCGCGCGCGTGTTTCGCTACGGCAGCACGGCGCCGGCCGCGCGCCTGTCGGTGGCCACGCTCGACAAGCGTCGCCGGGGGCCGGTGATTCCAGTGGATCGATGGCCGCAGCTCGATTCCGAGCTCGCGGCCGCGGTGGATGCGATGGTCCGCGTGCGGGTGCCTGCGCGCGCTCGCTGAATCCGCGCTGGGCGTGCGGATTGGCGCGCACTAATGGCACACGCGGCACACGCAGCACACCCGATCGAAAACCTTACTCTTCGGCGGCCGGCAGCGCTGCTGCCGCCGATGTTGCATTCGGCGTGGCATTCGAAGTTGCGTTCGGCGCCATATCGGCGGGCTGCGCCGCGCGGCACAGCGCCGTGAGCCACACGTCTTCGCCATGCGGCGCCACGCGCGCGTGGCCTTGCTCCACCACGAGCCGCCACGTATCGTCGGGCAGCGAGGCGCGGTACAGCACGCGATAATCGGCGCGGTGCACGAGCGCGTCGTTGACGGCCGCTTCGCGCGCCGCGCGGTCATCGGGGTGAATATGCTGCGAGAGCTCGACGTAATGGCGCGGCGCTTTCGCGGGATCGACGCCGAACAGGCGGCACCATTCGTCCGAGACGATCAGCTCGTCTTGCGCGCGCAGCCAGCGCCACGCGCCGAGACCCGCGATGCGCGCGGCGTCGTTGAGCAGTTGCAGGCCGCGCTGGAGCACGGACTCCGCGTCCTTGCGCGCGCTGATGTCGATGGTGGTGCCCACCACGCGCACGGGACGCCCCGCATCGTCGAGCAGCGTGGCGACGCGCGATTCGATCCAGCGGATCTGCCCGTCGGGCAGGATGATGCGGAAGTCCCACACGCGCGGCGCCTTGCTCGCGACCAGCTCCTTGAGCGCTTCGTCGTTGAGCCAGATCGAGTCCTCGGGGTGCAGGATCTCCCAGAATTCCTCGTTGCTGTGGATCTCGCGGCCATAGACCTGCGCGCAATTGCTCGAATAAATGAGCTCGTCGGCAACGAGGTTCCATTCCCAGGTGACGATGCCCGAGAGCTCCTGGGCCTGCTTCATGCGCGCTTCGTTCGACATGATCTCGGCCGTGTAGCGGCGGCGCAGATCGGTCATGGGCAGCTCGGTATG
This sequence comes from Paraburkholderia sp. J63, assembly GCF_905220245.1. Taxonomy (NCBI): domain Bacteria; kingdom Pseudomonadati; phylum Pseudomonadota; class Betaproteobacteria; order Burkholderiales; family Burkholderiaceae; genus Paraburkholderia; species Paraburkholderia sp. J63. The sequence continues at coordinate 67,848 of NZ_CAJMZF010000034.1, read as the reverse complement.
GCCCGCGAGGCCGAGGTCCTTCACGGCCTCGTCGCCGTAGCGCAGCCACACCCAGTTCACGTCGAGGAACGCCGCGAGGCGGCGCAGGTTCGAATAGTCGATCTCGCCGCCGCGCGTCCACTTGTGCACGGCAGGGCGCGAAATGCCGACGGCGTCGGCCACTTGCTGCAAACTCAGCTTCTTGTGCTCGAGCAGCACTTTGAGACGGAACGCGAACGTATCCTCGGACATCCATTTCCCTCTATGACGAATCGCGCGGTCGAACGGGTCAAAAGCGGATCAAAACAATGGGCAAAAAAGAAAAGGGCGGCATACGCCCCAGGCCGCCGATCGGGCGGGGCATATGCCGCCGGTGATGCGCCGGTGGACGCCCGGGCACGCGGCCCGAACGTCGTTCAGCGGGCCGCGTATCAGCCGCTAGTTTAACGGATCGGCGCTGCGGCCGTTCCTCGCGGCGCTGTCGCGGCCTCGCCGCAGGCCATGGCGTCGGGCTCCGCGGGCGAACCCGCGGGACTTACAGATCGATCACGAGGCGCGGCGTGCGCGAGCGCGAGACGCACAGCAGGATGGTTTTCTGCGCGGCTTTTTCGTCGTCGTCGAGATACTGGTCGCGGTGGTCGGCCTCGCCTTCGAGGATCGCGACCTCGCAGGTGCCGCACACGCCTTCGCGGCACAGCGACTCCACCGTCACGCCCGCGCGCTCAATGGCCTTGAGGATGGTTTCGTCCTCGCCCACTTCGAGCTCGATGCCGCTCTTCGCGAGCACGACCGTGAAGGCCTTGCCGGCGGTGTCGGTGGCGGCGAACTGCTCCGAGTGCAGTTGCGCCTTCGGCCAGCCGAGCAGCGCGGCGTTCGCGTAGACGGCGTCGTTCAGGCCTTGCGGGCCGCACACGTAGACGTGCGCGTCAGCGGGCAGGCTCTTGAAGAGCTTGAGCAGGTCGAGGCGCTGGCCTTCGCTGTCGACATAGCAATGCACATTGGCCGCGTGCGGGCCGGCCTTCAGTTCGTCGACGAAGGCGGCGTGCTCGGGGCCGCGGTACGCGTAATGGAGTTCGAGCTCCAGACCGGATTGGCCGCCGTCAGGGCGATGCTCGGCGAGCTGTGCGAGAAACGGCGTGATGCCGATGCCGCCCGCGATGAACACGTGGCGCTTCGCGCCCGGCGCGAGCTCGAACAGGTTGGCGGGCGAGCCGATGGCGAGGCGCGCGCCGGCCGCCACCTTGTCGTGCATGAACGCCGAGCCGCCGCGCGAAGCCTCTTCGCGGCGCACGGCAATCTGATACTGGCGCGTGTCGTGCGGCGAGCTCAGCAGCGAATACGCGTTGTGGTGCCACGCCTCGCCGTCCTGCATCGAGACCAGCACGTGGGCGCCGCCGTTGAACGAGGGCAGCGGCGCGCCATCGGGCAGCGCGAGCGTGAAGCGCTTGATGAGCGGAGTGAGTTGCTCGACGGCGACTACGTCGACAGTGATCGATTCGCGGGCGTTCATGGTGCCTTCCTTTGCCACAGGCTGCGCAGAAAGGGCGCGCGGGCCTGGGGTTGCTTCGTTATTGCCCGCGGGGATGGCGCGGGCGGTTGATTCTGAATCTGGAAAAAGGAGCGGATGCGGCGCGGACCGCACCCGCCCAAACGTCAGCGCGGTTTATCGCGCCACGCCTGCCATGCAGAGGTACTTGATCGACAGGAAGTCTTCGATGCCGTACTTCGAGCCTTCGCGGCCGATGCCCGACTGCTTCACGCCGCCGAACGGCGCGACTTCGTTGGAGATCAGGCCCGTGTTGATGCCGACGATGCCGTATTCGAGATGCTCGGCGACGCGCCAGATGCGGCCGATGTCGCGGCTGTAGAAGTACGCGGCGAGCCCGTAGATCGAATCGTTCGCGAGCTGCACGACTTCGGCGTCGCTCGAAAAGCGCACGATGGGCGCGACCGGCCCGAAGATTTCCTCGGAGAGCACGGCCATGCCGGGCTTCGCGTCGGCGAGCACGGTGGGGGCGTAGAAGTTGCCGCCGCGTGCGTGCGGCGCGCCGCCCGTGACCACGCGCGCGCCTTGCGCCACGGCGTCGCGCACGAGGCCGTCGACCTTGTCGCGTGCCGCTTCGGTAATGAGCGGGCCGATGTTCACGCCCTCGGCGAAACCGTCGTCCACCTTGAACGCGGCCACGCGCCCGGCGAAGCGGCGGCAGAACTCGTCATAGACCGTGTCGTGCACGTAGAAGCGGTTCGCGCAGACGCAGGTTTGACCCGCGTTCCGGTACTTCGAGAGCAGGGCGCCTTCGATGGCGGCGTCCATGTCCGCGTCGTCGAACACGATGAACGGCGCATTGCCGCCCAGTTCGAGCGAGACCTTCTTGACCGTGTCCGAGCACTGGCGCATCAAGAGGCGGCCCACTTCGGTCGAGCCCGTGAACGTGAGCTTCTTGACGAGCGGGCTCGACGTCATTTCGAGGCCGATCTCGCGCGACTTGCCCGTGACGATGTTGATGACGCCAGCCGGAATGCCGGCCTGCTCGGCGAGCGCCGCGAGCGCGAACGCCGAGAACGGCGTTTCGTTGGCGGGCTTGATGACGATGGTGCAGCCGGCGGCCAGCGCCGGGGCAGCCTTGCGCGTGATCATCGCGGCCGGGAAGTTCCACGGCGTGATGGCGGCCACGACGCCCACCGGCTCCTTCGTCACGACGAGGCGCTGGTCGGGGTTCGGGCTCGGGATCACGTCGCCGTCGATGCGCTTGGCCTGCTCGCCGAACCACTCGATGAACGAGGCGGCGTAGGCGATCTCGCCGCGTGCTTCGGCAACCGGCTTGCCCTGCTCGCGCGTCATCAGCTCGGCCAGCGCTTCCTGGTTCGCCATGATGAGCTCGAACCATTTGCGCAACAGGCGCGCGCGTTCCTTCGCGGTGGTGGCGCGCCATGCGGGGAACGCGCGGTTCGCGGCTTCGATGGCCGCGCGGGCTTCGGGCGCGCCCATGTTCGGCACGCTCGCGATGCGCTCGCCCGTGGAGGGATTGGTGACGTCGAGCGTGGCGCCGTCGTCGGCGTCGCGCCACTGGCCGTCAATATAGGCCTGCTGGCGGAACAAGCTGGGGTTCTGCGGTGCATTCATGGGGGGTCTCCTGTCCCATGCTTCGCGGTCGGCCGGGGCGGTGCTTGAGCACCCACCCCGGCCCCAGGCAAAGCTTCAGTCCTGATACTGCTGGGCGAGCAGGTTATGGAAGTGGGCGATGCCGTGTTCGCTGATGCCGCTGCGCTGCTTGTCGACCATGATGCGGCCCTGGCCGCGATAGCCGCGCGACTTCAGGCCCTTCTGCACGCTCTCCACAAGGCGGATGTCTTCCGGACGGAACACGGTGCGATACCACTCGATCAGCTTTTGCTGCTCTTCGGTCGGCTCGTCGTTGAGGAAGTAGATGTCGTAGTGCTGGAGCGTGACTTCGGCGCTCATCGGGAATTCGTAGATGACCGTCATGAAGTCGCTGCCCGGCGGCACGTTGAACATCGTGCACGGCCACGCCCAGTAGCCGCTGAAGCTCGGGTCCTTGACCGACGGGTCGAGCTTGAACGAGCGCTCCGACGATTGCGCATGACCGAACTGCACCGTCCAGTTGCCGTTCAGCGTGTGCGTGTACTGGTCGATCTTCACGGAGTCCGAGAAGCCGGGGTGGGCCGGGCCGCAGTGGTAGCACTCGAGGTAGTTGTCGACGATCGACTTCCAGTTGGCGGGCGTCTCGGTCACGAAGCGCGCGGCGAGCTTGAGGTCGTCGATGACCGGGCAGGCACGGCGCAGGCTCGCTTCGAGGCCGGGCAACTGGGCTTCCACGCCTTCGGCGTTGGGGTTCAGGTTGATGAACACGAAGCCTGCGTATTCCTCCACGCGCACCGGCACGAGCGTCGAATTGTCCTTGTCGAACGATTCCACGTGGTCGCAGTTGTTGGCGTGCGCGAGCGCGCCGTCGAGCTTGAACGCCCAGGCGTGGTACGGGCAGGTGATGACGTTCTTCGCCTTGCCGCTGCCTTCGAGCAACTGGTGGCCGCGGTGCGGGCAGACGTTATAGAAGGCGCGCAGCACGCGGTCCTTGCCGCGCACGAGCAGGATGCTTTCGCCCACCACTTCGCGGGTCACGTAGGCGTTCGCCTCGGCCAGCTCGCTGCGGTGTGCGACGCAGATCCACGCGTTTTCGAAAATCTTCTTCTCTTCCGCCTTGTAAACCGCCTCGGAGGTGTAGTAGCTCGCCGGGATGGTCCAGGCCAGTTCCGGGTTGGCGCAGAAGTCGGCCGGCAACTTCGGCAGTTCAGGTTTTTTGTGGAATTCGATCGGGAGGTAGGTCATGGGGTCCGCCGCACTGGAGTGGTTAACTGACAGTTACAACAAAACTATGGGTTAACGAAACTATAGGAGAAATCTGGCCGGCGGTGGATCAGGGTTATCCCTCGATGGAGTATCAAAATGGTATCGATTTGATGCATAACGCCTATCCTTACCGTTTGAAATCAAAGAGATTTGACCGGCGACATTGCAAATGGATTTTTCCGTGGGCGTCAATAGGAGGATGCGATAGTGAGACGAAACTCGCCAGGCTGCGTACCATTGTTAACTGTTGGTTTGATGTTAACCGAAGGATAACCGCGTCGTGTCCGGGAACTGGAACCTCTGGTATCGGGACCGGCGTGGTCGGCGGAGCCGCGTCACGCAGGCCCGCACGAGCCACCCCACAACTGGAGGAGACATGTCACAAGACGCAATAGCCGAGGCGCTGGCCGGCGAGCCGTCGCGCGCCAAATCGCGGATCGAATCGCGTTCGATCGATTACGTGCCGCTTGCCGAGCGCAAGGGCAAAGCCTGGCACCTGTGGCCCGTGTGGTTTACGGGCGATGCGAATCTCGCGACCATCGCGGCGGGCGCCATCGGCATCAGCATGGGCGGCAACCTGCTGTGGAGCGCGATCGCCATCGTGCTCGGCAACGTGCTGGGCACCTTCTTCATGGCGTTCCATTCGAGCCAGGGACCGCAACTGGGGCTGCCGCAGATGATCCAGTCGCGCCCGCAGTTCGGCTATATGGGCGCGCTGCTCGTGTGGGTGGTCGCTCTCGTCACCTATATCGGCTACAACTCGTTCAACCAGCTCATGGCGGGGCAGACCGCGCACCATCTGCTCGGCACCGAGCCGCACGTGAGCTATATCGTGTTCACGGTGGTGTCGGTCGCGCTCGCGGTGTTCGGCTATGACCTGATCCACAAGGCGCAGCGCTGGCTCGCGTTCGCACTGCTGGCGGCGCTCACGATCTTCAGCATCGGTATGTGCGTGAAGGTGCAGTTCCCCGCGGGCCAGCTGAGCCTCGCCGGCTTCAAGACCACGCCGTTCCTCGTGCAGCTGTTCTCGGCGGCGGCCTATCAGCTCTCGTGGTCCATCTATGTTTCGGACTACTCACGCTACCTGCCGCCCAATACCGGCGTGCGTGCGACGTTCTGGTGGACCTTCCTCGGCGCGCTCATCGGCGGCATCTGGATGATGCTGGTGGGCACGGCGGCCGCGGCGCTCAACTCGCAGATCGAAATCTCGGACGCCGTGCAGCGCGCGGGCGACATGATCTATCCGGGCTTCGGCACCGTGACGCTGCTGCTTTCGCTGCTGGGGCTGCTCGCCATCACGGGGCTGAACTTCTACGGCGCCTCGCTCACGCTGCTCAGCATCACGGACTCGTTCAAGCCGCTCAAGTCCAATGCGACCAAGCGCATCGTGAGCCTCGTCGTCGTGGCGGTCATCGCGACCTCGCTCGCGTTCTCGGCCTCGGACAACTTCATGGGCAAGTTCGGCGACTTCCTCGGCATCCTGGGCTATCTGTTCACGCCGTGGACCGCGATCAACCTCGTCGACTTCTTCATCGTGCGCCACTCGCACTACTCGGTGCGCGAGATCTTCAACCCGCGCGGCATCTACGGCCGCTGGAACTGGCGCGGCCTCACGGCCTACGCGGTGGGCTTCGTCGCGATGATTCCGTTCTTCAAGACGGACATGTTCACGGGCCCCGTCGCCCGTGCGCTCGGCGGCACCGACATCGCGATGCTCGTGGGCCTGCCCGTGTCCGCGCTGGTCTACCTCTGGACCTGCCGCTCGCTCGACATCGAAAAAGAACGCCAGCTCGTGCGCGAAGCCGACCGTGGCCTGAACTGATCCCGCTCAACTCCATAACATCATGAAATCGACGCATAAAATGCGCAACACAGTACTCCTGAACGCATTGCGCGCGGCAATGCTCACGCTCGCCGCGCTGCCGATGGCCTCGCATGCGCAAAGCAGCGTCACGCTGTACGGGGTGATCGACGCCGGGGTGACCTACGTCTCCAATGCGGGCGGCTCGCATCAGGTGAAGTTCGACGACAGCGTTTCGTACGCGAACCGCTGGGGCGTCAAGGGCACCGAAGACCTCGGCGGCGGACTCAAGGCCGTGTTCGAGCTCGAAAGCGGCTTTCACCTGGGCAACGGGCAGATCTCGAACGGGGGCTCGCTGTTCGGCCGCGCGGCTTATGTCGGTCTGCAGAGCGACTGGGGCACGCTCACGTTCGGCAATCAGATCGACATGACGCAGGAGATGGTCTATCAGTACAACGTCTCGGCATGGGCGAGCGGCTACGCCATCAACCAGGGCGACTTCGACCGCATGAACGGCGACCATCTGCCGAACGCCGTGAAGTTCATGTCGAACACGTACGGCGGTTTCCAGTTCGGCGGCATGTACTCGTTCAGCAACACGCCGGGCGACTTCCACACGGGCAGCTCGTGGAGCGTGGGCGCGCAGTATCAGCACGGCGCGTTCTCGGCGGGCACGGCGTACACGCAGTTGAACAACCCGTCGGGCATCTATGCGTTCGACCCGTACGCGATGATCGGCGTGCATTCGTTCTTCGGCCAGCCCACGGTGAGCGTCAATCCGGCCACGGGCGCGATCACGGACCTCTACGCGAACACGGCATTCCCGGTGGACAAGCAGGGCGCGTTCGGCGTGGGCGCGAGCTACGCGATCGGCAACGTCACGCTGATGGGCGACTTCACCTATACGCAGATCAAGGCGCTCGGCCAGAGCGAGCACATGCAGGTGGGCGAAGGCGGCGCGACCTGGCAGATCACGCCCGCGACGAGCTTGATCGGCGGCTACCAGTACACGCACTTCGACGGGCATCACTGGAACCAGCTTTCGGCCGGCCTCCATCATCTGCTTTCGAAGAGCACGGATGTCTACATCTCCGGCGACTGGCTGAAGGCCTCGCAAGGCGTGGACGCGGTGATCGGCTATAGTTTCACGCCATCCACCACGACCACGCAGGCCGACATTCGCATCGGCATGCGTCATTCGTTCTGACGCCACGAAGCGGCGGGCGTAATCCCGGGGCCACCGTCGTGCCGAGCCCCGGCGTCACGCCCGCCCGTTTGCCTCCATGCCCGCCATGAAACTGCCCGCCTCCCCCGAACTCGACGACCTGCGTGTGTTCTGCATGGTCGCCCGCAAGTCCAGCTTCAGCGCAGCGGCCGAGGCGCTTTCCGCGTCGGCCGCTTATGTGAGCAAGCGCGTGGGCGTGCTCGAGGCGAGTCTCGGCACGCGCTTGCTGCACCGCTCGACGCGCCGCGTGGCGATGACGGCGGCCGGCGAGCGCGTGTTCGCATGGGCGGAAAAAATTCTCGACGACGTGGACCAGCTCGTCGAGGACGTCTCCAGCACGCGGCGCATGCCGCGCGGCACGCTGCGCGTGTCGAGCAGCTTCGGCTTTGGCCGCAAGTTCGTCGCGCCCGCGCTCGCGGACTTGCAGGACCGCTATGCGCAACTGAACGTGCGGCTCGATCTGTTCGATCGCGTGGTCGACGTCGCGGGCGAGGGCTTCGATCTGGACGTGCGCATTGGCGACGAGATCGCGGGACATCTGATCGCGCGACGCCTCGCCACGAACTATCGCGTGCTCTGCGCCGCGCCCGCTTATCTAAAGGCGCACGGTGCGCCGCAGAGCGTCGCGGATCTGGAGTCGCATGCATGCCTCGCGATCAAGGAGCGCGACCATCCGTTCGGCGTCTGGCGTCTGGACGTGGGCGGCGAGACGGTCGGCGTGAAGGTCACGGGGCCGCTCTCGACCAATCACGGCGAGGCGGCGGTGCAATGGGCGCTCGCCGGGCGCGGCATCGTGCTGCGCTCGATCTGGGACGTGCAGCCCTTGCTCGACGAAGGAAAACTGCAGCGCGTGCTGCCCGACGTCACGCAACCGGCCAACGTCTGGGCCGTGTTTCCCGAGCGTCTCGCGCAATCGGCGAAGGTAAAGGTCTGCGTGGATTTTCTCGCCGAAGCGTTCGCGCAGGCGGGGATCGGCGGCGCGCCCGACGCGCCGTCGCCGCCGTCATCACCATCGCCGGGCAACGCCACGCCCGGGGCGCGCAACATCGAATCCGATTGAAAAGGAGGAGCTTTACGTGATTGATTTTGCCCATGTCCGTTCGTTGCTCGAAGCGCGGCGCTCGGGCTACAGCCTCGCAGGGGACTTCTACACGGCGAGCGCGATGCACGAGCTCGATATCGAGGCGGTGTTCTCGAACGAATGGCTGTTCGCCTGCAACGTGGCCGAAATCCCGCAGGCCGGCGACTACGTCACGCTCGATATCGGCAAGACCTCGGTGCTGGTGGTGCGCGGCAAGGACGGCGGCGTCAACGCGTTCTTCAACACCTGCCGCCATCGCGGCTCGGTCATCTGCACCGAAGCGCAGGGGCATGCGAAGCGGCTCGTCTGCCCATATCACCAGTGGGTCTACGAGCTCGACGGCAGCCTCCTGAGCGCGCGCCAGATGCCCGCGGGCTTCGAGCGCGGCGAACACGGCTTGCGCCCGGTCCACGTCGAGGTGATCTGCGGGATGGTCTATATCTGCATCGCCGACAATCCGCCCGATATCGCGCGCTTCAAGGCGGCGGTCACGCCGTATATCGCGCCGCACCGGCCCGAGCGCACCAAGGTCGCGTATTCGGAGACCCTCGTCGAGGACGCGAACTGGAAGCTCGTGATCGAGAATAACCGCGAGTGCTATCACTGCGTGGGGAGCCATCCGGAACTGCTGGCCACGCTGATCGAATTCGCGCTGCCCGACGACCCGCGCGCCAACCGCGATTTCCAGTTGCTGATGGAAGAGAAGACGGCGCTCTGGGACAGCCTCGGCTTGCCGCATCTGCCCGCGGACGGCGGCACGGAATTCCGCTGCATCCGCTTGCCGTTCCATCGCGGCGCGGTGTCGTTCACGTCGGACGGGCGGCCCGCGTGCAAGAAGCTGCTCGGCGATATGACCGAGCCCGATATCGGCTCCGTGCGGATGTTCAGGGTTCCTAATAACTGGAATCACTTTCTCTCGGACCATATCATCCATTTCCGTGTGCTGCCGATCTCGGCCACGCAGACGGCGCTCAAGACGACCTGGCTCGTGCACGAGGACGCCGTGGAAGGCGTGGATTACGACATCGAGACGCTCACCCACGTGTGGCGCGCGACCAATGACCAGGACGCCACGCTCGTCGCGCACAACCAGCGCGGCGTGAACTCGAAGGGCTATCGGCCGGGGCCTTATGCGCCTTCGGAGTTCATGCTCAACAACTTCACCGACTGGTATGCGGCGAAGCTTGCGGGCTATGTCGATGGTCTGCCGGCGCATCATGCGCCGATCCGGCTCGCGCTGGCGCAGGCTTGACGATGGCGGATGGCTCCATGAGCCATTGCGCAAGCCGTTCGTGCACGGCGGCGCTCGTGAAGATCGCGAAGTGATTCGTGTCGGGGAGAACCGCAAACGCGCTCGCCGGCGCTTCCCGCTCGAACAATTCGCGCAGACGTTGCGCGTCGACGGCCTCGTCGTGCTCGCCGACCAGCACCGCAGCGTTGCCCGCGAGCTTGCGCAGATCGGCGGCGTAACGTCTGCGCGGATGATAAGAAGTGCAGAGGCGATACGAATACGCGAGGGTTTCCGAACCGTCGCGGAATTGCACGGGCTTGTTGAATTCGATGACCGGTAGCGCGTTGAGCCCGCGAATGCCGAAGCCATTCAGGATGCTCAAGCCGATGATGCGCCGTATGCTGACGGACGCCCAGCCTCCCGCCGATTGACCTCTCAGCGTATCGGACGTTGGAATGACGGGGCTCAGCATCAGGAACCGCGAGACAAGGTTGGCACAGGCGCCGCCGGCAAAGCGGATCACGAATCCGCCGCCGCTCGAATGTCCGCCAAGGACGATGGGTCCTGCGAAATGCTGTCTGCGCAGTTCGGCAATCAGATCGGCAATATCGTCTTCGAGCTGGCCCACGTATTCGACATCTCCCCAGCGGCGGCCGGACAGATAGTGGCCGCGGAGGTTCGGCAGGACAACCTTGGCCGCGCCCGATGCGGCAATTGCGCTGGCCAGTGGATGGTACGAGCGCCCATGAGCCGACGATCCGTGTATGAACACGAGGATCTGCTCCGCGCTCGAATCATAAAATCGCCAGGCGAGCTGCTCGCCGTCCCGGGCCCGATAACGGCGCAGCGCCGGCAAATCGGAGTCCGCTGGCCGGCGCAAGGCACCGAAGCCGAAGACGTCGTTTTCGCCGCGCGCCGCGCGTGGGGCGCTCGCGGCCATCGCGATGGCAATGGCGGCAAGTGCCAGTGCCGACACGAGAAGGTGTGCGATACCTAACAGAATCACCACGGGTGTCTCCTGTATGCGATCGCCGCCTCAAGCCCCCCGGGCGGCGCATTCTGTCCGTCAAACGAGCGGGATATAGATATCGGTCTGCCACTGGTCCTGCGGCGTTTCGGGCCAGGCGCTCAGGTAGTGAAAGAACAGCGGATGGTCGCGCAGTTCTTCGCCGCTCGCGGGCAGCCAGTCGCGATAGATCGGATAGATGGACTCGCCGATATGGTCGGACGATCCGACATGCCGAATCACGGCGCATCGTCCATCAGGAATCACGAGCTCGCGCACGCCGCTCGCATTCGGCGCGACGCTTTCGTGAATTTCCCCGCAAATATCGAAGCGAAAATCTTCGGCCGGCGTCGTGTCCGGGTTGCCGCGCGGGATGCCGAAGGTGCGGCTGCTCTCGACCGGCGATTGTCCGCTTTGCTTGCGCCAGTCGATGAACTTGCGCACGCTCTCGTTCACGAGCCCGGCTGGGCCGCGGTGTTCGAGCGCGGCAACGCGCGTCCGGGAAAAATCGATGATTCGAACTTGCATGGTGAGCTTCCTCGAAAGATAAGGAACAACAAAGTTCGCACTCCATATTTGCCAGTTTGGCTGCCGCCGGAACGCGCTGGGCGCGAGGCCGAATGCGCGCTTGAATGCGCGGCTGAAGGCTTCGGGGCTGTCGAAGCCGGCGTCGAACGCGGCGTCGAGCACCGTGCAGGCATCCTGTGCGGCGAGCCGGTGGGCCGCGCGGCGCAAGCGCATCAGTTGCACGTAGCGCGCAACGGGCACCCCCACGTAGGCCGCGAACTGGCGATGGAAATGGAACCGCGAAAAGTTGGCGACGCGGCTCAGCGTCTCAACCGACAGGTCGCCTTCGAGGTTCGTATCGATATGGGCGAGAACGGCGTCGAAACGCTTCGTATAGGCGCGCGTGGCGTCGGTGTGAGCTTGCATGGGCTGGAGCATTCTGAGCGGCGATGTGCTTATGATCGCTCACGTTGGCCGTTGTGGACCTAGCCGCGCTTGCTCGATTGACCGATCAACGTGCCGGGTTGAATGCTCGCCGGGTCTTGCGGATGGGAATGTGAACTTTGCGGCATGCACCGCCGCCTGCCGATGCGTCAAAGCACGTCGGACAGAATCGGCGATGGCATAACAGGAAGCATGATGCGGGGCGCGCGAACTATCCGTGTGAAGCAGGACAGCGGCGCCCCTGGAGATGCGCTGGCGGCGCGATGCGCCAGGCAAGAGCCGGAGCGGGCGGCGGAACGGCCACTGTAACGGTTGGCGTTACGGCCGCGCAGCCCCGGCGCAGGTTTACTCGGCGGTTGCGAGCTGGTTTGCCTGGGCCGCAGCAGCGCCTTCGGCCTGCTCGCTGCGTTGCTGGTGTGCGCGCGAGAGGCGGCCCATCAGCGGCAGCAACAGGATCGCGAGCAGCGCGCCGGCCGCCGCGAGCCAGCCGAGGCCGTTGAAGAGCTTCTCGTAGAGCGGCAGCGATGCGAGCGGCGAGAGATTGCCTTCGGGCATCTTCGCGTACGTGGCGACCACGCTGCCCAGGTATTGCGACACGCCCGTGGCTACGAAGTACGCGCCCATCATGAAGCCGCTCATGCGGGCGGGCACGTAGCGCGCGATCATCGCGAGGCCGAGGCCGCTCACGAGCAGCTCGCCGAGCGAGTAGAGGCCGTAGCCCGCCACCATGAACCACGACGAGACGCGGCCATCCACGGCGTAGCGGCCGCTCGCCGCGAACACGAAGAAGCCCGCCGCCACCACGACAAAACCGAGCGCATATTTGGCGGCAACCGGCACGTCGCCGCCGCGGCGCGCGAGGCTCGTGTAGATCGCGGCGAGGATCGGGCTCATCACCATGATCCAGATGGGATTGAGCGCCTGGAACTGCGCGGCGCTCCAGCTAAACAGCGTCGAGCCGAACAGGTTGAACGCGGGGTCGACGTTATGCAGCGCGAACAGCGTGAGCGAGGTCGACATCTGCTGATAGAAGATGAAGAACAGGATCACCTGGAGCGTGAGGATCAGCGCGGCGGTGAGGCCCGCGCGCTCCTGGCGCTCGCAGGTCACGAGCATCCAGCCGAAGATCGCGAGGATGGCCGCGGCCGCCGTGTAGACGCACGCCACGGCGAGCTGCTTGTCCCGGAGCACGATGAGCGTGCCCGCGCCGAGCGCGACGGCGCCGAGCAGAACCGCCGCGAGGCGCTTCCATTGCACGGGCTCCGCGTCCGGCATCGAGCCGATCTGCGCGAGCGTGCGATGCATGAGGAAGAAGTTGACGATGCCGAGCGCCATGCCGCCGCAGCAGACCGCGAATGCGGTGTGCCAGCCCCATTGGTCCTTGATCCACGGCGTGAGCAGCATCGAGAACATCGAGCCGATATTGACCGCCATGTAGTAGATCGTGAACGCGGCGTCGATGCGCGATTCGTCGCCTTCATAGATGCGGCGCACGAGATTGGCCGCGTTCGACTTGAAGAGCCCGTTGCCGACCACGATCACGCCGAGCGCCGCATACATGAGCGTGACGCTGTCGTTCGGCAGCGCGAGCAGGAAATAGCCCGCGAGCAGAATGGCCGCGCCGATCACCATCGAGCGGCGCGCGCCGAGCACGCGGTCGCCGATCCAGCCCCCGATTGCCGGCGACGCATAGACGAGCGCCGCGAATGCGCCCCACGTGAGGGTCGCATGCTCTTCCGTGAAGCCCACGCGCTGGACCATGAACAGAACGAGCAGCGCCGCCATGCCGTAGTAGCCGAAGCGCTCCCACATCTCGATCAGAAAAATTGTCGAGAACGATTTCGTCCTGGAAACCGGTGAATTCATTGTGACCTCAATTTGCTGCGAAGGTGGCGAAGACACGCGAAAAGCGTGTGAAGCGGGCGGCAACCTACGCCGGATGTTGCGCCGCTTGCGTTGACGGCGCTTATGGCGCCCATTGATTTCATGCCTCCTCCTGAACTGGTATGCGGATCGCGCAGGCACCAGATTTAGATATTTCTTGACGTTGCTCCGGCCAGGGCGCTTGCGGGTCTCGCTGGCGCGCTTTTCCGGTGCCGGATCATATAAATGAAAATCCAGCAGGGCGCAAGGGTATCAAACTAGGTTTACTATAATCAAACAAATTTTGATGATAATTCACGCGTCCGACATGGCTTCTATAGAAGGAAAGCAGGACCCGGCGGCGCTCGCGCTCGGGGAAAAGATCCGCGCGCAGCGCCAGCGGCTCAACCGGACGCTCGATCAGACGGCCACGGCGGCCGGTATTTCGAAGCCGTTCCTCTCGCAGGTGGAGCGCGGCCTGGCTTCGCCGTCGCTGACTTCGCTCTCGGGCATCGCGCGGGCGCTGGGCGTGACGATGCAGTATTTCGTCGAGACGCCCTCGGAGGAGCGTTCGGTCAAGCGCGGCGAGCAACTGGAGTTCTTCGGCTTTGCGGATTCGGCGAACCTGTTTGCGCGGCTCACGAATACGGCAGGCGGCCGCCAGCTCGAGTCGATTCTCGTGCGCATGCCCGTGGGGCAGAAGCGCTCGGAGGTCACCACGCACGCGGGCGAGGAATTCCTCTACGTGATCGACGGCGCGGTGTCGCTGGAGCTCGAAGGCAAGGAATTCCTGCTGAACAAGGGCGACTCGGCGCATTACCAGTCGACCGTGCCGCATAGCTGGAGCAATAACGGGGACAAGGAAGCGGTCGTCGTCTGGGTAGGGACGCCGCGCCTGTTCTAGAGCGGGGAAGTGCCGGACGCCTGCGCTCGTGATGAGCCTTGTCCCGGCCTCCATGTCTTTGCTTTCCGATCGGCCTGTGAATCAGCCCGTGAACTCGTCGGCATGCATCCATGCCGCGTGTTTGGGCGCGCGCTTCGTTTGCGACCATTCCTCGAGCATTTCCCATTTGACGTCGTCGAGTTGCTTCATCTGCTCGGGCGACGCGCAATCGGCAGCCAGTTCGATGCGGTGGCCGCTCGGATCGAAAAAGTAGATCGACTTGAAGATCGCGTGGTTGGTCACGCCAATCACCTTGATGCCGGCTTCCTCGAGATTCGCCTTGGTCTTGAGCAGCGTGGCTTCGCTATCGACCTTGAATGCGATGTGCTGAACCCATTCGGGCGTATTGGTGTCGCGTCCCATCGGCGGCGAATTGGGGATTTCGAAAAACGCCAGCACACTCCCGCCGCCTGCATCGAGAAAAATGTGCATGTAGGGATCCGGCGCTTTCGTCGAGGGAACGCGATCTTCGGCGATGGCGAGAATGAACCCCATATTGAGGTGCTTTCCGTACCATTCGACGGTTTCTTTGGCATCTTTGCAGCGGTACGCAACGTGGTGGATCCGGTCGATTTTCACTTCGCATCTCCTCATGGATAGATCGGCATATGGTAACAATGGTTACTATATGCGGACGGATAGTAGAGCGCGGACGCAAGCGCGTCATCGGTGAAAACCCGAGGGAATTCCGCAAGCGGGGATAATTTCTCCCATTTCCTTGCGCACAAATAACCTGTGTTACGATTTGTGGCATGGATCTTCTCAAGTTTCTTCCCTATCGCGCCGCTCGTCTCGCCGATGCCGTGAGCCGCGCAGTCGCGCCCGTTTATTCGGAGCGTTTTGGTTTGTCGCGCGATGAATGGCGCGTGCTGGTGGCCGTCGCGGGAGACGACCAGATGAAAACCACGGATCTGATCGCGCACACGACGCTGGACAAAATGCAGGTGAGCCGCGCACTGGCGCGAATGGAAAGTGCGGCGTTGATCGAGCGGATTCCGGACCCCGAAGACGGGCGGGCGCGCATCGTGCGTCCAACCCAGGCCGCGCGCAAGCTCTACAAGAAGATCGTGCCGATGGTTCAGGCGCGCGAGGCGTTCCTGCTGGACGCCATTACGGCGCAAGAACGGGAGGTGCTGTTCAGCGCGATCGACAAGATCATCGAACGCGCGTTGCAGCTGGAGCGGCAGGGGTAAGGCGCTAAAGCCGTTAAAGGTAAAGGGCCACGCGCTCAGGACGCCGGCGCTTTCTTCGTCTTCTTCGCTTTCTTGAGCTGGTTGAATTCGATCGCCGCGCGAACGAGCGCCTTCAGCGCGCGCGCATTGACCTTGTCGCCCTCGAAGAAGTCGATCGCGCGCCGCGCGTTGCCTTCGAGTCCGGCGTTGAACAGCTTGTCGGGATCGGGCAGGCTCGCGCCGTACTGGAACGTGAGCTTCACCTTGCCCTTATGCGCATTGGCGACCGCGATGATGCCGTCGCGAGACCACACCGGGCTGCCCATCCACTTCCATTCCTCGACGATCTCCTTGTCCGCTTCGAGGACGGTCTTGCGCACGGCGGCGAAGGTCGCGCCGCGCCAGTCGGTGATGCTGGCGATCAACGCGTCGATTTGCTCGGATGGGGTCATGGGCGTTCCTGTCTCGCGATCGAAACCGGATGGGCGGCCGCCGGTGGCGGGGGTGAGCGCCATTATCCAACGCCAGGCGCTCGCGCGTCCGGAACCGGCGCGCCATCGCGCCATGACGCCCGAGCGCGCCTTACTTCACCGTGAAGCTGTAATGGCCCGTCGTGCGATGGCCGTCGGCGGCCACGGCGATCCACGTGACCGCGTACTGGCCCGCGCTGAGCGGATCGAGCGCCACCGACATGCGCTTGCTGTTGGCCGGATCGACCGTGGCCTTCTCGCGGATCACCGACTTGCCCGCCGCATCGGTCACGTTGATCGAGCTGAAGGCCGGTTCGAGCGCATCGTCGAAGTCGATGACGACCGCGTTTTGCGCCGTCGTCACGGTCGAGCCGGCCGATGGCTGCTGGTGCGTCGGATACGCGTGAGCCCAGGCCAGTTGCGCGCCGGCGAGCGCGAGCGCACCGGCGGCAAGGCGAAAAGAGCGGGGAAGCGTGGCGAATTTCATCATGATGGAACTCCGAAAAGCGATTACTGGAAGAGCGGCTTGCCGATGCTGTTCGGCGCGACGTCGTCGAAGAAGATGTGCGCCTGGACCAGGATGCCCACGTGCGAGCCGCTGGCGCGGTTGACCGGAATCTGCGCCTCGATGCCGAGCTGGCCATAGCGGTTTATCCAGATGAAGCCCGGATTGACCGTGCCGGTCGTTTGCCCCTGGCTGCGCGAGAGCGGCACTTCCACGAGCGGGATCAGATTCGAAAACGGCTGCGGCAGGCCGAGATCGTGCACGTGCTGCTGCAGATAGGGCAGGCTGTACTGGAACGTGAAGGCGTAGTTGAACGCGTTCGGCTGGCCGCTGCCCGTGGTGAGCGACGGCCCCAGTTCGCCGGTGATGGCGACGGGGCGCAGCCACGCGAGCGAATCGGGCAGGTCGCCCATGCCCTTGCCCGCATAGACGGTGGGCGAAATGGTCGAGTAGCTGTCGCCGATGGCGCGGCTGCCGGTGCCGCCGAGATCGGCGTCCACGCCCACCGAGGTCATGAACTCGTGCGCATCGTTCACGTAGAGCAGGTACTTGAGCCCGACGCCGAAGTTGTCGAAGCCGCGCGCGGTGGGATTGTTCTGCATGACGTAGCTTCCGTCGACCGAGAACGCGAGGCGCGGCGTGATGAGTTTGTCGTACTCGACATCGAACGAGTTGATGCTCTGGTCGCCCGCGTCGCCGGGCACGCGTTGATGCCCGAACTGGAAGTCGGCCTCGTCGCCGACGCCGGGGTCGTCGACGGCCATCGTCGCGGGAAAGACGCGGTCGCCCGCGATCGCATGCGCGTGCGCGGCCGGTGAGGCGAGCAGCGCGCCCAGCAAGGCGCAGCCGAGCGAAGCGGCGAGGCGGGTCGTGCGTTGCTTTTGCATCGCGCGCATCGTTCGCTGCCTTTGCAGCGCGCGCGTGAGCGGGCCGTTCCGCCTGCGCGGCGAAAAATCAATCATGAGGTGTCCTGAATCGAAGGTGGCGCGCGCCGCGGATGGGTATCGGCAGGCGCGCGCGAACGCGCGGCGACGTGGCCGGCAAGCCGGCGCAGAGGTCACCGCATGGAGCCGCGAACGCGGCAACGATCAGGTCAGGCGGAAGGTGGGGCGCGCGCGAGCGCGAAGGTCAGCGGCTCCGCGCGCGTGAGGCGCGCGAAGCGCGCGACGACGCGCGCATGCTCGAGGCGCGTGGCGAGCAGGAGCGGAACCGGCACACCGGGCGCAGCCGGCAAATGGGCGAACAGGTTGCAATAGCCGCAATCCTGCATGTCGCCGGGGGAGCCGTGCGCGTTGGCGCTGTGGCCGTGCGTGGCTTGGGTGGCGGCCATCGCGCCGCGCATCGACGGCATGTCGCAATGCCCGGACATCATCGGCGCTGCCGCTTGTGCCCCCAGCGCTTGCGTGGCTTGTGCCGTGCTGGCCGCGAGCAGATGCGAAATCACCGGCGCAAGCGTGGTCATCAGGATCGCGAGCGTCCCCAATAGACTGACCAGCTTGAGATGGAACCGGCGCACGGCGCAAAGGAAAAACGGCGGTGAAGAGAGCGACGATTATGCCACGCGTTGGCCGTGGCGCTTGCGGCCCCTTGCGTTCTGTGTGGCGTCGCGGCCCGCTATCCGTGTGAACGGATGAACCGTGCTACTCCGCGGCTTCGAGCAGCCCGAGCATGAGCGCGCGACGCACGGCGTGCTTGCGCGAACTCGCGTCGAGCTTGCCGAACAGATTCTTCAGATGCCACTTGATGGTTTCCTCGCCCACGCCCAGCGCGAGCGCGATTTCCTTGTTCGAGAGCGAGCGTCCGAGCAATTCGAGGATTTCGCGCTCCTTGGGCGTGAGCACGACGCCCGACACCGCGCGCGTTTGCGGCGCCGCGCGGATCGCGCGTGGCGCGGCGATCGGGTTCGGGCTGCGCGCGGCTGCGCCGGGCGTGCTTTCGAGCGTGCGCCGCGCCCAGTCGACCACGGCCGGGTGCAGATCGGAAAGCGTGCGGACGAGATGAAAGGTCTGCGCAAGATCGCTGGCCTCGAGCAGCAGCGCGCGGCCGCCCGCACCGGTTTGCTCCAGCGCGTAGGCGCGCAGCGCCATGATCTCTATGCCGTCGCCCCGGCGCTTCATGGCGCCGGCGAGCCGCGCGGCCTCATCGAGCGCGTCGAGCGCCTGCGGCCAGCGGCGCGCGGCGATGGCGGCGCTCGCCTGGGCGAGTGCCTGGAGCAGCAGGATCTGGCGTCGCCATAGTGGCCGCTGCGGCTGTTGCGGCGCGCTTTCGTGCCGCGCGAGCTCGCCGATGCGCTCCATGAGCGCCTCGCAGGTCTGCACGCGATAGTAGTTCGCGTGCATGCGCACCTGCTCGGCGAGACTGGCCATGGACAGGCGCGGCAGCCGCCGCGTCACGCCGAGCGCATGCAGCGATTCGAGCAGATCGAGCGCCCGGTGCTCGGCGCCATGCGCCGCGGCGATGCGCGCCGCCGTGCGCCAGGCGAGGATCACGGTGTCGGGCGTCCCGCTGCGCTCCAGCACGTCGAGCCGGTTGGCGAGCAGCGCCGCCGCCTCGTCGATGCGGTCGGCTTCGTAGGCGAGCGTCGCGCACACGGTGGCCAGCATGGCGCTGAGCGGATGGCGGCGGCCGAGATCCGCGTCTGCGCTGGCGAGCGCCGGTATCAGCACGGCTTCGGCCAGTTGGAGCTGCCCCTCCCAGAAGTAGCTGAACCCGACCACGAAAGCGCCCCAGCGCCCGACGTAGTCTGATTGCGCCTGCGCGGACCCTTGCGGCGCGCGCGGCACGCGCTGCTGGAATTGCCGGGCCTGGGCGGGTTCGCCCAGTGCCAGCGCACGCGCGCCGAGCCGGTTCGCGTGCACCTGGGCGAGCCACGGACGCGCGCTCGGCGCCGCGTCCACCCACGGCTCGAACAGCGCGACGCAGCGGTCGATGTCGTCGGCGAAATACGCGGCGGCGCTCAGGATCAGCGCGCATTCGTAGCGCAATTCGGCATCGACGCCCGGAGCCGCGAGCACGCGCTCGACCTGCTGCCCGGCTTCGCGGTGGCGCTCGCCGAGCGCAAGCGCCCACGCCGCGGCAAGCCGCAGGCGCGGGCGTGCTTCGAGCTGCGCCTCGGGCAGCAGTTCGAGCCATTCGAGCATGGCGCTCAGATGGCCCTGGCGCACGGCGTCCAGCAGGCTGCGCTCCGCGAGCTCGAACGCAAGACGATGTTGCCCCGCCGCGTGCGCATGGCGCGCCGCCCGCTCGGTCATGCCTTGCGCCGCGAGCCAGGCGGCGGCGCGCGCGTGCAATTCGGCTTGGAGTTGCGAGGGGGATTGCAGGGGAGCCTGCGGCGATTGTGCAAGCCGAGCGCGCAGCACGTCGCGCACGAGCGCATGCATCTGGAGCCATTCGTCGCCATCGGCGGCCGTGAACATGGGCGTGTCGCGCGCGAGACGCACGAGTCGTTCCGCCGCCTGCGGCTCGCCGGTCAGGGCGGCGCACAGTGCCGGATGGAGCGTGTCGACGATGCTGATGTGCTCCAGAAACTCGACGTCGTCAGGCGCGAGTCGGGCAAAAAGCGCTTGCAGCAGGCGCTCGCGCAGTTCACCGGACGCGCCTTCCGGCGCCTCGACGATCTGGCGCGGATCGCTCGCGCGCTCCATCGCGGCCAGCGCCAGCTGCAGGCCCAGTGGCCAGCCTTCGCAAAGCTCGAAGAGGCGCGCGCCGGCGTCGGCGTCCATGCGCTCGCCGAAGCGCGCGGCCGCGA
Organism: Paraburkholderia sp. J63; assembly: GCF_905220245.1. Lineage (NCBI taxonomy): Bacteria > Pseudomonadati > Pseudomonadota > Betaproteobacteria > Burkholderiales > Burkholderiaceae > Paraburkholderia > Paraburkholderia sp. J63. The sequence continues at coordinate 47,504 of NZ_CAJMZF010000034.1, read as the reverse complement.
GCGCGATGGTTTCGTCGATCCGGAAGCGCAGCGCTTCGGCGTCCACCAGCACGCACTGGCCATAGGCGAGCAGATCGGCGAGCGGCGTGTCGAGCCCGTGCCGCGCCGCCACGACCGTGCGCAGGTTCGGCGGCGCGTTGTGCAGGATATAGGCGAGCGCGCGCACGCCGGAGGCGGGCAGCCGCTCCGCTTCGTCGACGATCAGCACCAGCTCGAACGAAAGCTGCGCCACCTCCGCGAGCCACGCCGTCACGCCTTCGAGCTCGTGCGCCGCGCCCGCTGCGCCTACCGCGCCATCGGTCAGATGGCGCGCGAAGGCCGGCCGCGCGCAGGCCGTGCGGACCGCCTGCACGAGGCCGGGCACGAGACGCTGCGCGTCGTCGCGCTCGTCGGCCGAAAACCAGGCGACGGCGGTGCCGTGGGCGAGATGCTCGCGCCGCCAGAGCGCCAGCAACGAAGTCTTGCCGAAGCCCGCGCTCGCCTGCACCAGCACCGCCTGGCGTTCGCGCACGGCGGCGCTCGCGGCGCCCAGCCGCGAGCGCGTGAACAGGTGCGCGGGCTCGCGCGGCGCGACCGTTTTCAGGACGAACTCGCTGGCGGCCGGGGCGCTCGGGGCCGAGGGGGAGACGGACGGGGGCACGGAAGGAGGCACGGAAGGCGGTACTGAGGGAGGCATCTGGCGGGCAGGATCGAATCGGTCGACCAGCGTGGCGGGCTGGCCGGCGCAGGGATGCGGGATGAAAGCATCGGCTGGACGGGCGGCCCGCGTCAAGCCCCCCCGCGTCGAGGGGGGCGGTCGCGCGCCGCGCCGCTACCATTCTTTTCAAGACAGGCGAGGCCGTATGCGAGCGGCGCCACAGGCGCTCCCGGTGGATGGAATCGATGTCGTGACGGCGCGGCCCGCGTTGGGCGCCTGCCGGATTTGGGTGAGTCGGAGACCATGTATCGCCATTTTCTCGTTCTCGTGGACGATTCCGATGCCGGTATCGACACGGTGGCCCATGCGGTTGCGCTGGCGCGCTCGGTCGGTGCGCGCATCACGTTCGCGCACCTCGCGCGGGAGTCGCAGGACCGCGCGCGGGAGATGAGCGCCGATATGGTCACCGCGAAGGCCGAGGCGGCGGCGCGGGCGCTGGGCGTGCCGTGCGAGTCTGCGCATGCGACCGGGACTGCCGCGCCGCACATGCTGGCGAACGCCACCGGCACGCGGGGCTGCGATCTCGTTTGCATCGCGGCGCAGGCGCTTGCGGCGCGCGACGGCATGGGCGAGGCCGATGCCGATTCTTCCGCCGCCATGTTTGCGGCCCCGGACGTGCCGGTGCTCGGTTGCGCCGTGCGGCGCAGCCCAGCCGCGGAGCGCGTGGTGGCGGCGCTCTACCTCGCCCATCGCGTCACGGCCGGTGCGCTGTGCGAGGGGCTGGCCCATTCCGGGCTGGCCCATTCCGGGCTGGCCCATTCCGGGCTGGCCCATCGTGGGCTGGCCCATCGCGGACCTGCCGCCGTACCCGGCGCGCCAGCGAGCGCCGGGACACCCGACCAAGCCCACATCGAGCCGATCCTTTCACGGCTCGACGCCCTGCGAACGCCCCGCCTGGGCCCCGGCGATGCCTGCTTGCTGTCCACGCTGCTGCGCAGACGCACGAGCGTGGTCGATGCCGAGCTCGGCGAGCTCGCGCGGCAGCACCGGCGCGGCACGGCGCTTTTCGCGGAGCTCGCGCACGCCGTCGCCGCCGTGTCCTCGGGCAACGCGCGGCCCGCACGCCTCGACGGCGCGCTGAGCGATTACGCCCAGTTCGTCTGGGAATACTTCGGGCGCAAGGAGGGCGTGATCGTGCCCGCCGCGCAGCGCTATCTGCGCGAAGACGACTGGCGCGAGATCGAGGCGGCCCTCGTGACCGCGGTGGCGGTCGCGACTATCGACAACACCGCCGCGCGCGCCTGAGCAGCCGAATATCGAAGGAGACAGAGTTGCATACGCATTCCATCAAGACTATCAAGGCCATCAAAGCCGCCCCGCACGCGCATGACCCGGCCGACGCTTCCCCGCGAACCTACGCATGGGTCGTGTTCGCGCTGACTTTCGCGCTGCTGCTGTCCGATTACATGTCGCGCCAGGTGCTCAACGCGGTCTTTCCGCTCCTCAAGGCGACATGGGGGCTCTCCGATACGCGTCTGGGCTCGTTGAGCAGCATCGTCGCGCTCATGGTTGGCGTGCTGACGTTCCCGCTCTCCGTGATCGCCGACCGCTGGGGCCGCGTGCGCAGCATCGTCCTCATGGCGGCGCTCTGGAGTCTCGCCACGCTCGGCTGCGCGGCCGCGGCCAGCTACGGCGCGATGCTGCTCGCGCGCGCCTTCGTGGGGCTGGGCGAGGCGGCATACGGGAGCGTAGGCGTCGCGCTGATCCTCAGCATTTTCCCGGCGCGCCTGCGCTCGACGCTCACTGGCGCCTTCATGGCGGGCGGCGCGTTCGGCTCGGTGCTGGGCATGGCGTTGGGCGGCGTGCTCGCGGTGCATCTGGGCTGGCGCGCCGCGTTCGGCGCCATGGCGTGCCTCGGCTTCGCGCTCGTGCTCGCGTTTCGCCTCGTCGTCACAGAGGCGCGCATCGCGCACGACCGTGGCGCGCGCCCTCACGCGCACGCTCGTGGCGCGGCCCGGGAGGCCGGACGACTCGACTTGCGCAGCGTGTTCTCGGGCCTCTTCTCGACGGTTTCGGTGATCTGCGCCTATCTCGGCAGCGGCCTGCAGCTCTTCATCATGGGCGCCGTGGTGGCCTGGATGCCGAGCTTCCTGAACCGCTACTACGCGCTGCCGCCCGACCGCGCGGCGGTGGCGGCGGCCGTGTTCGTGCTGCTCGGCGGGACCGGCATGATCGTGTGCGGCGCGCTCACGGACCGCGCGAGCCGGCACGCGCCCGAGCGCAAGTGGACGATGGCGATCGCGTTTTCGCTGCTGTCGTTCGCGCTGCTCGGCGCCGGCTTTTACGCGAGCCCCGGCCCGCTGCAACTCGTTCTGCTCGGCGGCGGCATCTTCGTCGTGGCGGGCACGTCGGGGCCCGCTGGCGCGATGGTCGCCAATCTCACCCCCGAGTCGATTCATTCCCCGGCGTTCGCCACGCTCACGCTCGTGAACAACCTGATCGGACTCGCGCCGGGGCCGCTCGTCACGGGCTTCATCGCGGACCGCATCGGCCTCGTCGGCGCGTTGCAGGTGGCTCCGCTCGTGGCGCTCGTGGCCGCTTTCGCTTTTGCGCTAGGCAAGCGCCGCTATGGCGCGGTGTTGCGGGCCGTCGCGCAGCGGCATGCGTCAGCCATGCCGGCGACATCGGCAACGTCGACAATGGCGGAGGCGCACCATCATGCATGAAGTGGCAATCGGCGCGGCGGACGGCCTGGACGAGGGCCAGCGCAAGCTCGTGTTCATCGACGGGCGCAGCGTGGTGGTTTTCAACGTGGCCGGCCGCTTGCACGCAATCGAAAATAGTTGCCCGCACAACGGTGCGTCGCTGGCCAACGGACGCCTGGACGGCACGCTGCTCACCTGTCCCGCGCACGGACTGCGCTTCGACCTGGCCACGGGTTGCACGCCGGGGGCAGGGCAATTGTGTCTCAGCGTTCTGCCGATAAGGACGTTGAAAGGACAACTGATGATTACGCTCGACACGGCTTGAACGACGACGTCACGCCCCGCCCCGCATCAGGCCGTGCGCGCCGTGGCGTTGCGCTCAGTGTCCGCCGTGATCGCGCTCGAGATGCGCGGTGCGCCAGCGGCTGGGCGGCTGGCCGAATTCCGCGCTGAACCAGCGCGAAAACGCGCTGGGCTCGGAAAACCCCAGCCGGTCGCTGATATCGGACACCGAATGACGCGGCTGCGCCAGATACCGTATCGCCAGCGACGCCCGTACTTCGTTCACGAGCGCCGAGAACTTCTCGCCGCGTTGTTCGAGCTGGCGCTGCAGCGTGCGCGGCGCGAGGCCGAGGCGCTCGCTCACGGGCTCGATCGCGCCCGCGCCGCGTGGCAGCAGGAGATGGATCGCGCGGCGCACGTTGTCGGCGAGCGACGCCTCGCCATAGCGCGGCTGCAGATCGAGCAGTTCCTGTGCGTAGCGCGCGAGATGGGGATCGGCGAACGGATTCGTGCGGTCGAGGTCGCGGCGCGCGAGCACGATGCCGTCGAACTCGCTGTCGAATTCGATTCGTGCTCCGAAGAAACGCCGGTGCACCTCAAGACGCCTGGGCGCCGCGTGGGCGAAATGCACGGCGCGCGGCGCGTATTGGGCGCCGAGCATCGCACGAACGAGACTCAGCACCGCGCCGACGGTCAGCTCCACGAGCTCCGGCCCCGGGTCCGGGCGCGCGGTCACGAGCGCGACGTGCAGCACCGCGGTGTCCTCGACTTCCTCGACCTGAACCGAGACCGAATCGCTCAGCAGATGCCGGTAGGGCTCGACGCGCGCGAGCGCCGCGCGCAGCGTGGGCTGATGCTGGAGCAGAAGGCTCAGCGAGCCGAAGTCGGAAAGCCGCCATGCCTCGCCGATGCGCGCGCCAAGCGAGCGGCATTCGGCCCGCCCGGCGCTGCCCGCCAGCGAGACTTCGAACACGCGCGCGAGACTCGACTCGGGAATGCGCAGATCCGGCGTCGTGAGGCAGGACGGATCGAGCCCCGCTTCGCGCAGCGCGCGCACGGGATCGATGCCCGCGTGGCGGGCAATTTCCGAATACTTGGTCAGGGACGCGCTTCGAACGAGGATGGGCATGGGGTCGCAAGGAGGGCTTCGATGACGCTCGCATGGGCAGAGGCCGCTTGCCGAGCGTATCGAGGGTACCGTTGCGCCGGCGCGCCGTCTGTGCGGAATAACCATGAGCGCGGGCGCATGTCGTTGCGCGTCAGGCGGTGGCGCGCAGGGTCAAGCACGCGGGCCGCGCATTTCACACAATGCGAGTCATGCGGGCGCCGGATTCATGAAGATCGAGCGCACGCCAGCCGTTCAACGTATCGGACGACCGACGCGCATCATCGACGTTTAATCAGCGCTTTCCAGCAACCCCAGCAATTGAGCGCGCAGCACCGCATGCTTGCGCGAGCTCGCGCTCAGTTTGCCGAACAGGTTCTTCACATGCCACTTGGCGGTGACCTCACCCACCCCGATTGCCTGCGCGATCTCCTTGTTCGAGAGATTGCGCGCCAGCAATTCGAGGACTTCGCGCTCCTTGGGCGTGAGCACCATGCTCGGCACCGCGCGGGGCGCGCCCGGCACGCGTGGGAGAGGCCCGGCGCCGCGAGCCGTGCGCGCGGGCGCCGCCGCCGCGATGGCGGCATGCTCGCCGCCGTCTTGCGCCGCCAGGCCGCGCACCCAGTCGGCCAGCGCCGGATGCGCGTCGGCGAAAACGCGCGCGAGGCCATAGGTGCCGGTGAGCCCGATCGCTTCGCGCAGCAGCGGCAGGCCGTCTTCGCCCTGGTGTTTGCGGGCGAGCGCGCGCAGTCCCATGATCTCGATGCGCTCGCGCCCGAGCTTCATCTCGTCGGCGAGCGTCTGGGCGCGGGCGAGCGGTTCGAGCGCCTGCGCCCAATCGTGCCGGGCCAGCGCCGCGTAGGCATGCGTGATGGCCTGGCGCCGCGCGACGTCGCGATGCCAGAGCGGCCCGTGCGATGCTTCGGACTGCTCGACGAGTGCGTCGAGCTGCGCGCTCAGCGCGCGGCACGTCTCGGCGTGTGCGTGGCCCGCGTGGATGCGCACGCGCTCCGCGAGGCTCGCGATGGACAGGCGCGGCAGCGCGCGCGCCGTGCCGGCGGCGTGCATCGCTTCGAGCAGGTCGAGCGCGCGCCGCTCCACGCCCTGGGCCTGCGCCACGCGCGCCGCGTACAGATAGCCGAGCAGCGAAGTCTCGGCGGTGCCGGAACGTTCGAGCACGTCGAGCCGGTTGGCGAGCAGCGCATCGGCCTCGTCCACGCAGCCGCGCTCGAAGAGGGCGGCCGCCAGCACGGCCGCGAGCATGCAGGGCAGCGGATGGCGGCGGCCCAGCTCGGCTTCGGCGCTCGTCAGCGCGGGGCGCAGCACGGTCTCGGCGAGCACGGCCTGGCCTTCGCTCAGGTAGCTCAAGCCGTGCACGAACTCGCCCCAGTGCGCAACGTAGCGGTGCGCCTTGCCGAACTCGCCGCGCGGCGCGAGCTGCAGATGGCGGCGCGCCTGGGCGGCCTCGCCCTGCAGCAGCGCGGCCATCGCGAGGCGGTTCGCGTGCGTCTGGATCTGGCGCGGCTCCCCGAGCGGCGGCGGCTCGTGCCACGGCGCGAGCAGCGCGAGGAAGCGGTCGGGTTCGTCGGCGTACCAGGCCGCACCGCTCAGGATCAGTGCGCATTCGTAGCGCCGCTCGGGCGCGCAGTCGGGCGCCTCGGCCATCGGCGCCACGAGCTGCCCGGCTTGCGCGTGACGCTCGCCGAGCGCGAGCGCCCAGGCGACGGCGAGGCGCAGGTCCGGCTGCCGGTCGAGCTCCGCCGCGGGCAGCAGTTCGAGCCATTCGAGCGCGGCGGCGAGGCGCCCCTGCATGACCGCGCCATAGAGCGAGCGGCCCGCGAGTTCGAACGCCACGCCGCGCTCGCCGGCTGCATGCGCGTGGCGCGCCGCCTCTTCGTGAATGCCATGCGCGGCGAGCCAGTGCATCGCGCGCCGGTGCAGGCCGGCGAGCTCGTCGGGCGGCAGCTCGGCGAGACGCGCGCCCAGCGCCGCGCGTGCGAGCGTATGCAGCCGGCACCAGTCGCTGCCGTCGCTGACCATGAAGATGGGCGTGTCGCGCATGAGCCGCGCGAATTGCGCCGGCGCTTGCGCGTCGTCGAGCAGCGCGCGGCACAGGTCGGGATGCAGCGTGTCGACGAGCGCGAGGCGCGTGAGGAACGCGAGGTCGTCGGGCGCGAGCCGCGCGAGCAGGCTGCCGACCAGATGCTCGCCCTCGACGCCCGGCTGTCCCGACATCGCGTCGATCACGCCGCGCGGGTCGCCGCTCTTCTCCATCGCGGCGAGCGCGAGCTGCAGGCCGAGCGGCCAGCCGTCGGTGAGCTCGTGCAGGCGCGCGCAGCTATCGGTGTCCACGCGCTCGCCGAAGCGCCGGCGCACGAGCGCCAGCGTTTCGGCAAGACGAAAGCGCAGCGCCTCGGGGCCGAGGCAGACGCACTGGCCGTAGGCGCTCAATTCGTCGACGGCGGCCTCGAAGCCGCTGCGCGCGGCCACGACGATGCGCAGGTTCGCGGGCGCATTGTGAAGCAGATAGACCAGCGCCGCGCTGCCCGTGGGCGAGAGGCGCTCGGCTTCGTCGACGATGAGCACGAGATCGAGCGCCGCCTGCGAGACCTCGGCGAGCCAGGCGGTCAGGCCCTCGGTGTCGCCGGGCGCGGCGAAGGTGCCTTCGAGCAGCGTGCGGCCGAACTCGGGCCGCGCGCCGCCCACGCGCACCGCGAGCACGAGGCTGTGCAGGAAGCGCTGCGGGTCGTCGTGCGCATCGGCCGACACCCAGGCGACGGCGGCGCCGCGCGCGAGATGCTCGCGGCGCCATTGCGCGAGCAGCAGCGTCTTGCCGAAGCCGGGCGGCGCCTGCACGACGACGGCGCTCTGGTTGCGCACGGGCTCGCTGTCGAGATTCAGGCGCTCGCGCGCGAGCAGATGGCGCGGCGCGCGCGGCGGCGTGGTCTTGAGCGTGAGTTCGGAAAACGCGGGCGGTGCGCCGTGGCTCGCGGAAGTCATCGGATGAATCGAAATAGGGCGTGGGGGCGGCTTGCGTGCCGGCGAGGTGATCGAGCGAAGCGATCGACGAAGCGCGTAGCGGTTGCGCAGCGCGAGGCCGCGCCGCGTGGCATGCCATGCACGGCGAGCATCGATCCGCCGATTATAGGCACGGCGGGACACTTCCTGACAATCAGGTGAGAAGCGGGGGTAAGCAGCGGGACAGGCACCAGGCAGGGCGAAACACGAGCCTCCCCCTCCTGCAAGGAGGGCGCATTGCGCGCAACCCCGTCCTAGGATGGATTCAGACACGATAGCCGGATGCAACGGGGCCCCGCGCGGCGCAGCAAGCGCGCCGCCGGACCCGGAAACAAGGGTCGAGCAGCAATAGCAGCATTAACAGGAACACCAGGGAGACAGAAGATGGCACATGCGATCAGGTTCCACGAGACCGGCGCGCCCGAAGTGATGCGCTGGGAACAGGTGGACGTGGGCGCGCCCGGTCCGGGCGAGGTGCGGCTGCGGCACGAAGCAGTCGGCCTCAATTTCGCGGACACGTATTTCCGCAGCGGTCTCTATCCGGTGCCGCTGCCCGCGGGCATGGGCGTGGAGGCGGCGGGCGTGGTGGAGGCGGTGGGCGCGGGCGTGACCCACGTGGTGCCGGGCGACCGCGTCACCTACACCGGCTTCGTGAACACGCTGGGCGCCTATAGCACCGAGCGGCTGATTCCGGCGGCGCCGCTCATCAAGCTGCCCGACGCCATCGCCTGCGAGACCGCGGCGGCCATGACGATGCGCGGCCTCACCTCGGCCTACCTCATGCGCCGCATCTGGCCGCTGCAGGCCGGCGAGACGATCCTCGTGCACGCGGCGGCGGGCGGCGTGGGCCTGATCGTCTGCCAGTGGGCGAAGCTGCTCGGGCTCACGGTGATCGGCACGGTGTCGACCGAGGAGAAAGCCGCCATCGCCCGCGCGCATGGCTGCGATCACGTGATCCTCTACCGCAGCGAAGACGTCGCGAAGCGCGTGCGCGAATTGACCGATGGCGTGGGCGTCTCCGTGGTCTACGACAGCGTGGGCCAGGACACCTTCATGGCCTCGCTCGACTCGCTCAAGCGCCGCGGCCTGCTCGTATGCGTGGGCACGGCCTCGGGCAAGGCGCCCGCGTTCGAGCCGCAGATCCTCGCGATGAAGGGCTCGCTCTACGTCACGCGCCCCGCGCTCGCCGACTATATCGCCGACCCCGTGGAGAAGGCCGCGCTCGCCGAGGAGATCTTCGGCCACGTCGCGGCCGGGCGCATCAAGATCGAGATCAACCAGCGCTATGCGCTGCAGGACGCCGTGCAGGCGCACCGCGATATCGAGGCGCGCAAGACGACGGGCTCCTCCGTCTTCACGATCTGAGGCCGCCATCATGAGAGTCGAGCAACTGACCTGCGCCATCGGCGCCGAACTGGTGGGCGTGCATCTCGGCGACGCGGTGCATGACGACGGCCTGTTCGAAGCGATCAAGGCGGCGCTCCTCGAGCACAAGGTGCTGTTCCTGCGCGAGCAGCGCATCACGCGCGCCGAGCACGTGGCCTTCGCGAAACGTTTCGGAGAACTGGAGGATCATCCGGTGGCGGGCAGCCACCCCGAGCATCCGGGCCTCGTGCAGATCTACAAGACGCCCGAGCATCCGAACGACCGCTACGAGAACGCGTGGCACACCGACGCCACCTGGCGCGCGGCGCCGCCGATGGGCGCGGTGCTGCGCTGCGTGGAGTGCCCGCCGGTGGGCGGCGACACCATGTGGGCCAACATGGCGCTGGCCTACGAGAACCTGCCGCCGCACGTGAAGGAGCAGATCGCCGACCTGCGCGCGAGCCACAGCATTCAGGCGAGCTTCGGCGCGGTGATGCCGATCGAAAAGCGCCTCGCCTTGAAGGCGCAGTATCCGGACGCCGAGCATCCCGTGGTGCGCACGCATCCGGAAACGGGCGAGAAAGTGCTGTTCGTGAACGGCTTCACGACGCACTTCGTGAACTATCACACGCCCGCGCGCGTGCGCTTCGGCCAGGACGGCAACCCGGGCGCGGCGCAACTGCTCCAGTACCTCATCAGCCAGGCGTACATCCCCGAGTACCAGGTGCGCTGGCGCTGGCGCCCGGACAGCGTGGCGATCTGGGACAACCGCAGCACCCAGCATTACGCGGTCATGGACTACCCGCCGTGCCATCGCAAGATGGAGCGCGCGGGAATCATCGGCGACGTGCCTTATTGATTCGATGGCGGCGGCCCGGTTGCGACCCAAACGCTACCCGAGCACTACCCAGTCGCGACCCCACATCAGAACCCGACACTGGAGGAAGACATGCAATTTTTCGACGACTCGCTGCACCCGGAGAACATGGAGAAGGTGGTGATCACGGTCGCGCCGTATGGCCCGGAGTGGATGCCCGAAGACTTCCCCGAGGACATTGCCGTCACCATGGAAGAGCAGGTGCAAAAAGCCGTGGACTGCTACAACGCGGGCGCGACGGTGCTGCACTTGCACGTGCGCGAGCTGGACGGCAAGGGCTCCAAGCGGCTTTCCAGGTTCAACGAACTGATTGCGGGCGTGCGCGCCGCGGTGCCGGACATGATCATCCAGGTGGGCGGCTCGATCTCGTTCGCACCCGAAGACGATGGCCAGGCCGCGAAGTGGCTCTCCGACGACACGCGCCACATGCTCGCGGAACTCGAGCCGAAGCCCGACCAGGTGACCGTGGCGATCAACACCACGCAGATGAACATCATGGAGCTGCTCTACCCCGAGTATCTCGAAGGCACGTCGCTCGCGAACCCGGCGCTGCAGGCCGCGTACAGCGAAATGACGGTGCCCGCCGGGCCGCAGTGGCTCGAAGAGCATCTGCGCCGCCTGCAGGCCTCGGGCATCCAGCCGCACTTCCAGCTCACCGGCATGCACGCGCTGGAGACGCTCGAGCGCATCGTGCGCAAGGGCGTCTACCGCGGGCCGCTCAATCTCACGTGGATCGGCATTGGCGGCGGCTTCGACGGCCCGAACCCGTTCAACTTCTTCAACTTCGTGCATCGCGCGCCGCAGGGCTGCACGCTCACGGCCGAGTCGCTGCTCAAGAACGTGCTGCCGTTCAACATGATGGCGATGTCGATGGGGCTGCATCCGCGCTGCGGCATCGAGGACACCATCATCGGCCAGCACGGCCAGCGCATGACCTCGGTCGAGCAGATCGAGCAGTGCGTGCGCGTGGCGCGCGAACTGGGCCGCGAGGTCGCCTCGGGCAAGGAGGCGCGCGCGATTTACCGCATCGGCGAATTTTATAAGGACATCGATGAAACGCTGGCCGCAAATGGCTATTTGCCGAACCGCAAGGCCGCGGGTCTCGGCCTCGTGAAGTCGGCGGCGTGAGCGTCATGCGCCGCGAACCCACCGTCGTCATCGTTCCGGGGTTGCGCGACCACGTCGCGCAGCACTGGCAGACGCTGCTCGAAGGCCGCCTGCGCGCGCAGCACCGGCCCGTGGCCGCCGTGCCGCCCATGGGCCGCGCCGACCTCGATTGCGCGGCGCGCGTCGAGGCCATCGAGGCCGTGGTCGCGCGCATCGAGACGCCCGTGATCGTCGTCGCGCACAGCGGCGGCTGCGTGATGGTCGCGCATTGGGCGAGCCGTTACCCACGCGCGATTGCGGGCGCGCTGCTGGCGGCGCCGCCGGACTTCGAGCAGGCGATGCCCGAGGGCTATCCAACGCTCGAAGCGCTCGACGCGAGCGGATGGCTGCCGGTGCCGCGCGCGCCGCTGCCGTTCGCCTCGATCGTCGCGGCGAGCCGCAACGACCCGCTCGCCCGCTACGAACGCGTGCTCGAACTCGCGCGTGCGTGGCGCAGCGAGGTGGTCGATCTCGGCAATGTCGGGCATTTGAATCCGGCCAGCGGGTTCGGAGAATGGCCCGGCGCCGACGATCTGATCGCCGCGCTCGTGCGGCCCGCGGCAGCGCGCGAGGTGGCCAATGAGTCGGCCAGCGACATGACGAACGCAGCATCGAAGCAAGGCGCGCCGCACGACGCGTCGGAGACCTTGCGCCGCGTTTGAACCACGGCCGCCCGCGCGCCTCGCTTCATGGCGCGCGAGCGGGCGCCGGACCCACTGCAGTTCTCGCGAGGAGACCGCGATGGAGCTGAAAGGAAAGGCAGCAATCGTGACCGGAGCCGGCCGCGGCGCTGGAGAGGGCATCGCGCGCGTGATGGCGCGCGAGGGCGCACGGATCGCGGTCGTGGACCGCGACTTCGAAGCGGCCGAGCGCGTGGCCGCGGCGCTGGTCTCGTCGGACGCGCAAGCGGTGGCGATCCGCGCGGACGTCTCGAAGCAGGCCGATGCGCAGGCGATGGCCGCGCAAACGCAGGCGGCGTTCGGCGCCATCGACATCCTCGTGAACCACGCGGGCGTGGGCGGCACGGCTTCGTTCATGCGCGACGTCACCGAGGAAAACTGGGACCGCGTGATGGACGTGAACGCCAAGGGCATCCTGTTCTGCTGCCAGGCGGTGCTGCCCGCCATGACCGCGCGCGGCAAGGGCAAGATCGTCAACATCGATTCGATTGCGGGCATGCGCATGGCGTTCTTCAGCAGCGTCGAGTACACCGCTTCGAAGCACGCGGTCACGGGGCTCACGCGCCATCTCGCGTGGGAGCTCGCGGACCTGCGCATCAACGTCAACGCCGTCTGCCCAGGCGGCATTCTCACTCCCGCGATCGAATCCTGGGCGACGCCCGAGCGGCGCGCTGACCGGATACGGCGAGGACCTGCGCGCGGTGCTGCGCGCGCGCGTGGGTGAAGCGCAGGCGCAAACAGGCTGAAAAGTCTGACGCGGTAAAAATAAGGATGTCGAAATAAAAAATATTCGGAGACATATATGCAGACGCAAGAATCGCCGCTACGCGGCAAGGTCGCCATCGTGACCGGTGCGGGCCGAGGAACCGGCCGGGCCATTGCGCTCGCCTATGCGCGGCACGGCGCGGCGTTCGGCGGCCTCGACATCGTCGTCATCAACGCGGGTGTGGGCGGTGGCAAGCAACCCATCGAGACGAGCGACCCGCAAACGTGGCGCAGCACGATCGAGGTGAACCTCGTGGGCGCCTATCACTGCGCGCGGGCGGCGATTCCCGCGCTCAAGCGGCGCGGCGCGGGCAAGATCGTCGCCGTGGGCTCCGGTCTCGGGCAGCGCGCGATGACCGGCGCGATGGCGCAGAACACCTTCGAAGGCGAATGGGCCAAGGCGCCCGAGGACGTCGTGCCGCTCGCGGTGTTCCTCGCCGCCCAGCCCGAGCCCGGACCGACCGGGCAGAACTTCAGCCTGATGCGCCGCGACGCGTAATGCGCTTGCCCGGCGTACCGGCGATCATGCCCGCCCATGGCGAGCGTCCATCACGCCGGCGCCAACGAATATTCAAGGAGACGAAAGTGGGAATGCAAGCGACTGCCGCGCTGGGAGATGCCCACGCGGGCGCACCAACCGTATCCCGGGCCTATGCCTGGTGTGTCTTCGCACTGACCTTCGGCCTGCTGCTCGCCGACTATATGTCGCGCCAGGTGCTCAACGCCGTTTTCCCGCTGCTCAAGGCGCAATGGCTGCTCACCGATACCCGGTTAGGATCGCTTAGCAGTGTGGTCGCGGTGATGGTCGGGCTCATGACCTTCCCGCTTTCGCTGCTCGCGGACCGCTGGGGGCGCGTGCGCAGCCTGATCCTCATGGCCGTGCTCTGGAGCTTCGCCACGCTCGGCTGCGCGGTATCGGCGAACTATGGGCAGATGTTCGCGGCGCGCTTCTTCGTGGGCGTGGGTGAGGCGGCTTATGGGAGCGTTGGCCTCGCCGTCGTGTTCAGCGTATTCCCGGCCCACCTGCGCGCCACGCTCTCGGGCTCGTTCCTCGCGGGCGGCGCGTTCGGCTCCATGCTGGGGATGGCCTTGAGCGGCATCGTGGCCGCGCGCTTCGGCTGGCGCTGGTCGTTCGCCACCATGGCGGTATTCGGACTCGTGCTCGCCGCGATCTATCGCCTCGTGGTGACCGAGCGGCGCCTCGCGCCCGAACGCGCGCTCGCGGCACGCGGCAACGCGCGCGACACGCGGCCCCGCTTCACTCCGCGCGGCCTCGCGCAGGCGCTGTTCGCGTCGAAGGCGGTCGTGTTCGCGTATCTGGGCTGCGGCGTGCAACTGATTCTTCCCGGCGCGCTGTTCGCGTGGCTGCCGAGCTATCTCGTGCGCGCCTATGCGATGCGGCTCGACCGCGCGAGCGTGCTGGCCGCCGCCTTCGTGCTGATATCGGGTATCGGCATGATCGTGTGCGGGGTGCTGACCGATCGCATCAGCCGCCGCCACGCGGCCCGCAAATGGACGATGGCCGTGACGTATTGTGCGCTGGTGTTCGTGGCGCTCGCCTCGGCGTTCCATCTGCCGCCGGGGCCGTTGCAGCTCGTGCTGATCGGCGCGGGCATGTTTCTCGCCTCGGGCGTGTGCGGCCCGACCGGCGCGCTGGTGGCCGAGCTCACGCCGCCCTCGATTCACGCGACGGCCATGGCGCTCTGGGCGCTCGCCAACAACCTGCTCGGGCTTGCCGCGGGCCCCGTCATCGCAGGTATGATCGCGGACCGCATGGGCCTGCACGTGGCGCTGCAATGGATCCCGCTCGCGGCGCTCGGCGCCGCGCTGCTGTTCGCGCTCGGCAAGCGCCGGTATCCGGCCGACCTCGCGCGCACGGCAGCCGTGCAGCACGACGCCTGAGCGGTGACGCCGGAGGTGACGCCAGAGGTGACGTGATAGCGGCACAAAAAACAACATAACAACGAGAAGCCAGCAAGCCGTTGAAGACGAGGAAGCAAGACAGCGGGCCGAAAGGAAACCAGCGGAAACCAGCGGCCTTGACAATAGTTTGGAGGAGACAGCATGAAACTGAAGTGGAGCGTCGTGGCCGCACTCGCGGTCATGGCCGGCGCGGCGCACGCGCAATCGTCGGTGACGCTGTATGGCGCCATCGATACGGGCCTGTTCTACCAGAGGACGTCGGCGGCCTCGTTCGCCACGGGCGCGAAGAATCTGGGCCACGTCTACGCGTTGAAGGACGCGGGCATCTATTCGAGCTTCTGGGGCATCCGGGGCACCGAGGACATCGGCGGCGGCTACAAGGTCAATTTCCGCCTGCAAGGCGTGTTCAACAGCGGCACCGGCAAGCTCGGTCTCGCGGACACCACGGGCGCCACGGCCGTGCTCAACCAGCAGACGACCATCGGCGTTTCGGGGCCGTTCGGCTCGTTCGACGCGGGGCGCCAGTTCACGCCCATGATCTACGCGATGGCCGAAACCGACGTGCGCGCCGCGCAGTACTTCGGCAGCATCCTGAGCGCGTGGCTCGGAGTGAACCAGGCGGCGGGCTGGGGCGGCACCAACACCAACGTGCCGGTGGGCGCGCTGTACGACAGCAACGCGCTCGTCTATCAGACGCCCAAGTTCTACGGCGCCTCGCTGGGGCTCGAATATGCGCCGGGCGGCGTGCCGGGGCAGTTCCAGGGCGGCACGCGCGAATCGGCCGTGCTCAAGTATTCCAACTACGGCCTGAACCTGGCCGCGGTCTACTACAACGGGCACGACACGAACCTGCCGGCCACCGCGAGCGCGACCGGCCTCGACAACAACCGCTTCTACTATTTCGGCGCGAAGTACACGTTCCATGGGCTCTCGGTGTCGGCCTCGTATGGCCTCGGCAAGAATCCGTCGAACACGGGCCACGCGGACATCGAAATGATCTCGGGCGGCATCGGCTACGCGTTCAATCCCTTCTTCAAGATCACCTCGGGCGTCTATTATCTGAAGGATCGCAACGACTCGGCCAATCATTCGACCGAATACGCACTGGGGGCGGAATACAGCGTGTCCAAGCGCACGCTGCTCTACGCCCAGGTGGGCTACGTCGCGAACCGCGGCACCATGAACCAGACGATCACCTATGGCGAGCCCGTTGCGCCCGGCGTCTCGACCACGGCGGCGATGCTCGGCATTCGCCATACCTTCTGACCTTGCGACGGACCAACAGGAGTGCTTCCATGAATAACAAAGGATTCCTTCGTATCTGCGCGATGGCGTCGATCTGCGCGCTGCTGGGCGGCGCGTGCGCCGGGGCCTGGGCGCAGGGTGGCGAAGCGTCGCCCGGCGAGTCGTCCGGGGCGATGGCCGCGCCGGCGGCCTCCACGCCGAAGGAGGTGCGCAAGGCCAACCGTGCGCTGAGCCGCAAGGTGTATGCCGCGCTCGCGAAGCACAAGGAGATCGACGCGGGCAGCATCAGCATCGTGGCGAGAAACGGCGCCGTGACGCTCAACGGCACCGTGACCGAGGCCAGCCAGATCGATACCGTGGCCGAGGTCGCCAGGGCCGTGCCCGGCGTGAAGTCGGTGACGAACCGGCTCTCGGTGCAGCGGCCGATCGGCCAATAGAGGCGAACAGGGGCGAATAGTTCTCCGGCAGACATCCAGCCGGCGCTTCACGAAGAAAACCCGGCGCGCGTGCCATGCCCGTGCACATGCGCCGGAATGCTCACGCCTTGAAGAGAGAGGACCTCCGCATGACCTTCGATACCCGCCCCGAAGCTTCGGCCACGCCGGTTTGCGACGCAATGCATGAAAGCGGCGCCTGGAATCCGCTTTGGGATCCCTTTGCCCAGCTCGACGCGGCATGGACCGAAAAATTCATGGCGCTGGCCGTGGAGCCGCACAAGGTGCTCGATGCCAAAACCATCGAGTTCATTTCCATTGCCGTGAACGCCGCATGCACCCACATGTACGCGCCGGGCGTGCGCCGGCACATACGGCGCGCGCTCGACGTGGGCGCGACGCCCGAGGAAATTGTGGCCGTGCTGCAGGGCGTGGTGACGCTCGGCATCCACAGCATGAGCCTTGGCGCGCCCATCCTGCTAGAGGAGCTCGAACGGCGCGGCCAGCCCGGCGCATGAGACCGTGATGGGCGCGCCGCTCGCCGTTCACGCGATGCATGCGCGGGCTTGCGGCGCGCCCGAATGGCCTGCATGTGGCCTGCGTGCGCGAGGCTCGCCTGCCGGGCGTCACATCGCTGGCGGCCTGGCGGCGGCGCCGTTGACCGACGCCTCGTCGCGCTTCACCCAGTCCCAGATGGCGTCGGGTACGCGGAACACCGAATTCGGCGTCGGCTGCTCCGGTGTCCACTGTGCCTTGCCCGTGGTCTTGTCGGTGCGCAGGCGCCCGACCGGCGCGCCGTCGAGCCGCCGGATCTCCAGCGTATCCGCGCCCGCCGGCACCGCGTAGTACCCGTCCTGAAACAGCCACGCCGCATGCGTCTTGTCCAGCCACGCCGCCGCCTTGCCCGGGTCCGCAATGCGGCTCTCGTTGCCGTCCCACGTCGTGGGCGCCCTCGCCCCCGGAACCGAAGGCGGCGTCACCCTCGCGCCGTTGCCGTCCTTCATCGCCCACGTCGAATAGTCCCCCTCGTCGCCCGCGCTCACGCAGAGCGCCGACTGATTGCCCCCGCGTGACAGGTACTTGTTGTCCTCCGCGTGAACCAGCCGGCCGTTCGTAGCGGAACACGCCGTTGAGCGAGGCGGGATCGTCGGGGCGCCTGCCCAGTTTCAGATTGCCTTGGCTATCCACGCCGAGCGTGCGGTTGGCATCGTTGGCGTCGTGAAAGCGGCCGTCGTCGCCGTAGACGAAGCCAACGGTCTGAGGCGTCTCGATCTGGTCCGCTGGAGTCCAGATCAGGACGACACGAGCTCGAAGCATTCACGCCGCCGCCACCGTCAACCATGATTTCACCTCGCGATAGGGTTTGGCTGTTTGCGCGTAGCAAACCCGTTCGTGGACGATCCCCGAGCGTGGTGTTGCAGCCGCTCAGTCAGGCTAACGAAAGCCTCTCTGCGCGAGGTAATAACAGAACAAAGCCGAACCATAAGGCCGGCCGATAAAACAGATCGCCAATGGCGACTTTTATTATGTTGATGGGGTTTATACGATGAGAGGGCAAACACACACATGCCGCCCCCATCGCAGGCGGTCCGGGAGGAACGATGGAGCACAAGGCCCGCACCCAAAACGAGCAGCTCGAGGTCAAGACCACGACCTGCTATATGTGCGCCTGCCGATGCGGTATTCGCGTCCATTTGCGTGACGGCGAGGTCCGCTACATCGATGGCAACCCCGAGCATCCGCTCAATCAGGGCGTAATCTGCGCGAAAGGCTCGTCGGGGATCATGAAGCAGTACTCGCCCGCGCGGCTCACGCAGCCGCTCGTGCGCAAGCGCGGCGCCGAGCGCGGCACCGCACAATTCGAGCCGGTGTCGTGGGACGTGGCGTTCGACATGCTCGAAAAGCGCCTCGCCCACCT
This sequence comes from Paraburkholderia sp. J63, assembly GCF_905220245.1. Taxonomy (NCBI): domain Bacteria; kingdom Pseudomonadati; phylum Pseudomonadota; class Betaproteobacteria; order Burkholderiales; family Burkholderiaceae; genus Paraburkholderia; species Paraburkholderia sp. J63. The sequence continues at coordinate 29,404 of NZ_CAJMZF010000034.1, read as the reverse complement.
GCGCGCCACCGATCCCAGGCAGTTCGCGCTCTTCACCGGACGCGACCAGATGCAGGCCCTGACGGGCCTGTTCGCCAAACAGTTCGGCACGCCTAACTATGCGGCGCACGGCGGGTTCTGTTCCGCGAACATGGCGGCGGGCATGATCTACACGATGGGCGGCTCGTTCTGGGAGTTCGGCGGCCCCGACCTCGACCACGCGAAGCTGTTCTTCATGATCGGCACGGCCGAGGACCATCACTCGAATCCGCTGAAGATTGCGATCTCGAAGTTCAAGCGCGCGGGCGGCCGCTTTATCGCCATCAACCCGGTGCGCACGGGCTACGCGGCCATTGCCGACGAATGGGTGCCGATTCGCCCCGGCACGGACGGCGCGCTCTTCATGGCGCTAATGCACGAGCTGATCGAGACCGGCGCCTACGATCACGAGTTCGTCGCGCGCTACACGAACGGCGCGGAACTGCTCGACATGCGCACGGAAAGCGACGCCTACGGCCTGTTCGTGCGCGACCCCGGCGTGGAGGAGCGCAACGCGCTGTTCCCGCAGAATCACCTGTGGTGGGATCTGGAGACGCAGCGCGCCGTGCCGCACCATACGCCGGGCGCGCGCCCCGCGCTCGAAGGGCGCTACACGCTGGAAGACGGCACGAGCGTCGCGCCCTCGTTTACCCTGCTGCGCGAGCGCATGGCCGATTGCACGCCCGAATGGGCCGCGGAAATCACCGGCATTCCCGCCGATACGATCCGCAGGCTCGCGCGCGAAATGGCCGAGGTGGCGCGCGACCAGAAGATCACGCTGCCGATCCGCTGGACCGACGCCTGGGGCGAAACGCACGAGACCGTCACGGGCGTGCCGATCGCCTTTCACGCGATGCGCGGCCTCGCGGCGCATTCGAACGGCTTTCAGTCGATCCGCGCGCTGGCCGTGCTGATGTCGCTGATGGGCACGATCGACCGGCCGGGCGGCTTTCGCCACAAGTCGCCGTATCCGCGCGCCGTGCCGCCCTCGGCGAAACCGCCTAACAAACCCGAAGACGTCAAGCCGAACACGCCGCTCGCCAACGGCCCGCTCGGCTGGCCCTCGGCGCCCGAGGACCTGTTCATCGACGAAAACGGCGGCCCGGTGCGCATCGACAAGGCGTTCTCGTGGGAGTATCCGCTTGCCGTGCACGGCCTCATGCACAGCGTGATCACGAACGCGTGGCGCGGCGACCCCTATCCGATCGACACGCTGCTGATCTTCATGGCGAACATGGCGTGGAATTCGTCGATGAATACCGTCGAAGTCCGCAAGATGCTCGCGGACAAGCACGAGAACGGCGAGTACAAGATTCCGTTCCTCGTGGTGTGCGATGCGTTCCAGTCGGAGATGACGGCTTTTGCCGATCTGATTCTGCCCGATACGACCTACCTCGAACGCCATGACGCGATGTCGATGCTCGACCGCCCGATCTCGGAGTTCGACGGTCCCGTGGATTCCGTGCGCGTGCCCGTGGTGCCGCCCACGGGCGAGTGCAAGCCCTTCCAGGAAGTGCTGGTCGAGCTTGCGGGCCGCCTCAAGCTGCCCGCTTTCATGACGCCGGAGGGCGAGCGCAAGTATCGCGACTACCCTGACTTCATCGTCAATCACCAGACGGCGCCTGGTTCGGGCGTGGGCTTCCTGATCGGCTGGCGCGGCAAGGACGGCAAGGACGCGCTCGTGGGCGAGCCCAATCCGCGCCAGTGGGAGGAATACGCCAAGCACAACTGCGTCTACCACTACACGCTGCCCGAGGGCCTGCAGTACATGCGCAACTGCAACGGGCCGTATCTGGACTTCGCCGTCGAAAAAGGCTTTCGCAAGTTCAATACGCCGATCATCATCGCGCTCTATTCGGACGTGATGCAGAAGTTTCGCCTTGCCGCCCAAGGCAAGACCCAGGGGCGCCAGCCGCCGGACCATTTGCGCGCGCGCGTGGAGCGGTATTTCGATCCGCTGCCGTTCTATCACGAGCCGCTTGAGCACGCCGCCACCGATCACGCGAAGTACCCGCTCGCGGCGGTCACGCAGCGGCCGATGGCGATGTATCACTCGTGGGATTCGCAGAACGCGTGGCTGCGCCAGATTCATGGGGAGAACTATCTATATATGAATCCGCGCACGGCCGCCGCGCAGGGCATCGCAGACGGCGCGTGGATCTACGTGGAATCGCAATGGGGCAAGGTGCGCTGCCTCGCGCGCTATAGCGAAGCGGTGGAGCCGGGCACGGTGTGGACGTGGAATGCGATCGGCAAGGCGGCGGGCGCGTGGAATCTCGGCCCGGACGCGAACGAATCGCAGCGCGGCTTCCTGCTCAATCACCTGATCTCGGACGAAATACCGGAGGCGCAGCGCAATGGCCGCGTCTCGAACTCCGATCCCATCACGGGGCAGGCCGCGTGGTACGACGTGCGCGTGCGCATCTATCCCGCCGAGCACGACGCCGACCACACGCTGCCGCAGTTCGCGCCCATGCAGGCGTTGCCCGGCATCACGGGCACGGGGCCGGCCGCGATGCTCCAGCGCGTCGTGCAGACCTATTTCGCGGGACGCGGCGAGTTCGCGCGGCGGCTGCGCAAAGCCACTCAAGACCATTGATGTGAGGAGCACGCTATGACACAGATGGCGCTCGTAATCGATCTGAACGTGTGCGTGGGCTGCCACGCGTGCGTGACGAGCTGCAAGGAGTGGAACACGTCGGGCGAGGCGGGCAGCCTCGCGGATATCCGCCCTTACGACGCGGACCCCACCGGCACGTTCTTCAACCGCGTGCAGACCTTCGAAGCCGGCGAATATCCGCTCACCGACACGATTCATTTCCCGAAGTCCTGCCTGCACTGCGAAGATCCGCCGTGCGTGCCGGTCTGTCCGACCGGGGCAAGCTACAAGCGCAAGGAAGACGGCCTCGTGCTGGTCGACTACGACCGCTGCATCGGCTGCAAGTACTGCTCGTGGGCTTGCCCCTATGGCGCGCGCGAACTGGACGAAGAGCGCAAGGAGATGACGAAGTGCACACTGTGCACCGACCGCATCCATAACGAGGCGCTGCCCGAGCGCGACCGCAAGCCCGCATGCGTGCTGGCGTGCCCGACCTCGGCGCGCCTGTTCGGCGACATTCACGACCCGGACTCGGTGGTGTCGAAGGCGATCCGCGAGCGCGGCGGCTATCAGCTCATGCCCGAATGGGGCACGCGGCCCGCCAATCACTATCTGCCGCGCCAGAAGGTCTCGTCGTGCGGCGGCGGATCGTGTTCGTGCAACGGCGACGCCGCCGAAGGCGCATCGGCATCGCTCGAATCGCAGGTCGAACGCGGCGAGCTGCATCTCGCCTCGATCGCGTCGCGCGCCCCGGCGCAATAACCCACTCCACGGACCAGGGAGCAAACATGAATCCGGCATTTTCCGTGGTGTTTCTCACCACCTTGAGCGGCGCGGCGCAGGGCCTCGTGATCGCGCTCGTGGGCGTGGAGGCGGCGGCCCAGCTTGGCCTCGTCGATGGGGCGGCGGTGCCGCCGCTTTTCTACGTGGTAGGGGCGGCGCTTTCGTGCCTGCTCGGCGCGGCGGGGCTCGTGGCGTCGTTCTTCCATCTCGGGCATCCCGAGCGCGCATGGCGCGCCATCGCGATGTGGCGCACGTCGTGGCTCTCGCGCGAATGTCTGTGCCTTCCGCTGTTCCTCGCCTGCACGTTCGCCTACGGCGTCGCGCACTGGTGCGGCCTGCCGCATACGCTCGCGATCGGCGCCGTGGCCGTGGTGGCGAGCGGGCTGCTGTTCGTCTGCACGGGCATGATCTACGCGTGCCTGCGCTTCCTTCAGGAATGGGCGACGCCGCTCACGCTCGTCAATTTCGCGCTGCTCGGCTGTGCTTCGGGCTTCACGCTTGCGACGGTGTGCGCCGCGTGGCTCGCGCCTGGCCTGCTGGGGCCGCTTGCGGCGCTGGCCTGTCTGCTGACGCTGGGCGGCTGCGCCTCGCGTGTCGCCTCGCTCGTGCGCAATGCGCGGCTGCGGCCCAAATCGACGGTGCAGAGCGCGACCGGCATTCGCGGCGCGCGCGTCGAGCAGAAGTCGCGCGGCTTCACGGCCGGCGCATTCAATCTGCGCGAGTTCTTCCACGGCAAGACGCCGCGCACGCTCAAGCGGATCAAGTGGACGTTTCTCATTGCCGCGTTTGCCGTGCCTTTCGTGCTCGTGGCGTTTGGGGCGAATGTGCGGCCGGTGGGGGCGTCGCTGGCTTTGCTGTGTGCGGCCGCGGCGATTCAGTATGCGGGCCTCGTGGCTGAGCGGTGGTTCTTTTTCGCGGAGGCGAGGCATCCGCAGAATCTTTATTACCGGCAGGCTTAGTTTGGTGGTCACAGGGCAGATACCTGGGCGTGCCTCCAGCGCAGGACCATTGCGCGCAATGGTCCTGCGCCGCGGAGCGCAACGATGGCGTGCGCGCGGTTTGCCGGACCGTACTGCTGGCCGCCGCGGCGCGAGTTACTTGAGCAGCGTCATCTGCACCACCTTCACGATAACGAGGCCCACGGCGATCAGCAAATAGCCGCGCAGCACACCCATCCAGACACGCTTGGCGAGCGTGAGGTTTGGCGCGGGCAGTTCGGCGAGCGGGGGCATGCGCCAGGTGTCGCGTGCATGCTTCGGCCACGCCTGCACCGTCGCGCTTTCGGCCGGATCGCGGCGCAACTTGCGCATACCGAGCGTTATCGCGAAGCCAACGATGGCGAGCACCGTGCCGCCCAGCAGCATGTCGATAATCGTTTCGCCCGACATGTCCGGGTACATCACCGAGGCGGTCAGGATGACCGACAGCATCACCAGCACCCAGATCACAGCGCCAGTGAAGAAGTTGAGCTTCTTCGAGTTCACCCACGGCCCGAGCACGGCCTTGTCGTTGCACAGCAGCAGCAGAAACACCGTCGCGCTCGGCAGCAGCACGCCGGCAAGCGTCTGCACCGCTTCGGTGAGCAGGCCAAGCGGGCTGCCCGGGATCAGAACCAGTGCCGCAGCCACCGCGACAATACCGAAATACACCACGTAAAAGCCCTTCGCATCCGATACGCCGCGATGCAGGGAGTGGCGAATCCGGAACACGTCGCCAACCGCATACGCGGTTGAAAGCGACACCGCCGCCGCACCGATAATCGCCGCGTCGAACAGCGCGATCGCAAACAGCACGGCGGCAGTGTGACCGGCATATTTCTGGAGGCCGGCGATCACCCCGCCCGCGTCGGTGAAGTTGCCGAACTCCGGCTTGCCCGCATACAGTTGCGCGCAGAAGCCGATCATGGCCACCGCGCCGATCAGCACGAACACGATGCCGATCCACAGATCCGCCTTCTCGTATTTCATGAAGCGCGGCGTAATGCGCTTGTCCACCACATAGCTCTGCTGGAAGAACAACTGCCACGGCGCCACCGTCGTACCGACGATGCCGATCACGAGCAGCATCACGTCCGAGAGCTTCGCGTGCGAGGGCCAGTTCGGGACGAAGAAGTCGCGCGCCATCTGGCCGACGGGCGGGTGAATCGAAACCAGGACCGGTACGAGCAGCAGGCTCAGCAGACACAACCCGACCGCAAAGCGCTCGAAGCGTCTGAAGTTGCCCGTGCTCACCGCCGCCATCGTCAGCGCCGCGGCGATGCAGACGCCAAAAATCTTCTGGATACCGAAGAAGTCGAGCACGAATGTGATGCCGATGAACTCGGTGACGATCGTCAGCGCATTCAGCAGAAACAGGTCGATCGCGCTGAAGGCGCCCCAGAACTTGCCGAAACGCTCGAAGATGAGTCGCGCGTGACCCACGCCCGTCACTGCGCCGAGGCGCAGCACCATTTCCTGATTGACGTACAGCACCGGGACCAGCAGCAGCATGGTCCACAGAAGCGTCGTGCCATAGTTTTGTCCCGCCTGCGTATAAGTACCGAATGCACCGGCATCGTTATCGCCCACCATCACGATCAGGCCGGGGCCGAGAATCGCGAGCAGGGTGCGAAAGCGCGCCCACCATGTGGTGCGCGGGGCGCTATCGTGGCGGGCGATTGTGCCGAGTGCGCCCTGGATATCGCCGAGGTGCGCGTCATCGAGCACGGCGCTGCGTTCGAGCGGCGCGCCACGGCCCGAAGCAAGTTTGGTTGGAGTCGACATTATTTTCTGCCTGATAAAGGGGTTTCTGGAAAGCCTGAGACGCCATCATGCGCGGGGGGCGCCGCCCCGTGAATCGCCTTTTCCGGCAAAGCGTACGTTGGCAACACGCGTGTCGACCCATGCGCACTGTCTACGGCGCACGCGCACGAACGCAGCCGCAAGCAACGGCTCGCGACACGGTGCCAGCGGATGAAGGCGAACGCGAGAGCACGCGAACAGCGTGCGCGCACGAGCGCGGCATCCGGATGGCGCTAATTCAAAGGGTGCACGGGAATGAGACTACGGCGCGCACCGTCTGCCTGATGGCGGGACGGCGGCGTAAGAAGGGGCGCGGACGTCAGGCCGGTCAGGCAGAAAAACAGATCGAAGATCGACTACTGCAAGAGTCCACGGCGTGGGCCCCCGGTGGTGAAGATGGGCGCATTCTAGTGACGGATAAAATGCGAGTCAACACGTTTTCCTAAGCAGAGCCAAAGTATCTGGCAAGCGGGCAATGCGGCACGCAATGGTGGGCTTGAGTCTTTCATCTGCCTGATGGCGAAGGGAAAAAGAAAGGCTTGCGACCGGCGCGCAATGCAAAGGGGATGCGTCGCGCGAGCGCTGCGGCGGGCGGCCATGGCAGTCATTCGACGGATCTTTCGCACGGCGATTGCATAGATGTTTTTTTTCTTGCGGTTTTTTGGACGTGGCGAATACAATGCGCCCGTCTCATCGAAAGGAGTCCCTCGTGGACACATGCTCTAGTAGTGGAAGTCCGATGCCGGCCCGCGCCGGCAATATGACCGCGAGATAGCCGCAAAGGGCCACAGGGCCCGCTCCTTTTGCCGCTAACTCGCTGAGTCGGGTTAGCGCGCTCCCTCCGTGACAGGCTCCTCGCCGGTCCGCACGCAGCACGCTCCCTCTGTTTCGACCGTCTTTCGCAACGCCGCTTGCGAGGGGCCGTCGCGTATTCGTTCGTCGTCCATTGCGTTTGGGCCCGACGGGGGTGAGTCATGTCGTTCAAATCTTTTATCGTTGTCTGTCGTGGCGCGCCTCCTGCACGCCGCGCCCTTGCAATTCAGCAACTCGCGAAGACGGCCGCGCTCGCAGCACGCGCCGCATTTCGCGTGAGCTGGACAGGCCGCGCGCTCACACCATGCGGCTATACCGTCCTCGTGCTCGTCGCCGGTGTCGCGCTCGCAGTCGTCATTGCCACCAGCCGCGCTGGCGACGAGATGGATCGTGCGTTACCGCTGTCCTGGTGGTTCGCGTAAAGCGCGCTTGCCGTCACGTTCCCGCGTTGACTGCGTGTGATATCTCGATGCGCGCCCCGTTTTTCCCCACACTCATTTCATTGCCTGACCGTCATGAAGAAGAATTTCAAAAACAGGCTGCTCACGACTGGCACGCCGCTTTCGCTCGCCCTGATGCTCGCTTTCGCCAGCGCGCCCGCGGCGTTTGCCCAATCGTCGGCTGAAACGCAGCAGACGCCCCGCGCGGACGCGGCGCCGGCACCGCAACCCGCCGCGGCTGCATCGCAGGACCAGGCGGCCGCCGCGCCGACAGGCTTCTGGGAGCGCTCGAACCTGCTGGGTGACATGGGCGGACTGCGCCCCTGGCTCGGCAATTACGGCGTGACATTCGGCCTGCAGGAAACCAGCGAATATATGAACAACGTCTCGGGCGGTATCCAGCGGGGTGGCGCTTACGACGGCGTGACCGAGATGAGCCTCGGCCTCGATACGCAGAAGGCATTTGGACTGCCGGGCGGAACCTTCAATGTGTCCGCATTCCAGATTCACGGCACCAATCTGAGCACACGCAACCTGGACACGCTGCAAACCGCGACCGGTCTGGAAGCGGAGGCCTCCACCCGGCTGTGGGAACTGTGGTACCAGCAGTCGCTGCTGGGCGGCAAGGTCGACGTGAAAGTCGGCCAGCAGAGTCTCGACCAGGAATTCATCGTCAGCCAGTATGCAGGCGCGTTCATGAACGCAACCTTCGGCTGGCCGGTCCTGCCGTCGACCGACCTGCCCGCGGGCGGTCCGGCCTACCCGCTTTCGTCGCTCGGCATCCGCGTGCGCGCCACCCCAACGGATGCCATCACCGTGCTGGGCGGGGTATTCGATGGCAACCCGGCACCGGGCGCCGGCGATCCGCAGAAGCTCAATGCGAGCGGCACGAACTTCAATCTGCACAACGGCGCACTCGTGATTGGTGAAGTGCAGTACGCGATCAACCCGCCACCCTCCAACCCGTCCGACCCGAAGCCGGCGGGGCTGCCCGGCACCTACAAGCTGGGCTTCTGGTACAACAGCAACCGCTTTGCCGACCAGGGCGTCGACAACACCGGCCTGTCGCTCGCCAATCCGGCGAGCACGGGCACCCCGGCGAGCCATCACGGCGACTACAGCATCTACGCAGTCGCCGACCAGATGGTCTGGCGCCCGAGTGCGGACAGCCCGCAGTCGGTGGGCGTGTTCGCACGCGTCATGGGTGCACCGGGCGACCGTAACCAGGTCGATTTCGCCATGAACGCCGGTGTGACGCTCAAGGCGCCGTTCAAGGGCCGCGACAACGACGTCGTGGGGTTCGCGGTCGGCTATGCGCATATCGGCTCGCACGCACAGGAATTCGCGAACGACCAGGCGCTGTACGCGGCGGGCTATCCGTCACGCAGCGCCGAGACCGTGCTGGAGGCGACGTATCAGTATCAGGTCACGCCGTGGTGGCAAATGCAGGCGGACTTCCAGTACTTTTTCCGCCCGTCCGGCGGCATCCCTAATCCGGATAACCGGTCGCAGCGCATTGGCGACGAAGCCGTCCTTGGCGTGCGGACAACCATCGTGTTCTGACGTGGTTCATCCGGGCTGATGCGGGATGCCGGAACGACGCGCGGTGGCAATGGCGCTGATCGACGTTATCCGCGCTTGCGCAGCGGATCGAGCAAGGACCTCAGGCCGTTATGGTCCATCTCGTGCATCAGCGCGAGCAGCCGGCCGAGTTCGCCCGGCGGAAACCCTTCGCGGGCGAACCAGTTGAGGTAATGCCCGGGCAGGTCGGCGATAAGCCGGCCTTTGTATTTGCCGAAGGGCATGGCGAGGGTGACAAGGCGTTCAAGGTCTGGGGTCTGCATGGGGCTATTGTGCATGACTTTCGGTTTTCGTATGCCGGACCGAGCCAAAGCGATTGCCAAATACATAGACATCCTCATTACTTGTGAGTGCGGAAAAAACATCTGTGCCCCTGCAACAAATCCTTCACGAAGTCCCTGTACGGTAGCTGCGCTTGATCGGCGAGGTGCTGCGCGGCGTCTCGCTCGCGCCCGGCGCCGTCAACGGCCAGTGGTTCTAAGCTCGGGGTGGGGCCTGCCGATTGTGTCTGGGCAGGTCCTTTGAACCTCAGGCCAGCGGCGCATCGAGCGGTGCGCCGAAAATCGCGGTCTGATACTCGGCGAGCAGCGCCGGCTCCTCGATCGAGCCATGGTGATGAAGCTGCCGCCATACGCCATCGATCTTCGCGAACCAGCGCGTCGTGCGAATGCGCAAGGGGATCGTGCGATCGGGCAGCACGCACGTTCCCTCCTCGCGGCCGACGAACAGGTGCCAGTCGTCGCCGCCTTCCGATGTGAAGTCGTGAAACGCCACCTGCACGCGCGCCGGCCCTTCGAATAGCGCCTGATAACCGGCGCGAATGGCGGGCCAGCCGCGCCGGATGCCGCCGATGGGATTGTCCATGCTCGGCCGCTCGTTCGGGGCCCAGTTGGCGGCGAGCGCATCGAGATCGCCCGCGTTGAAGGCGCGATAGAACGCCACCAGCGCTTCCAGTGCGCTGCCCTTGTCAGCCTGTTCATTGCCGCTCACGCGAAGAATGGAGGTGCTCATGCCGGTTTGCTCCGTTGGGGTGAATGAGTACAGACTACGCGCGAATGTCGATCTCCAGAACTGATTTGTTTCGATAGCAGCAATCTGTATTTTCGATACATGCTAAGCTCGATTCGTCTACGCTCAAGGTGGCGCCCATGGATCTGACTGACCTGAAGACGTTCGAGGCCGTGGCGCGCCTCGGCAGTATGAACAAGGCCGCGGTCGAGCTCAACACCGTGCAGTCCAACGTCACGGCGCGCATTCGTGCGCTGGAGGAGGACGTGGGGCTCGCGCTGTTCGAGCGTCACGCACGCGGCGTTGTGACCACGCCCGCGGGCCAGCGCATGGTGCCGTTCGTGGGGCGCATCGCGAAGCTGGTCGAAGACGCTCGCGCGGCTGCGCGCGACGATGGCGCACCGGCCGGTACGCTGATGCTCGGCTCGCTGGAGACCACCATGGCGCTGCGGCTTTCTCCGCTTCTCGCCGACTTCGCCCGCAAATGGCCGCAAGTGCGGCTCGTGGTGAGTTCCGGCAACACGGGCAAGCTCGTGCGCGACGTGGTTGAATGCAAGCTCGACGGCGCGTTTGTCGCCGGTCCTGTCGAGCATCCCGAGATCGAGCAGAAGCGCGTCTTTACCGAGGATCTGGTGCTCGTTGCCAGTCCTGCGGTGTCCTCATTAAAAGCACTGGCGAAGATCGCCGATCTCAAGACCGTGGTTTTCCAGTTCGGTTGTTCGTATCGGCAGCGGCTCGAGGCATTTCTCTATGGGCGCGGCCTCGTCGTGGCGAGGCCGCTGGAGTTTGGCTCCCTCGATGCGATTCTGAGCTGCGTGGCGGCAGGCGTGGGCGTGACCTTGCTGCCGCATGGCGTGGTCGAGCAAGCGGCCGCCGCGGGCAAGGTCAGCGTGCATCGCTTGCCCGCGGAGCTGGCGCGCATGCAGACCTTGTTCATCCGGCGGCGCGATGGCCATGTTTCCAGCGCGCTGGGCGCGTTTCTGGAGATGGCCGAAGGCGCGCCGCGCAGGAAGGCCAAAGCGGCTTAGAGTGTAATCAAGTCGAAAGCGACCGAAATCTCCAGTCATGCGAATGAAATTACTCTGAAAGTCATCATGCGATGGCGCGCGGGCACGCGTGTGCGCGCATTCCCGCTGCCGCGCGGACGACCTCGATCCCAGGTCCTTCCCTAGCCTATATTGATCGTTCAATTAACTTAAAACCTTGTCGCGCGGACCTGGTGGCGGTAGGTTGTCGCTTCTGCGCAAGTGCCCGTCGCAATTGCTACGTTGCCTGGCTTTTTGCCAGCCGACTATTGGTCATGGGATGCGCGTCGTCGCCACAACCCTCGCTGGAGCCGCGTCGACAGTCGCCCCAGCGAGGCGGGAAAAGAAGGGCACGCGCGCGTTGCGCCGGGCCGGCCGCCGTCCGTTCGCGAAGCTTGCCGCCATCCCTTGACGTGCGGAACCCAACCAATCGACGCTGTGCAATCCTCGAGGAGACGAAGATGTGCCGATTCCAGACCCTGCAAGCCTGCGCGCTGCTGTTCGCGGCAGCCGCCTGCTCCAGCGCTTATGCGGCGGACCCCGCTGAATGCAAGGCGGTGCGCTTCGCCGACGTCGGCTGGACCGACATCGCGGCGACCACGGGGGTAGCGTCCACGATACTCGCCGGCCTCGGCTATGAGCCCACGAAGACCATCGCGTCCGTGCCGATCACCTTCGCGGGTCTGAAGAGCAAACAGATCGACGTGTTCCTCGGCTACTGGTCGCCGACGATGGACCCGATCATCGCCCCGTTCACGAAATCGGGCTCGATCAAGGTGCTGACTACGCCCAATCTCACCGGCGCGAAATACACGCTCGCGGTGCCCGACTACGTGTACCAGGGCGGCCTGCACTCGTTCCAGGACATCGCGAAGTACGCCGATAAATTGCAGGGCAAGATCTACGGCATCGAACCCGGCAACGACGGCAACCAGCTGATCCAGAAGATGATCAGCTCGAACCAGTACGGCCTCGGCAAGTTCAAGCTCGTGGAGTCGAGCGAGGCCGGCATGCTCGTGCAGGTGAATCGCGCCGAGCGCGAGAAGCAGTGGATCGTGTTCCTCGGCTGGGAGCCGCATCCGATGAACGTGCAGATGAAGATCGACTATCTCTCGGGCGGCGACGACGTTTTCGGACCTAACTACGGCGCGGCGAAAGTCATGACCGCGGAACCGCCTGATTACAGCGCGCGCTGCCCGAACGTGGCGAAATTCGTCTCGAACCTGCAATTCACCACGGCCATCGAGAACCACCTGATGGTGCCCATCGCCGCCAAGGAAGACCCCAACAAAGCGGCCGCCGACTGGCTCAAGTCGAACCCGCAAATGCTCGACAAGTGGCTCGCCGGCGTGACGACGCTCGACGGCAAGCCCGGCCTGCCGGCCGTGCGCGCCTACCTGGGCGTGCACTGATTCGCTGCGTTGATTCGCGCATCGCCCCGCATGCATGACGCCTGCCCGCGCGCCTCGGAGGAGACCGGCGCGCCGTGGCAGGCACGCGGCTTGCGCGCTCGCCGCGCCCGCGTCATCTCCGGCCGTTTTTGACGATCCCTGATGGCCCCTATAGGCGCGGTGTTTTTGGTTGTTTAGCGTTAGATCTCAGGAGGAAATGGATGGAGCAAGCTGGAATACGTACGCGCGGCGGCGAGGAGACCGCCCGAGGCGACCACGGCCATGCGCTGCAGCGTGGCCTCACATGGAAAGACGCATTTTGGGTCACGAGCGGCGTACCGGCGGGTGTGCTCTTCACGATTGGCGGCGTATGCGCAACGATAGGCCAGCCGGCGTGGGCCATCTGGATCGCATCGATCACGATGGGCCTCATGCAGAGCGCCACCTACGCCGAGATTTCCGGGCTATTTCCGCACAAGTCGGGTGGCGCGTCGGTGTACGGCGCGATCGGCTGGGTGCGTTACGGCAAGATGATTGCGCCGGTCTCCGTCTGGTGCAACTGGCTCGCCTGGTCGCCCATGCTCGCGCTCGGCTGCGGGCTGGCCGCGAACTACGCGCTCGCCACGCTGTTCTCGCCCGATGCGGCCATTCTGCAATGGCACTGGACGCTCGCGAATCTGGACTTCATCAAGCCCGGACTCACGCTGCGCATCAACGCGACCTTCATGATTGCGGCCGCGTTCCTGCTCATCACGTTCCGGCTTCAACATAGCGGCGCATCGAAGGCCGCTAAAACGCAGAAGATTCTTGGCATCGCCTCGCTCACGCCGCTCCTGATCGTCGGCCTCGTGCCGTTCGTGACCGGCGACGTGCCCGCGAAACATCTGTTCCCGCTGCTGCCGCTCGGCCACGATGCGCAGGGCAATCCGAGCGCCTCGTTCTTCGGCGCATGGAACGGGCAGGGCGTGGTGATGGCGCTGGGCGCCATGTTCATGGCCGGCTGGGCCTCGTATGGCTTCGAGACCGCCGTCTGCTACACGCGTGAGTTCCGCGATCCGCGCCGCGACACCGCGCGCGCGATCTTCTGGTCGGGCGCGCTCTGCCTGATCGTGATGACGCTCGTGCCGCTCGCGTTCCAGGGCTCGCTCGGGATGCAGGCGATGCTCGATCCGCGCATTGGCGATGGCACCGGCGTTGGCATGGCGATGGCGTCCATCGTGGGCGGCGGCGCATGGGTCGGCAACGCGATCGTCGTGATGCTGATGCTCTCGATCCTGCTGATCGTGATGACTTCGATGATGGGGTCTTCGCGCACGCTCTATCAGGCTTCGGTGGATGGCTGGCTGCCGCGCTATCTTTCGCGCGTGAACGAGCATGGCGCGCCGACCGCGGCCATGTGGACCGATCTGGGCTTCAACCTCGTGTTGCTCGCGATGTCCGACTACATGACGGTGCTGTCTATCTCGAACGTTTGCTACATGCTGTTCGTGTTTCTCAATCTGCAATCGGGCTGGATTCATCGCATGGATCGTCCGGCCTGGGATCGGCCGTTTCGGTGCCCGACTTGGTTGTTGGGGCTTGGCGCGCTGTGCGGTTATGCGAATCTCGTGTTTGTTGGCGCGGGGGCGAATCTGCAGGGCGAGAATACGCTGCGCGATGGGTTGATCGCGATGCTGCTGATCGTGCCGGTGTTTGCTTATCGCCACTACTGGCAGGATCGTGGGCATTTTCCTGCGGGTAGTGCGCTCGATATGGAAGTGGAGATTCCTGTGCGTAGCAAGTGGCGCGACAGGTTGCCTTATGTTGCGTTGATTGGGGCTGCGCTCACGATTGCGGTTTCGCATTATCTGGCGGCGAGGGCGTAACGGGCGGGTTTGGTTTGGTGGTTGGTTTTGCGGCGTCATGCGGGTGTCCGGATTTCTGGGTGCTGCGTGACGCCGTTTTGTTTTTGTGTGCTTGACGTCCGGTGGCAGGCGTTCGCTTCTTCCTTGTGCGTGCTCATGGTTGGACAGGCAGTTCTCAGGCAGACTTGCTGGAATTTCGCAAATTTGCTAATATTTGGACGGTATGTGGACGATCGCGTACTATAGCGAGCGCGTAAAGAACGAGGTGTTTTCTTTGCCGATCGGCATTCGAGCCGACTACTGGCGGCTGCTGGGCATTCTGGAAAAGTTCGGTGCTGATCTGAGGATGCCCCACTCTCGCGCTATGGGTGGTGGACTGTTCGAGCTGCGCCCGCGCGGTCGTGAGGGCATCGGACGAGTTTTCTATTGCACACAAGTGGGTCAGCGCATCGTCGTCCTGCATTCGTTCGTCAAGAAAACGCAGGAAACACCGGCTGCCGAATTGCGAGTTGCCCGCAAACGCTTGAAGGAGGTGTTGGACAATGGCTAAGGCGAGGGGGCGTAGCGACCTCGAAGATCGGTACGACCCCGTACCGCACACGAAAGCCGACACTGAGCGGATGATGCAGGACCCGGAGTTCAGGGCCGCCTATGACGCGCTCGAAGAAGAGTTCACCGCGCTGGATGCGCTGCTCACCGCCCGCAAGCAAGCGGGTCTCACACAAGCGCAAGTGGCCGAGCGCATGGGCACCACTACATCCGCGGTATCCCGCCTGGAATCGTCGCTCGCGAGCGAAAAGCATTCGCCTTCGCTGGCGACGCTGCGCAAGTACGCAGCGGCATGCGGGAAAACTCTGCGGATTTCACTCATATAAACACAAACGGGCCGGAATCTCCGCGCTGTACTTCGAGCCGCGCTTCGATTCCGGCCCGCAACGGACACCTGATTACTCAGGTCTCCGATAGATTTCTGACGATTACGACACCGCGCGCGCTTTCCTCCGCTCGCCGCCCGCCGGCCGCAACGGCAAATCCCCACCGCGCGCCGGCGCGCCATTCGCCACGTAATACGGCGCCGTCGAGCGCGCGAGCGCATTTCGCCCGCGAATACGATCGGCAATCTTCTCCGCGAGCATGATCGTCGGCGCGTTGAGATTGCCGGTGGTGATGCGCGGCATGATCGAAGCATCCACCACGCGCAATCCCTCGATACCATGCACGCGGCCTTCGCCGTCCACGACAGCCATGTCGTCGTAGCCCATCGCGCACGAGCACGACGGGTGATAGGCCGTCTCCGCGCGGTTGCGCACGAAGGCGTCGATCTGCGCGTCGGTCTGGAGTTCGGCGCCGGGGCTCAGCTCGCGCCCGCGGAAGCGGTCGAGCGCCGGCTGCGCGATGATCTCGCGCGTGATGCGAATGGAGTCGCGGAACTCGCGCCAGTCGAGCGCCTCGGCCATGTAGTTGAAGAGAATCGAGGGATGCTGGCGCGGGTCGCGCGAGCGCAGTTTCACGCGGCCGCGGCTGGGCGAGCGCATCGACCCGACGTGCGCCTGGAAGCCGTGCATTTTGATCGCATTGGTGCCGTTGTAATTGATCGCAACGGGCAGGAAGTGATACTGGATGTTGGGCCACGGATCGTCGTCGCGCGTGCGGATGAAGCCGCCCGCCTCGAAATGATTGCTCGCGCCGATGCCGGTGCCGCGCAGCATCCATTCGAGCCCGATGGCGGGCTGATTGCGCGTGAGCAGCGCAGGGTAGAGCGACACCGGTTCCTTGCACTCGTACTGCATGTACATTTCCAGGTGGTCCTGAAGATTCTGTCCCACACCGGGAAGATCGAGCACGACCGGAATGTCGAGCTCGCGCAGCCACGCGCCGGGGCCCACGCCCGAGCGCTGCAGAAGCTGCGGCGAGGCGATCGCGCCCGCGCACACCAGCACTTCGCGGCGCGCGTAGCGCGTCACCTGGGCGCTGCCGTCGAGAAAGACCACGCCGTTCGCGCGCTTGCCACTGAACAGGATCCGGTCCGTGGTCGCGTGCGTGACGATGTCGAGGTTGGGCCGCTGCTTCGCCTGGTCCAGGTAGCCGCGCGCGGTGCTCGCGCGCCGGCCCTTGGCCGTCACCGTGCGGTCCATCGGCCCGAAGCCTTCCTGGCGGTAGCCGTTGAGGTCATCGGTGCGCGGGTAGCCCGCCTGCACGCCGGCCTCCACCATCGCTTCGAACAGCGGGTTTACGCCGGGCTTGCTCGTGGTCACGTGCACCGGGCCGTCGCCGCCGTGATAGTCGTTCGCGCCCACGTCGCGCGTTTCCGCCTTGCGGAAGTAGGGCAGGCAATCCAGATAGCTCCAGTTTTCCAGCCCTTTGCGCTCGGCCCAGCCGTCGTAGTCGAGCGCGTTGCCGCGGATATAGCACATGCCGTTGATGAGCGAAGAGCCGCCGAGACCCTTGCCGCGCCCGCACTCCATGCGCCGGTTGTTCATGAACGGCTCGGGGTCGGTTTCGTAGGCCCAGTTGTAGCGGCGGCCTTGCAACGGATACGCGAGCGCGGCCGGCATCTGCGTGCGGAAGTCGAAGCGGTAGTCGGGACCGCCCGCTTCCAGCAGCAGGACCGTGACGTCGCGATCCTCGGTAAGCCGCGTGGCGAGCACGTTGCCCGCCGATCCCGCGCCGATGATGATGTAGTCGTACTCTTGCGCTGCCATGCCGTGTCCCCTCAAATTCCCTCGAAATGCCTTAAAACGCGGGCCGATACGGTCCCAGTTCGACCTGAACCGATTTGATGCGCGTGTAGTGCTCGAGCGTCGTGATACCGTTCTCGCGTCCCACGCCCGATTGCTTGTAGCCGCCCACGGGCATTTCGGCGGGCGACTCGCCCCAGGTGTTGATCCAGCAGATGCCCGCTTCGAGCCGGTGAATCACGCGATGCGCGCGCGACAGGTTCTCGGTGACGACACCGGCGGCAAGACCGTAGATCGTGTCGTTGGCGCGCGCGATGACTTCGGATTCCTCAGCAAACGACAGGATACTCATGACCGGGCCGAAGATTTCCTCGCGCACGATCTTCATGTCGTCGCGGCAAGCGGAGAATACGGTCGGCTGCACGTACTGGCCGCGCGCGAATTCGCCTTCCACTATGCGCGCGCCGCCCGCGACGAGCCGTGCGCCTTCCTGCTTGCCGCTCTCGATGTAGCCGAGCACCTTGTCGAGCTGCGCCGCGCTCGCGAGCGGGCCGAAGTTGGTGGCGGGGTCGCCGGGATGGCCGACGCGGATGCGCGCGACGCGTTCGAGCACGCAGGCCTCGAACGCCGGCAGCACCGACTCGTGCACGAATACGCGTGTGCCGTTGGTGCAGACCTGGCCCGAGCTGAAGAAGTTGGCCGTGACCGCAATGTCGGCGGCGCGGTCGACATTGGCGTCTTCGAATACGATCAACGGCGACTTGCCGCCGAGCTCCATCGTCACTTCCTTCAGCGACGATCCGCCGGCCGCGGCCATGACTTTCTTGCCCGTTTCCACGCCGCCCGTAAACGAGATTTTCTCGATGCCGGGGTGCGTGCTCAGCATTGCGCCCACGCGCGCATCGCCTTGCACGACGTTGAATACGCCAGGCGGCACGCCGGCCTCGAGATAGATTTCGGCGAGCTTCGAGGCCGAGAGCGGCGTGACCTCGCTCGGCTTGAAGATCATCGCGTTGCCGGCGGCCAGCGCGGGCGCCGACTTCCAGCACGCGATCTGGATGGGGTAATTCCATGCGCCGATGCCGGCCGTCACGCCCAGCGGCTCGCGCCGCGTATAGACGAACGAATCGGTGCGCAACGGAATCTGCTGGCCTTCGATCGCGGTGGCGAGGCCGGCGTAGTACTCGATCACGTCGGCGCCGGTGACGATGTCCACGGCGCTCGTTTCCGCAATGGGCTTGCCGGTGTCGCGCGTTTCGAGCGCGGCCAGTTCGTCGTTGCGCGCGCGCAGCAACTCGACCGCGCGGCGCAGGATGCGCGAGCGCTCCATGGCGGTCATGGCGGCCCAGACGCGCTGGCCCGCGCGCGCCGATTGCACGGCGCGCTCGATGTCGGCGGCGCTGGCCTGCTGCACGGTCGCGAGCGTTTCGCCCGTGGCGGGGTCGCGCGTTTCGAAGGTCTCGCCGCTGGTGGCGTCGGTGAAGGCGCCATCGATGAAGAGGCGTTCGAGCGGATAAACAGACATGGTGGTGACTCCGGGCTAGGCGGACTTGCTCGAGCGCGCCTTCGCGCGCGTTTCGAGCATCAGATCGATGTATTCGTTGGCGACGCGCAGGGCGGCCTTGGTGTCGAACGGCTCGCCGGTCAACGTGCCGCGCAGCCACAAGCCGTCGATCATCGCGGCGAGACCGCTGGCGGCGCGCCGCGACGCCGCGCGCGGCAAGACCTTCTCGAACTCCGCGCACAGGTTCGAATAGAGCCGCCGCGTATTCACGCGCTGCAGGCGGCGCAGCGCGGGCTGATGCATGCTCTCGGCCCAGAACGCAAGCCAGGTCTTCATCACCGGCGTATTCACCTGCGAGACGTCGAAATTCGCGGCGACGATGGCGCGCAAACGCGCGCGCGGCTCGTCCTTCGCCGCCGTGCGGCGGCGCATGGTGGCTTCCCAGAGATCGCGCAGGATATGGCGCATGGTGGCCTCGAGCAGGCCATCCTTGCCGCCGAAATAGTGACTGACGATCCCCGTGGAGATATTCGCGTGCTGCGCGACCGTGGCAAGCGTCGTGCCCGAGAGTCCGGACTGGTCGATCGATTGCAGGGTCGCATCAATGAGCTGGGCGCGACGGACGTCGCGCATTCCGATCTTGGGCATGGCGATTCTTTCAAGGCGCTTCTGGAAGGTCCCTACTCTAGTCGTTTTTTATTGAACGATCAATCAAGAAAAACGCAATGATGGCGGGGCGGCGCTTTTCCCCAAGTACGCGTCGTGTTCGTACAAGCGGCCCGAAATCTGGATTTGTACGTTCTCACGATCCGCATAAAGCGTGCGTTTCCTCCACGGCTTCGCACGCGCTGGATCCGTGCTTTATGCGGCCCATCAACCGTAACGCAAGGCAAGAGAGACCCACACCATGAAGAAAGTGAAAGCGGCGGCACTGACTGGCATCGCGCTCGCGTTGGCCACGCTCTCCACCCAGAGCGAAGCCCAGAGCAGCGTGACGATGTACGGGATCATCGATGCGGGCGTGACCTACGCGACCAACGCGGGCGGCTCGCACCAGGTGAAGTTCGACGACGGCATTTCGTATGCGAACCGCTGGGGCATCAAGGGCACCGAAGACCTTGGCGGCGGCAACAAGGCCATCTTCGAACTCGAAAGCGGCTTTCACGTAGGCAACGGCGAACTCGCCAATGGCGGCTCGCTGTTCGGCAGAGCAGCCTATGTAGGTCTCCAGAACGATTGGGGCACGCTCACGTTCGGCAACCAGTCCGACATGACGCAGGACATGGTGTATCAGTACAACGTCACCGCATGGGCGAGCGGCTACGCCATCAACCAGGGCGACTTCGACCGCATGAACGGCGACCATCTGCAAAACGCCGTGAAATTCACGTCGAACACCTATGGCGGCTTCCAGTTCGGCGGCATGTACTCGTTCAGCAATACGCCGGGCGAGTTTCATACGGGCAGCGCGTGGAGCGTGGGCGCGCAATACCAGAACGGCGGTTTCTCGGCGGGCACGGCGTACACGCAGTTGAACAACCCGTCGGGCATCTATGCGTTCGACCCGTACGCGATGATCGGCGTGCATTCGTTCTTCGGCAGGCCCACCGTGAGCGTGGACCCGGCCACGGGCGCCGTCACCGACCTCTATGCGAACTCGGCGTTTCCGGTGGACAAGCAGGGCGCGTTCGGCGTGGGCGCGAGCTACGTGATCGGCCCCGTCACGCTGATGGGCGACTTCACCTACACGCAGATCAAGGCGTTCGGCCAGAGCGAGCACATGCAGGTGGGCGAAGGCGGCGCGGACTGGCAGGTCACGCCCGACGTGAGCCTGATCGGCGGCTACCAGTACACGCATTTCGACGGTCATCACTGGAACCAGCTCTCTGCGGGTTTGCACTACCTGCTCTCGAAGCGCACCGAAGTCTATCTCTCGGGTGACTGGCTCAAGGCCTCGCAGGGCGTGGACGCCGTGATCGGCTACAGCTTCACGCCGTCTTCGACCACCACGCAGGCCGACGTGCGCATCGGCATGCGCCATTCGTTCTAAGTCCAGCCGGGTTCCACCCCGGCTTTCGCGGTGCGCTTGCTCGCGCTGCGCCGCAGCAAATCCCCTGGAACGTCGGCGGGACGGCCTGAGCCGCTGTCCCGCCGACTTGTGTTTTTTGGCCGCGAACCATCGTCAAAACGCGTTTGCGAACGGCCCGAAAGTCCCGCTGGCGGGGCCATCCAACGGCAATGGCGTTTTTGTTCTATCTGACGCGGTGGCGTTTTTGATTTACTTGCGTCTAACGTCAGCCCAGCAGTTTCAAGCTATTCCAGCCCATTCCACGCTTTAACCAGAGGTGAGGGAAGTCAGATGAACGTCAGCGTCTTCGACCTGTTCAAGATCGGGATCGGTCCGTCGAGCTCGCATACGGTCGGCCCCATGGTCGCCGCGTGCCGCTTCGCATCCCATATCGAGGACGCCAATCTGCTCGCCTTCGTGCGGCGCGTGAAGGTCGAGCTCTATGGCTCGCTCGGCGCGACGGGCAAGGGCCACGGCACCGACAAGGCCGTGCTGCTCGGTCTCGAAGGCAACCTGCCCGACACGATCGATCCCGATCGCATCGAGCCGCGCCTCGCCGCCATTCGCGCCGAGAAAACGCTCGTGCTGCTCGGCAAGCACTCGATCCGCTTCGACGAGAAGGACGGCATCGGCTTCTTTCGCCGGACCATGGGCGGCGCGAATACGCTTCATTCGAACGGCATGCGCTTTCAGGCCTTCGACGAGAACGGCCAGTTGCTGGTCGAGAAAGAGTATTACTCGGTGGGCGGCGGCTTCGTCGTGAACCGCGAGGGCGACCGCGTGAACGGCGTGCGCAGCGGCCGCGAGATGCCCTGGCCGTTCCGCACCGGCGACGACCTGCTGCGCGTGTGCCGCGAGAGCGGCCTCTCGATCGCCGAAGTGACGCTCGCGAACGAATGTGCGGCGCGCACGCCCGAAGAAGTACGCGAAGGACTGCTTGGTATCTGGAAGACGATGGCGGCCTGCGTGGAGCGCGGCTGCAAGATGCACGGCGAGCTCCCGGGCCCGATGGGCGTGAAGCGCCGCGCCGCCGATCTTTCGGTGCATCTGCGCTCGCGTTCGGAGGAGTCGCTGCGCGATCCGCTTTCGATGCTCGACTGGGTCAATCTCTACGCGATGGCCGTGAACGAGGAAAACGCCGCGGGCGGCCGCGTGGTCACGGCGCCCACCAACGGCGCGGCCGGCGTGATTCCCGCGGTGCTCCACTACTACGTGAAGTTCGTGCCGGGCGCCAACGAGAAGGGGATCATCGACTTCCTGCTCACGGCTGCGGCCATCGGCATCATCTACAAGGAAACGGCCTCGATCTCGGGCGCCGAAGTGGGCTGCCAGGGCGAGGTGGGCGTGGCGTGCTCGATGGCGGCGGCGGCGCTCGCGGCCGTGATGGGCGGCACGCCCTCGCAGGTCGAGAACGCGGCCGAGATCGGCATGGAGCACAACCTGGGCATGACCTGCGATCCGGTGGGTGGCCTCGTGCAGATTCCGTGCATCGAGCGCAACGCGATGGGCGCGATCAAGGCGCTCAACGCCTCGCGCATGGCGCTCAAGGGCGACGGCCAGCACTACGTCACGCTCGACAACGTCATCAAGACGATGCGCGAGACGGGCGCCGACATGAAAACGAAATACAAGGAGACGTCGCGCGGCGGTCTGGCCGTGAACGTCATCGAATGCTAATGGTAACGAGCAAGGCAACGAGCAAGGGGTCCGCAAGATGAGCCGCTATTCGATATTCAGTCTGTTCCGCAACGGGTTGTCGTATCACGAGAACTGGGAGCGGCAGTGGAGGAGCCCTGAGCCGAAGAAGGAGTACGACGTCGTGATCGTCGGCGGCGGCGGGCATGGTCTCGCGACCGCGTACTACCTCGCGAAAGAGCACGGCGTGAAAAACGTCGCGATTCTGGAGAAGGGCTGGATCGGCGGCGGCAATACGGCGCGCAACACCACCATCGTGCGCTCGAACTATCTGTGGGACGAGTCGGCGGCGCTTTACGAGAAGGCGATGAAGCTCTGGGAAGGGCTCTCGCAGGATCTCAACTACAACGTGATGTTCAGCCAGCGCGGCGTGATGAATCTCGCGCACACGCTGCAGGACGTGCGCGACACCGAGCGCCGTGTGAACGCGAACCGCCTGAACGGCGTGGACGCCGAGTTCCTCACGCCCGAGCAGATCAAGGAGATCGAGCCCACGATCAACCTGAACAGCCGCTATCCGGTGCTGGGCGCGTCCATTCAGCGCCGTGCCGGCGTGGCGCGCCACGATGCGGTGGCCTGGGGCTTCGCGCGCGGCGCGGACCGCCACGGTGTGGACATCATTCAGAACTGCCAGGTAACGGGCATTCGCCGCGACGGCGGCCGCGTGACCGGCGTGGATACCGTAAAGGGCTTCATCAAGGCGAAGAAGGTCGCCGTGGTGGCCGCGGGCAACACCACGACGCTCGCCGACATGGCCGGCGTGCGCCTGCCGATCGAAAGCCATCCGCTCCAGGCGCTGGTTTCGGAGCCGATCAAGCCCGTGGTCAACTCGGTCATCATGTCCAACGCGGTGCATGCGTACATCAGCCAGTCCGACAAGGGCGACCTCGTGATCGGCGCGGGCGTGGACCAGTACACGGGCTTTGGCCAGCGCGGCAGCTACCACATCATCGAAGGCACGCTGCAGGCCATCGTCGAAATGTTCCCGGTGTTTTCGCGCGTGCGCATGAATCGCCAGTGGGGCGGCATTGTCGACGTCTCGCCCGACGCCTGCCCGATCATCAGCAAGACCGACGTGAAGGGCCTCTATTTCAACTGCGGCTGGGGCACCGGCGGCTTCAAGGCCACGCCGGGCTCGGGCTGGACGTTTGCCCACACCATCGCGAACGACGAGCCGCATCCGCTCAATGCGCCGTTCTCGCTGGACCGCTTCTATACCGGCCATCTGATCGACGAACACGGCGCGGCCGCCGTGGCGCACTAACGCACCGTAAAGAGGAGAACACCACATGTTGCTGATCGAATGCCCATGGTGCGGGCCGCGCGCCGAAATCGAATTCACCTGCGGGGGCGAGGCGGAAATCGCGCGTCCGCTCGACTCGGACGCGATGAGCGACCGCGAATGGGGCGAATACCTGTTCATGCGCGATAACCCGCGCGGCGTGCACAAGGAGCAGTGGCTGCATACGCAGGGCTGCCGCCGCTGGTTCATGGTGACGCGCGATACGGTCTCTTACGAAATTCAGGGTTACGAAACATTTGGCAAAGCCGGTTCGTCCGTGAACGCACAGGCGAAAGTACAAAACGGCGTACAGCAAGGCGCAAAGCCGGGCACGCAAGGGAGCAAGCAGCGATGAGCCAGAAGAACCGACTCGGCGCCGGCGGGCGCATCAACCGCGCGATTCCGCTGACTTTCACGTTCAACGGGCGCACCTATCAGGGCTACCAGGGCGACACGCTCGCCTCGGCGCTGCTCGCCAACGACGTGCACTTCGTCGCGCGCAGCTTCAAGTACCACCGCCCGCGCGGCATCGTGACGGCCGACGTGGCCGAGCCGAATGCCGTCGTGCAGCTCGAGCGCGGCGCCTACACCGTGCCGAACGCGCGTGCCACCGAAGTCGAGCTCTATCAGGGGCTCGTCGCGACCAGCGTGAATGCGGAGCCGAGCCTCGAGCACGACCGCATGGCCGTGAACCAGAAGTTCTCGCGCTTCCTGCCCGCGGGCTTCTACTACAAGACCTTCATGTGGCCGCGCAAGTGGTGGCCGAAGTACGAGGAGAAGATTCGCGAGGCCGCGGGTCTGGGCAAGGCGCCCGAAGTGCGCGACGGCGACCGCTACGACAAGTGCTTCGCGCATTGCGACGTGCTCGTGATCGGCGGCGGCCCCACGGGCCTGCTCGCGGCGCATACGGCGGGCCTCGCCGGCGCGCGCGTGATTCTCGTCGACGACCAGCGCGAACTGGGCGGCAGCCTGCTGGCGTGCAAGTCGGAGATCGATGGCCGCTCGGCGATCCAGTGGGTCGAGAAGATCGAGGCGGAGCTCGCCGCGATGCCGGACGTGAAGGTCCTTTCGCGCAGCACGGCCTTCGGCTATCAGGATCACAATCTCGTGACCGTCACGCAGCGCCTGACCGAGCATCTGCCGGTCTCGACGCGCAAGGGCACGCGTGAGCTGCTCTGGAAGATCCGCGCGAAGCGCGTGATTCTCGCGACGGGCGCGCACGAGCGGCCGATCGTGTTCGGCAATAACGACCTGCCGGGCATCATGATGGCCTCGGCGGTCTCCACCTATATTCACCGCTATGGCGTGCTGCCGGGCCGCAATGCCGTGGTGTTCGCGAACAACGACGCGGGTTATCGCTGCGCGCTCGACCTGAAGGCATGCGGCGCGAACGTGACCGTGGTCGATTCGCGTGCGCAGGGCAAGGGGGCTTTGCAGGAGGCCGCGCGCCGCCAGGGCGTGAAGATCATGAACAACGCCGCCATCATGGCCGCGCGTGGCAAGCTGCGCGTGAGCTCGGTCGAGGTGGTCGCGTACACGAACGGGCAGACCGGCGCGAAGCAGGCCGACCTGCCCTGCGATCTGGTGGCGATGTCGGGCGGCTTCAGCCCCGTGCTGCACCTGTTCGCGCAGTCGGGCGGCAAGGCGCACTGGAACGACGCGAAGGCCTGCTTCATGCCGGGCAAGCGCATGCAGCAGGAAGTGAGCGTGGGCGCGGCGGTGGGCGAATTCAGCCTCGCGCGCGGCCTCACGCAAGCCGTCGATGCGGGCATCGACGCCACGAAGTCGCTCGGCTTCGCGACGACGCGCCCGCCGGTGCCCAAGGCCGCCGAGATCACCGAAACGCCGTTGCAGCCGCTGTGGCTCGTGGGCAGCCGCAAGGCCGCGCCGCGTGGGCCGAAGCAGTTCGTCGACTTCCAGAACGACGTGGCGGCATCGGACATTTTGCTGGCGGCGCGCGAAGGCTTCGAATCGGTCGAGCACGTGAAGCGCTATACGGCGATGGGCTTCGGCACCGACCAGGGCAAGCTCGGCAACATCAGCGGCATGGCGATTCTCGCGGACGCGCTCGGCAAGACGATTCCCGAAACCGGCACGACCACGTTCCGCCCGAACTACACGCCCGTGACGTTCGGCACCGTGGCGGGCCGCGAACTGGGCGACTTCCTCGACCCGATCCGCAAGACCTGTATTCACGAATGGCACGAGGCGCATGGCGCGCTGTTCGAGGACGTGGGCAACTGGAAGCGCCCCTGGTACTACCCGAAGAAGGGCGAGGACATGCACGCGGCGCTCAAGCGCGAATGCCTCGCAGTCCGGAATAGTGTCGGTATCCTCGATGCCTCGACGCTCGGCAAGATCGACATTCAGGGACCGGACGCCGCGAAGCTGCTGAACTGGGTCTACACGAATCCGTGGCTCAAGCTCGAAGTGGGCAAGTGCCGCTATGGCCTGATGCTCGACGAGAACGGCATGGTGTTCGACGACGGCGTGACCGTGCGCCTCGGACCGCAGCACTACATGATGACGACCACGACCGGCGGCGCGGCGCGCGTGCTCACGTGGCTCGAGCGCTGGCTGCAAACGGAATGGCCGGACATGAAGGTGCGTCTCGCCTCCGTGACCGATCACTGGGCGACCTTCGCCGTGGTGGGCCCGAAGAGCCGCAAGGTCCTGCAGAAGGTGTGCAAGGACATCGACTTCGACAACGCCGCGTTCCCGTTCATGTCGTATCGCAACGGCACGGTGGCGGGCGTGAAGTCGCGCGTCATGCGCATCAGCTTCTCGGGCGAGCTGGCCTACGAAGTGAACGTGCCGGCCAATGCGGGCCGCGCGGTGTGGGAAGCGCTGATGGCCGCGGGCGCCGAGTTCGACATCACGCCCTACGGCACGGAAACGATGCACGTGCTGCGTGCGGAGAAGGGCTACATCATCGTGGGCCAGGACACCGACGGTTCGATCACGCCGTTCGACCTGGGCATGGGCGGCCTCGTTTCGCAGACCAAGGACTTCCTGGGCCGGCGCTCGCTCAAGCGCTCGGACACCGCGAAGGAAGGGCGCAAGCAATTCGTCGGACTGCTGACCGATGATGCGAAGTTCGTGCTGCCCGAAGGCGGCCAGATCGTGGACGTCAACGCGCAACAGAAGGCGGACGGCACCACGCCGATGCTGGGCCACGTGACGTCGAGCTACTACAGCCCGATTCTCGACCGCTCGATTGCGCTGGCTGTGGTGAAGGGCGGTCTGAACAAGACCGGCGAGCACGTGGTGATCTCGCTGGCCGATGGCCGGCGCGTGAAGGCGAAGATCGCCAGCCCGATTTTCTATGACACTGAAGGGGTGCGTCAGCATGTTGAATGAAACGATGGATCCGGTGCCCCTTGCGGAGCGTACGGTAGCAGTGCAGCTCGAGTCGCCTTTCGTCGGCGTGGCCGGTCTCATCAAGGCCCAGGAGGCCCGCGGATCGAAGGCATTCACGATGCGCGAGCTGCCGTTTCGCGATCTCGTGAACGTGCGTGGCGACCTGAGCGACCCCGCCTTCGTCGACGCGTTCGCCCAGGTGGTCGGCTGCCAGCCGCCCGCGCAGCCCAACACGGTGGCGCGCGGCGACGGCCATGACGTGCTGTGGCTCGGCCCCGACGAATGGCTCGTGCGCTCGAACGCGCCCGTGCAGGTTGGCGTGCTCGAAGCGAAGCTCGCTCCCGCGTTCGGCGAAAGCTACGCGGCGGCCGTGGACGTGGGCAGCGGCTACACCGTGGTGGAGATCGATGGCGCCGCCTCGCGCGAGGTGCTCTCGCGCGGCTGCCCGCTCGACCTGCACCCGCGCCTGTTCAAAGAGGGGCAATGCGCGCAGAGCGTGTTCTTCAAGGCCGCAATCGTGCTGATCCCCACGGGCGATAACCGCTTCGAGATCGTGGTGCGCCGCAGCTTCGCCGACTACTTCTGCCGCATCCTGCTCGACGCCGCGGCGTCGCTCGCATCATGAAGATCGTCGACGGAACGTTCGATCGGGCGCTGGGCTCGCACCCGGCGCTCGATGCAACGCCCTCGCGCGGGCGCGGCTGGAGCGTGTTCGTCGAGGGCTTGAGCGTGCCCGCGCGCATCGGCATTCATCCGCATGAGCACGGGCAGCCGCAGCCGCTCGTGATCGATGCGCAGCTCGGCTACCGGTCCATGCCGAAAGAAGAGAGCGACTGGATCGACTACGAGAGCTATTGCACGCGCATTGCCGAGTTTCTCGCGAGGAAGCCGCATACGCGGCTGCTCGAAACGCTGGTGGCCGATATTGCGGCGCTTTCGTTTCGCGAGTGGCCCGCGCTGGACTCGCTCACGATCGAGGTCCACAAGCCGAAGATCCGGCCCGGCACGCGGCGCATCGGCGTGTCGCTCGACTGGACGCGCGCCGACTATCTGCAGTGGAGCGCGACGGCGCGCGCCTAGCGCCGCACCTGCGCTCGCCTTTGCGCTTATGCGACCCGCCGATGTCGGCGCACGACAAGCGTGCGTCGGCTTTTGCACATCGCAGGGTGTACATGGAGGGCTACGCTCCTTCTATCGCTGTGCGCGCCGCAGCGTCAACTCACCAGGAGACAAAGTGATGAGCAGCAATCGTGGAGTCGTGTATCAAGGGCCGGGCAAAGTCGAAGTGCAAAAGATCGACTATCCGAAGATGGTCGATCCGACCGGACGCGCGATCGGCCATGGCGTGATTCTCAAGGTGGTCAGCACGAATATCTGCGGCTCCGACCAGCATATGGTGCGCGGCCGGACCACGGCGCCGGTCGGCCTCGTGCTGGGCCACGAGATCACGGGCGAAGTGGTCGAGATTGGTAAGGACGTCGAAACGCTAAAGCTCGGCGACCTGGTTTCGGTGCCGTTCAACGTGGCCTGCGGCCGCTGCGCGATGTGCCGCGAGCAGCATACGGGCGTGTGCCTGAACGTGAATCCGTCGCGTGCGGGCGGCGCTTATGGCTATGTGGACATGGGCGGCTGGATTGGCGGCCAGGCCGAGTACGTGCTCGTGCCGTATGCCGATTTCAATCTGCTGAAATTCCCGGACAAGGATCAGGCGATGTCGAAGATCCGCGATCTGACCTGCCTCTCCGATATTCTGCCCACCGGCTATCACGGCGCGGTGACGGCGGGCGTGAAGCCGGGCTCCACGGTTTATATCGCGGGCGCGGGACCGGTGGGGATGGCGGCGGCGGCCTCGGCGCGTCTGCTTGGCGCGGCTTGCACGATCGTCGGCGATATCAATGCGGAACGTCTCGCGCATGCGAAGGCGATGGGTTTTGAAGTTGTGGATCTCTCTAAAGATGCTTCGCTAGGGGAGCAGATCGAGCAGATTCTCGGTAAGCCGGAGATCGATTGCGCGGTGGATTGTGTGGGCTTCGAGGCGCATGGGCATGGGGCTTCCGGGCACTCGGAAGAGGCGCCGGCTACGGTGCTCAATTCGCTCATGGAGATTACGCGGCCTGCGGGAATGATCGGTATTCCGGGGCTTTATGTGACTGACGATCCGGGTGCTAAGGACGTTGCTGCTCAGCATGGGAGCTTGAGCATTCGCTTTGGGTTGGGTTGGGCGAAGTCGCATACGTTTCATACCGGGCAGACGCCCGTGCTTAAGTACAACCGTAACCTGATGCAGGCGATTTTGTTTGATCGCTTGCCGATTGCCAAGATCGTTAATGTTTCGGTGATTTCGCTGGATGAGGCGCCTGAAGGGTACAAGAAGTTTGATGGTGGCGCGCCGCGTAAGTTTGTGATCGACCCGCATGGGTTGTTGGCTGCTTGATGCGGGTTTTGTAGGGCGCGTTAAGCGCCTGGTGAGGACGGGTGGCTCTTAGGTGGGTTGCCCGTTTTTTTTTGGTTTTTGGGGTTTTTCGCGTTTCCTTG
>NZ_CAJMZF010000033.1:0-90458 GCF_905220245.1 Paraburkholderia sp. J63 | reverse complement strand
CCGCCTCGATTTTGTCAGGGATGCTGATTATCTGACGCGTCGGGGTGATCCCTCTCTTCACCCGCGCCAATGCGGCGGCGTGCTTCGAGTGCCTCGACCACCATGCGCTCGATCACCTCGGCCGCAGACGTCCGCTCATTCACGAGCGCCGACGATTCGCCCGCAAACAGCGCCATGCGCTCCAGTTCGCCCGTCGTGCTGCGCAAGGGTGAATCGGTGCTGTACAAGTAGAGCGGCCGCCCGTCGTCGTGGGCGATCACCTCGCGTGGCAAGGTGTCCGGGTGATAGCCGAACAATTGCCCGCCAGCCTTGGCGGTCACGCTATTGGCCAGCACGCGCACCGGCGAATTGGGCGGCCAGTTGATGGCGAAGAGATCGGTGTAGAGCGTGTCCCCTGCCCGCGCCTCGCAAATGCGCTGCTTGTGATAGTCGTGCGCAAACGACTCATGCGTCGCGAGGAACGCCGTGCCGCAATGCACGCCCGCTGCGCCCAGCGCGAGCGCCGCGATCAATCCACCGCCCGTTGCGATTCCGCCTGACGCGACCACGGGCACGCGCAGGCGGCGCGCGACCTCGGGCAATAGCGTGAGAAGGCCGGCTCGCCCGCGCACGTGGCCGCCGGCCTCGATGCCCTGGACGATCACGGCATCGGCTCCGGCCTGCTCCGCAGCCAGAGCATCCTCTAGCGATCCCACCTGATACAGCACGATGGCGCCGGCGTTTTTCGCGCGCTTCACGGCGTCCGGCACGACGTCCCAGAAGAAGCACAGCGCCGGAACGCGCGCCGCGAGGCACACGTCGAGTTCCGCGGCAAACAGGGTTGCCTCGGTTGCCGAGGGAATCAGGTTGACGCCGAACGGACACGGCGTGGCCGCGCGCACGGCGGCGATCTCCCGCTCGATCAATTCGGGTGATTCGCGCACCATGCCGAGCAAGCCGAATCCGCCCGCTGCGCAAACGGCTGCGGCAAGTTCGGACCTGGCCGGGCCGCCCATGCCCGCCGAGACGATCGGATAGCGGCAACCTAGTAGATCGGTTAAGGCCGTATGCAAGCAGTCGGGTTCCGTATTCACGCTCATTGGGTGCGCTCCGGTAGCGATGGGGTTGGGGTAATGATCGCTCAAATCTGGGGGCGTGAAAACGAGACCCGCTCAACCGTCATCCGCCACTTCTGCAGAGCTTTATCATCCACTCATAAACCGCATCCACCGCGGCGGAGCGCGCCGGCTGCGCTGAGCGCATCAACCAAAGCGGCGCGAGTGCGAATCCCGGCACCTGAGGCAAGACTTTGACGCGCCCGCTCGTCAATGCATCACCCGCAGCGAGGCGCGACACCATGGCGATCCCCACTTCCTGCCCGGCCGCTGCCACCAGGAAGCCCGGATCGCTGGCTGTCATGGCACGCCGTATTCGCAAGCCGCCCCGCCTCAATTCGGGCAACCAGGGCGCCCAGTCCGGGCGCGCCTCGTCAATCAGTAACGGCGCTTGCGTCAACACCTCGGGGAACGGCGCCGAGCGCAAACGACGCGCGGTCGCCGGCCCGCAGATCGCGACGGCATCTTCGTCGAGCAAGGGCTCGCACACCACTTCGGGCGTGCGGATTTCCCTTGGCGACACGACAAGATCGACATCGACGCGATCGATCTCATTGACCTTTTCACCGGTCACGAGCCAGACCTCGATATTGGGCAGCGCCTTCGCAAACGCGCGCATGCGCGGCATGAGCCAGCCCGACGCGAACTCGGGCGTGCACACGACGATGACCGAATCCGGATTGCCATACGGCTCGATACGGTCGCGCCCATCGGCGAGCGTGACAAGCGCCTCGGTTACGGTCTGCGCGTACAGCGCGCCGGCGGCGGTCAACGCGACACCGCGCCCGATGCGCCGAAACAGCGGCTGCCCGGTCCATTCCTCGAGTTGCTGGATCTGATGGCTGATCGCCGATTGCGTTAGCGCGAGCTCTTGCGCCGCGCGCGTGAAGCTGCCGAGCCGCGCGGCCGCGTCGAAGGCGAGCAAGGCCTGCAAAGGAGGAAGTCTGCGCATGGGATTGAAGCCGGAAGGTATTAGAAATATCGATACTTCCAGCAAGATTTTTCGCTTTTCGCTGGAATGCTTACTCGCAATGATACTGCCTGTCTTCACGCATACGCGTTCCGCCTTTCAGGCAGACATGAGGAATATTTGTGTGACGGCGTCCGCCAAAACCAACCGGATCGACCCCTATGACCGTGACCCTTGCGCCTTCTCACCTTACGCCAACCGCCGCCGCGGGAATCGACGGGCAACCCTCGCCTCCGACGTACGCCGGCATGCTGTCGTTCATGCGCCGGCCGTACACGCGCGATCTCACCGGTGTCGATGTCGCCGTATCCGGCATTGCGCTGGACCTCGCCACGACCTTCCGCCCCGGCACCCGCTTCGGCCCGGCAGCCATGCGGGCGGCTTCGGTGATGCTCGCCGAGCTGGGTGCGTTTCCGTGGGGCATCGACCCGTTCGATCACCTGAACGTGGTCGATTACGGCGACTGCTGGTTCGACGCCCACAATCCGCTTGGCATTCGCGACGCGATCATCGCCCACGCGCGCGGCATTCTCGCAGCCGGCCCGCGCATGCTGACGCTCGGCGGCGACCACTACGTGACCTATCCGCTGCTCGTCGCGCACGCGGAAAAGTACGGCAAGCCGCTGAGCCTGATCCACTTCGACGCTCACTCCGACACCTGGCCCGACGACAACCCCGAGTCGCTCAATCACGGCACGATGTTCTACAAGGCGATCCGCGAGGGGCTCATCGATCCCGCGCGTTCGGTGCAAATCGGCATTCGCACATGGAACAACGACTTCATGGGCGTACGGGTTCTGGATGCGCCGTGGGTCCATCGCAACGGCACGCAGGCAACCATCGACGAAGTGCTGGCCACTGTGGGCGACGCGCCGGCCTATCTGACCTTCGACATCGACTGCCTCGATCCATCCTGTGCGCCCGGCACGGGCACACCGGTAGCGGGCGGCCTCAGTTCGGCGCAGGCGCTCGAGATCGTTCGCGCGCTGGGCCCCGTCAACCTGGTGGGCGCGGACGTGGTGGAAGTCTCGCCGCCCTATGACCACAGCGACGTGACGGCGCTTGCCGCCGCCCATCTTGCCGTCGACATGCTGTGCCTGATGCGCAACCAGAAGCTGCAGCGCCATCAGCGCATGTGAGACCACCGCAGGCTTTATCGAAATTCATCGAAACCTTTCCGGGCGACCATCATGTCCCACACCCTCATCAAGCGGATGCTGGCAGCATTACTGGCTGGCGCATTCGTCGCGAGCTCGCATGCCGAAGACAAGCAGCTCAATCTGTATAACTGGGCCGACTACATTGCGAAAGACACGGTGCCGAATTTTGAAAAGAAATCCGGTATTCACGTGCGCTATGACGTCTACGACGGCGACGAAACCTTGCAGGCCAAACTGCTGACCGGGTCGACCGGCTACGACGTCGTGGTGCCGACCTCGAACTTTCTTGCGAGGCAAATCGAAGCCGGCATCTATCAGAAACTCGACAAATCGAAACTGCCGAACCTGGCGAATCTGGACCCCAACCTGCTGAAGCTCGTTGCCGATGCGGACCCCGGCAATCAATACGCGGTGCCGTGGGCGTGGGGCACCACGGGACTTGGCTACAACGTCACGCGCGTCAGAAAGATTCTCGGCAATGAGGCGCCGCTCGATAGCTGGGACATTCTCTTCAAGCCCGAATATCTGAGCCAGTTAAAAAGTTGCGGCGTGTCCGTGCTCGACGCGCCTGCCGACGTTTTCGCAGTCACCCTGCACTACCTCGGGAAGGACCCGAACAGCGAAAATCCGGCCGACTATCAGGCCGCCTACGAGGCGCTGAAAAAGATTCGCCCTTATATCACGCAATTCAACGCGACCACCTACATCAACGATCTCGCTGGCGACGACATCTGCTTTGCGTTGAGCTGGTCGGGCGACGTATCGATGGCAAGTCATCGCGCGCGCGAAGCCGGCAAAAACTACGAGATCAAATACTTCATTCCCGCCGGTGGCGCGCCCGTGTGGTTCGACATGATGGCGATCCCGAAAGATGCGCCGCACCCGCAAGCCGCGCTCCAGTGGATCAACTATATCGAGCAGCCTGACGTGCATGCGGCCATCACCAATGAGGTGTTTTATCCCAATGCCGACGCGGCCGCACGCAAGTTCGTGCGTCCCGAGATTCTGAACGACCCGACCGTGTACCCGCCGGAACCGGTGCTGAAAACGCTGTTTCTGCTCAAGCCGTTGTCGCCGACGATCAAGCGGCTGGAAAGCAGACTCTGGACGCAGCTGAAGTCAGGCGGATAACGCCCCGGCGGGCATCGGTCGTGACATGCGTGCCCGCGATCTCGTTGTCGTTCGTGAGCCTGCCCGGCCAGTTCGCAGGACCGTCGGGTCATCTCGCGGACGGGCTCGACCTCGCGGAGGTCCGCAGCGTCGCCGAACAACCACTCCGGCGACGCTCCACCACGATCAGAACCGATGAATCATACCCAGACGAAAGACCGTCTGGTTCACCCCAGCCGACGCTCCCGCAGACGCATCGACGATCTGTGCATCGTCGAAACTGGTTCCGGTATGGGCGCTAACCACGTGCTGATACGCGCCTTGCAGATAGAGCGATGTCCGCTTGCTCACGTCGTAGTCGAGC
Source organism: Paraburkholderia sp. J63 (assembly GCF_905220245.1). Taxonomy (NCBI): domain Bacteria; kingdom Pseudomonadati; phylum Pseudomonadota; class Betaproteobacteria; order Burkholderiales; family Burkholderiaceae; genus Paraburkholderia; species Paraburkholderia sp. J63. Next base: position 85,760 of record NZ_CAJMZF010000033.1, on the reverse strand, counting down.
ATCAGGCCGATCTGGTGCCACTTCGGCACATATCTGGCATCCGACGACGACAGATGCGCCATGGTGAACGTATAACCCGCGCCTAGCCAGACGGTCGGCGTGAAGTAATACTGCGCGTTGATTTCGAAGTTGTCGAATTTCCACGAATCCCACGCGGCCCCGCCTGGCAGATTCGTATTGTCGAGCCATGCATTGCTGACGGGATCATAGACATCAACGTGCGAATACGTTGCGCCCACGAGTACGTGAGTGAAGCGATACGACGCGCCGATGCCAATATCCTGCTGTGACGCGGAGTCAAAGAGATCGCCCGGATTGACCGCACCGCCTTGCGCGAATCCGCCGTTGTTCAGCTTCAAATACGATGCGGCGGCAGTGAGTCCACCGTTCTGGTAGTTCAGCGTCGCGCCCCAGACGCGGTTGTTCGAGAATCCGCCAGGCTGGTTGCTAAAGCCGTACATCGCCTCGGCCGTGAGACCGTTATAGGTCGGGCTCGTGTACTTGACTGCGTTGTTGACGCGGAAGTCCCAGTCCGCGTTGTCGTTGTCGAAAGGGTGCGCATTGATGTCGCCGGCCCAACTGCCGGTCGCCGTAAGACTGGCGAAGCCGAGCGCATCGACGCTCGTGTCGTACTGTCTGCCGAGCGTCAGTGTCCCGTATTGCGACGATGAGAGTCCGACAAACGCCTGGCGGCCGAACATGCTGGAATCCTGCCCGAGCCTGCCGTTGTTCACGTTGAAGCCATTCTCCAACTGGAAGATCGCCTTGTTCCCGCCACCCAGGTCCTCCGCTCCCTTCAAGCCCCAGCGGCTACCGAACGTGTCGCCGCTCGCCATCTGATATGCGGTATGGCCGCCCACGTTACTGGTAAAGTTAAGCCCTTCGTCAATCAGCCCATACAACGTGACACTTTGTTGAGCGTGTGCTGCACTGGCCAATAACATAGCGGGCACGCACAGCGCCCATTTGAATTTCCCTCTCCGTCTCATCATTAGTATTCCTGTATATGGTCGATTCGTATACGCCGTGAAACGACGAATCTGTTGGAGGCGACATCATCGGCGGACGACGAAGTTTAGATTGCCGATAAACTTGCCTAACCAACAAAAAACGAAATTCAGATTTCCAGGAATCGAAACGAGGGTAACGCATTGAATTTGTGCGCCAGCCAGCGATTGATGGCGCGGGCAAGCGCACCGCCGGCGTGCGGTGATAGCGACTTCGAAACCGGGTCGTGCTAAAGATCGAGAACGAGGTCCGAAGTGGGACGGCTGCAACACATCAGCCGCATGCCCTTCTCGATTTCACGCGGACGAATGCCACCATTGTGCTTCATCTCGACGCTGCCTTCGAGCACCCGGGTTTTGCAGGTCCCGCATATCCCCTGGCTACACGACGATGGCAGCGGCACGCCGGCTTTTCGCGCAGCGGCGAGCACCGTCTGCGACGCGTCCATGGTGAACTCGCGACCCGAGCGCGCAAGACGCACCGTATATCCGGCCTGTCCGGCTGGCGCGCATGCCGGCTGTTCGGCGCACTCCACGGTCTCCGCGAAATTGAAACTCTCCTGATGATATCGGGAGGCATCATGACCGCTATCGACAAGCATCTTTCTGGACGCATCCATGTAGCCGGCCGGGCCGCAAATGAACACTTCCCGGTCGCGGAAGTCCGGCACGTGCTCCATCAAGAGTTCCAGATCGAGCCTCCCCACCGGACCGGACCAATCGGCTTTATTTCCCGGCGCTTCGCATATGTGAATCACGCGAAGCTTGCCCGAGACGCCGCACAGGGCTGCAAGCTCCTTGCGGAAGATAATGTCCTCCGGCGTTCTCGCGCTATGGACGAACACGATATCGCGGTTCAGGCCCAGATCGAGCGCCGCGCGCGTCATCGACATCAACGGCGTCACGCCCGAACCCGCCGAAAGATAAAGGCTCTTGAGCGCCGGCCCCGACGAGGGCGTGAATACGCCCGACGGCCCGAACGCCTTCAGTTCGACACCCGCCTTCATATTCTCGTGCAGCCAGTTCGACATGACACCGCCAGGCGTACGCTTGACCGTGATGGAAAGCGCATAGGGGCGCGTCGGCGGCGAAGAGATCGTGTAGCAGCGGCTGATCTCCTTGCCGTCGATTTGCGCCGAGACCGTCATGAACTGTCCCGGCTCGAAGCTGAACAATTGCCCATCCGCCGTGCTGAACACGAATGTTCGAACGTCGTGCGTCTCATCGCTTACGCGCGTGCAAATGAGCGTGCGCTGCTCGTGATTCGGCCACCGTGCGTCGGCGCGCTCCCACGTGCTCGCGCTGCTAAAGCGATCAACCATTTCACTTCCCTGCCCGATGAAGCATGAATCTGCGGCTACGTTCATGGCAACCTCAGACGCCTTGCGCCTTGAGCCTGGCGTCGTACCAACGTGCAAACTGGTCCAACGGTGCTTCGGTATAGTTCGAGTAGGGCCCCGGAATATAGGCGGGGTCTTGAGTCCCTGCATGCGTGTTCGCAACGAGTTCCGCATCCTGGTTCGTCGTAGCGACCCAGACTTCGGTCAGCTTCTTGAGGTCATAGTCCACCCCTTCGACAGCGTCCTCATGGACCAGCCAGACAGTACGCACGACCGTCTTGTCCGGCGCAACGGGCAGACTATAGGCGATCACGGCATGGTCGCTCATCACATGGGTCCACGAATGATGGCCCCACATATGGACGTCACCAAGATCGCGCCGCTGAATGCCGCCCAGCAATTTCGTGCAGGCCACCTTCGTGTCCAAGGTCTGCGATTCGTTTGCGCCCGCGATGACGAGCCGCTGAGTGCGAAAGTTGGTATCCACGCTTTCATCGAGCGATTCGAACGGGGCGCAAACGAGTCCGTCCTTTTCCCATTGCTCGCGGCATTCCGCATTGCGCTTCAGATAGTCGTCATAGGCCTGGAGCGCTTCCTCGCTCTGGCCGTCGGGGCAAAAGCCGAAGTCTTCGGCGAGAAAGGAATTCGTCAGTTCCGGATGGGTGCCCGCGCAGTGATAGCACTCGCGGTTATTTTCCATCACGAGTTTCCAGTTGCCGTTCTCGACGATCTCCATTTCGTGAGCGATCTTCGTGCGCGTGAGATCGTACGGCGCGAAGCGCGGGGCCATGGTTCGCTCGAGCTTTTCGAAGTCGGCCGGCGCTTCATCGGCGAGGCACACGAAGATATGCGCGCCCACGGTCTTCACGTGGACGGGAATCAGGCTGTGGCAGCCCGCGTCGAAGTCCTTGCCCATATGCGTCGAATGCTTGAGGCTGCCGTCGAGGTCGTAGGTCCACTGATGATACGGACAGACAAGCATCCCCACGCTCGCCTTGCCGGCCTTCTTCATGATGCGCGAGCCGCGGTGACGGCAAACATTGCGATACGCACGGACGTTCTCGTCGTCGTCGCGCACGATGATGACCGATGCCTTGCCGATATCCACCGTGTGCACATCGCCCGGCTCGGGAACGTCGGCCGTCACGCCAACCAGAATCCAGAGCTTGTGAAAGAACACGTCGACGTCCGTTTCGAAAACGTCCTGACGCCCGAATAATTCGCCGGGCATGCCGTGTCCTTTCTTGCGGCTATCGATGAGTTCGCGGTGCGTATGAATTTGAACTTCGGACATGGGGGCCTCTTGATGAGAACGTTTAATAGTGCGTGTGGTACTGATAAGCACTGATATGGCGTGGAGTATTGGACTACCAGAATGGGCCGTCAACGCGCTTTATAAGCTCACTCACATTCGTTTAAATCATGCGAAAATGCGCGCGGGACCTGGCTCCCGAATCGCGCCTCGCGGCCTGGGCCCGGGCGCGGGTTTTCCCTGAAAACCGATGGCGGACCACGCAGGCTCAACGCCCTTTGTTGTCCCCCTAGACCGCCGTGATAGCGAATGAAAACCACCAAAGCAACGAAAGGCTATCGCCGGATCGTTCCGTCGCTTACCGCCCTTGTCGAGTTCGAGGCCGTGGCTCGCCTCGGGAGCTTCACTTACGCCGCGAGCGAATTGGGCGTCACTCAGTCCGCCGTAAGCCGGCAAGTCAGGTTTCTCGAAGAAACGCTGGGCGTGCGCCTCTTTCACCGGCTGCACCGCTCCATTGGCCTGACGAGTGAAGGCCAGGCGCTATACCTCGTCGTGGCCGAGTCGATGCAGAAAATCGCCGGGGTATTCGATCGCCTCGTAACCGGAACCGAGCAACGCGAGCTGGTGCTCGCGGCAACCGCCGCTTTTTCGCAATTCCGGCTATTGCCGCGGCTCGCCAAGCTCAAGAAGCTCGATCCCCCTTTGCAGTTGCGGCTGTCGACCGACATGTTTACGGCCGACCTTCGACACGTCGAAGTGGACGTCGCAGTTCGCTACGGCGATGGCAACTGGCCCGACGGCACTTCAACCTTGCTCTTCGACGTCGAGGTCTTTCCTGTCTGCTCGCCGGCGTTTCTTCAGGAATATGGCAAGCCTTCCTCGCTCGACGAGCTGGCCAAGATGGCGCTCGTCGAGTCGGATGCAACGTCCGAGGGATGGATGGGCTGGAACGAGTGGTTCCGGGCCGTCGGATACCGCCCTTCGCGGCTGAACACCGTGTTGCGATGCAGCCTCTACACCGACGCCATCCAGGCGGCGCGATATGGACAAGGCATCGCCCTGGGGTGGAGCCGTCTGGTCGACGATCTGCTGCGCTCGGGAGATCTGGTCCCGATCGACATCGCGACATTCCGGCCAAGCGACGCCTATTTCGTGGTGGTTCCCCATGGCCGGACCATTACGCCGGTCATTACGCAGCTGATCGAATGGCTGCGCGGCGCCCCGGCGCCGCGCTGACTTCAAAAACAAGTACGAGTTAGCCCTGGCACAGCACGTGTCCCGGGCTAACTCTCGGCTTACGCGCCCCACTCGCGCCGAATTATTTCCCCGCGAGCCAAACCGCAAACTTCTGGTTCAGATCGTCGCCGTGGTCGGCCCAGAAGTTGACGTCGACATCGACGGCATCTTTCTCGTTCGACGGGTTCGTCGGCAGGTAGGGTGTCACCGCCGGATTCACCATCGGGATCGCCGATTTGCGCATCGGTCCCAGTGCCGTGTCGGTGGACAGCTTCGCAAGCTGGTCCGTCGACGTGGCGAACTTGACGAAGTCTTCGGCTGCCTTCAGGTTCCTGGTCCCCTTGACGATCGCGTAGCCTTCGATGTTCTTCACCTCACCATCCCAAAGAAAGCCAAAGGGCTTCTTGTCCTGCTCGACGGCAACCCAGATACGGTTCGGGTAGGCGCTGGTCATCGTCACTTCGCGATCGGCGAGTAGCTGGGGAGGCTGGGCACCGGCTTCCCACCACACGATAGAAGGCTTGATGGTGTCGAGTTTCTTGAATGCGCGGTCCACGCCCGCCGGGGTCGAGAGCACCTTGTACACGTCGGCGGGCTTCACGCCGTCGGCGAGCAGCGCCCATTCCAGCGCACCTTCAGGCGACTTCTTGAGGCCGCGCTTGCCCGGGAATTTCTTGAGGTCGAAGAAGTCGGAGATAGCGGTCGGCTCTGCGCCTTTGAATGCGCTCTTGTTATACGTAATCATGGTCGACCATGCGACGTTGCCCACCATGCAGTCCGACAAACCGCCGGGGAGGAAGTCCGACTTCGCCGGCGTGCCCGATTTCCCGGGCGGCAGCATGGCCGGATTGATTTTTTCGAGCAGCCCCTCGTCGCAGGCTCTTGCGGCATCGGCCAACTGCATGTCCACCACGTCCCACGTCACGTTGTTCGTTTGCACCTGGCTGCGAATCTGCGCGATGCCGCCGTTGTAGGTGTCGACCTGAACACTGGTACCGGTCTTTGCGGAGAACGGCTTGGTCGCGGTGGCCACCTGCGTGTCCTGATAGGATCCGCCCCAGGAAGCAAACATCAGGCTGCTTGCCGAGGCGGCGGTACTCATCGTGGCGACTGCAGCAAGCGCCACAATCTTCGGGGTCAACGTCTTGTGCAGTTCCATTCCATCCACTCCTTGACGATGTCGATTGGCGCACTTCGCGTCAATCGCTTTCAGGTTAAAGAACAACTTCCGTTAATAACGATTGATTCGGAACCCTTACTAATTGATATGCTTGTTCGTCCGTTTGTTCGTCCCATGCGTGAGACTGCTGGAGCCGGGAGGCTGCGGTCCTGCCCGACCGTCCGCACACCGCTCTCTCTTTCATCACACCAACTGAACATCAGTTCAGCCTACACGAGACCTCGGAAGCGTCTGAACCGCATAATAGCGCGTCAAAAATGGATGGAAAGAGCAATTTCCGCCAGACAGGCGGATTTTTACGCGAACTTAGGGAAAATCACGAGGCCGAACCCGGAAACACACTGAACACGCGTTCAAGCATTTTATATTGAGCATCACCATCCCTTATGAACTCATGCGCGCCGGAAGGCATGACTAGTATGGGAAGAGGCTCGGGCTCATCCCGATGCGTTCACATGTTCGGATAGTTGGGTCCGCCGCCGCCCTCCGGCGTCACCCAGACAATGTTTTGCGTGGGATCCTTGATATCGCAGGTTTTGCAATGGACGCAGTTTTGCGCGTTGATGACCAAGCGGCGCTCGCCGGGCGCGTTTTCTGTGAACTCGTACACACCCGCCGGGCAGAAGCGTGACTCCGGTCCGCCATAGATGTCGAGGTTGACCCGCACCGGCACCGATGCATCTTTCAACGTGAGGTGCGCCGGCTGGTTTTCCTCGTGATTCGTATTGGAGAGGAATACCGAAGAAAGCCGGTCGAACGTCAGCTTCCCGTCCGGCTTCGGATAGACGATCTCTTCGCACCGCGTGGCGGGGCGCAAGGTCTCGTGGTCGGCGTGCTTGTGATGCAGGGTCCAGGGCGCCCGACCGCCCAATACCTTTTGCTCGAGACCCACCATCACCGTGCCGGTGAACAAGCCCTTGCTCATCCATTGCTTGAAGTTGCGGGCCCGGTATAGCTCGTCCTTGAGCCACGAGCGCTCGAAGGCTTCGGGATATTCGACCAACGTGTCATTCTGGCGAGCGCCGCACAAGGCACCGAAAGCCGCTTCCGCCGCCATCTTGCCGCTCGCGATGGCCGCGTGACTCCCCTTGATGCGCGATGCGTTCAGAAAACCCGCCTCGCAGCCGATGAGCGCGCCGCCCGGAAAAACCAGCTTGGGCAAGGACATCAGCCCGCCTGCGGTAATGGCCCGCGCGCCATAGGACAGGCGCTTGCCGCCTTCGAGAAATTGGCGAATCTCGGGATGCGTCTTGTAGCGCTGGAATTCCTCGAACGGCGAGAGGTAGGGGTTCGTGTAGCCCAGACCCACCACGAATCCCACCACGACCTGATGGTTATCGAGGTGGTAAAGGAACGACCCGCCATAGGTGTCGCGCTCGAGCGGCCAACCCGCAGTATGAATCACCAAACCGGGCTGATGGCGCTTGGGGTCGATTTCCCAGAGCTCCTTGATGCCAAGGCCATAGACCTGCGGGTCAGCCTCCTTGCGCAATTCATACCGGTCCATGAGCTGCCGACCCAGGTGGCCGCGCGCGCCCTCGGCGAACAGCGTGTACTTTGCATGGAGCTCCATCCCGAGCTGGAACGCGTCGCCCGGCTCGCCGTCCTTGCCGATGCCCATGTTTCCCGTGGCCACGCCCCGCACCTCGCCGCGCTCGCCATAAATCACTTCGGCCGCCGCAAAGCCCGCAAAAATTTCCACACCCAGTTCCTCGGCCTTCTGTCCCAGCCATCGCGTGACATTGCCGAGGCTTACGACATAGTTGCCGTGATTCTTGAAGTTATCGGGCAACAGCCAGTTGGGCACGCGCCTCGCCCGCTCCTTCGAAAGAAAGAGAAAACGGTCCTCCGTCACCTCGACATTCAAAGGCGCGCCCTGCTCCTTCCAGTCGGGAATGAGTTCGGTCAGCGCTCCGGGGTCCATGACCGCGCCCGAGAGAATATGCGCCCCCACCTCGGACCCTTTCTCCAGCACGCAAACGCTCACGTCCTTACCTTGCTCGCGCGCCAGTTGCTTCAGACGAATCGCCGACGACAACCCCGCTGGACCGCCGCCTACGATGACGACGTCGTACTCCATGGATTCGCGCGGACCGTATTGTTCAACGAGGGATGGTGTATTCATGTCAGTCACTGTAGGCGGGCAAATTGGCGGCCCTCGCCGGGCCGCTCCGAAACCGAACGACGCGCGGGGCGTCACGTGCAGCGCATCGTAAAACCGGATGTTTTCGGGTCCCGGTGAAATAAGGTCTGCTTATGCTCCACACAACCGGACGTTGCATTCGCCCGATGAAACCACCCGCCCTTCGGCGCGCCCGCGCGGCCCGATACCGATGCGCTCTTTTGCTAAAGATCGCCCTTGCTTATATTGGCGCCCCCGAGATTTCTTGCGGTCAAACTGCGCCCATGACTTGACCAACGAAGGAAGCTGAATCGTGAACTCATACGATGTGGTGGTGATTGGCGCCGGGGTAATCGGCAGTTCGGTAGCGTTCCAGCTTTCGAAGCTCGGCGCGAAAAGCGTTCTGGTGCTCGATCGTGCGACGATCGGGGCCGGGACGACCTCGCAATCGTCAGGAATCCTGCGCACCCACTACTCCGTCAAGGAGAATGTGGAACTGGCGCGCAAATCATGGGATGTCTTCAACCACTTCGCCAGCTATCTGGGTGATGAAGAGGCCTCGTGCGGCCTCGTGAAATGCGGCTACATGATTGTCGCGAGCGAAGGCGACAAGCTCGAGCCGCTGCGCGCGTCGCTCGATCAGCAGAAGGAGCAAGGCATTCCGCTCGAACTGCTCAGCGCGCAGCAGGCAAAGGAGCTTCTGCCTATCGCCCGGTTCGACGACGCCGCGCTGATCGGCTACGAGCCCGAGGCCGGCTTCGCCGACGCCTATCTGGTGGCGACGAGCTTCGCACGCGCCGCGCGCCGTGGCGGTGTGACCATCCGCGAGAACGCGACCGTCAACAAGATTCTGTTCGAGGGCAACAAGGTCGTCGGCGTCTCGACGAGCATTGGCGACTTCGCGACGTCGATGGTCGTCAGCACGCAGAATATCTGGACGCCCGAGCTCGCGGGCTGGACCGGCCGCAAGCTGCCGATCATGCCGGAGCGGCACGCCGTGCTGGCGCTCGAATGCGACGCGGCCAGGTACACCTTCACGATGCCGGTCTTCAAGGACCTCGCGTCGACCGGCATGCTGTACTACCGCAGCTATGGCGGCAACCAGATGCTCGTGAGCGAAGGCGTGGTGGGCGAGAAACTGAACACGGCCGAAACCGAGCAGGGCGACATTCCGATGGACTACGTCGTCGAAGTCGGCGCGCAGGTTGCCGAACGTTTCCCCGAGTACGAGACGGCAGGCATTGCGTCTTCCTGGACCGGCGTGTACGACGTGACGCCGGACTGGAATCCCGTGCTCGGCAAGCTGCCCGGCGTCGAAGGCCTGGTCGTGGGTTATGGCTTCTCCGGTCATGGCTTCAAGCTGTCGCCCACCGTGGGCCGCGTGCTCGCCCAGGAAGCGCTCGGCTTGCCGACCGACGTGTCGCTCAAGCCCTATTCGATCGAGCGCTTCGAAACCGGCGAGCTCCTGACGGGCAAATACGGCCTCGGCGCGGTGTCGTGAGAGGTCGGGCATGTCGGCAATCGAAGTTCGCTCAATCGCCGCGCTCCCCGTGGAGCGCTGGCGCAACGGCGGCGGCGTCACGCGGACGATCGCGTCGGGGGCCTCGGGCGAGTCGCAATGGCGCATCAGCCTCGCCGAAGTGGAACGCAATGGGCCTTACTCGCGATTCGAGGGCATCGACCGGATATCGCTCGTGCTGCGCGGCGCCGGCGTGACGCTGCGCAACGAGCGTTCGGCCGTCACGCTCAAGCCGTTCGAGGCAGTCGAGTACGACGGCGACGCGCAATGGAACGCCACGCTCGTCGATGGCCCGGTGACCGCGCTCAACGTGATGACCGCCAGGGGGCGCTATCGCGCAAGCATCAGGAGCATTCGGGAGCCGCTCACCGTGCCACCCGGTTGCCTCGTGGCCGTTGTTGCGCTTCACGGCGGTTGCGCCTGGCGCGACGCCACGAGCGCATCGACGGGCGTTATCGAAGCGGGACAGTTTCTGATCGCGCATTCCCTCGATCGCGCCATCCGGTTCTCGCCGACGGCACCCGCCATCGACGAGGCCGCAAGCCCGCCGCTTCCCGTGCTGGTGACCATCGAGCCGGCCAGCGCGCACGAATGATTGAATGTGAGGAAGATGAGATGAAAGTCATTACAGCAGTGAAGCGCGTCGTCGACTACAACGTGAAAGTCCGCGTGAAGTCCGACCATAGCGGCGTCGACATCGGCAACGTCAAGATGTCGATGAATCCGTTCGACGAAATCGCTACCGAAGCCGCGACGCGCCTGAAGGAAGCCGGCAAGGCCACCGAAGTGGTCGCCGTTTCGTGCGGCGTTGCCCAAAGCCAGGAAACCTTGCGCACCGCGCTGGCGATCGGCGCCGATCGCGGCGTGCTGGTCGAGACCGATGCCGAGCTCCAGCCATTGGCCGTCGCGAAGCTGCTCAAGGCGGTCATCGAGAAGGAGCAACCGCAACTCGTTATCCTCGGCAAGCAGGCCATCGACGACGACGCGGGACAGACTGGCCAGTTGCTCGCGGCACTGCTCGACTGGCCGCAAGCGACCTTCGCCAGCCACATCGAAATCGACGGCTCGACGGCCACCGTCACGCGCGAAGTCGACGGCGGTCTCGAAGTGATCGCCCTGCAACTGCCGGCCATCATCACGACCGACCTGCGCCTGAACGAACCGCGCTACGTGACGCTGCCTAACATCATGAAGGCCAAGAAGAAGCCGCTCGAAACCGTGACGCCGGCGGCGCTCGGCGTCGATCCGTCGCCGCGGCTGAAGACGCTCAAGGTGGTCGAGCCGGCCGCGCGCAAGGCGGGTGTGACGGTTCCGGATGTCGCGACGCTCGTCGAGAAACTGAAACACGAAGCGAAGGTGATCTAAATGACGACTCTTATTATTGCCGAACATGACAACGCGCAGCTCAAGGCTGCCACGCTGCATACCATCGGTGCCGCCCGGCAGCTTGCGAATGGCGTGCATGTGCTCGTGGCGGGCAGCGGCGCTCGCGCCGTAGCGGAGGCCGCGAGCAAGGTGGCCGGGGTGGACAAGGTCATCTTCGTCGACGCGCCGCATTTCGCCGACGCGCTGGCCGAGAACATCGCGGCTCAGGTTACGGCGCTGGCCAGCGATTACTCGCACCTGCTCTTCCCGGCAACGGCGGCGGGCAAAAACGCGGCCCCGCGCGTGGCCGCAAGGCTTGATTCCGCGCAGATTTCCGACGTCATCGCGATCGATTCGGCCGATACGTTCCAGCGCCCCATTTATGCCGGCAACGCCATTGCCACCGTGCAATCGCCGGACGCGGTGAAAGTCGCGACGATACGCACGACGGCGTTCGACGCCGCGGCGGCGACCGGCGGCCATGCCGAAATCTCGGCAGCGCCCGCCGTTGCCGATACGGGCCGTTCGCGTTTCATCCGCCGCGAAATCGCCACCAGCCATCGCCCCGACCTCACGGCCGCACGCGTGGTCGTTTCCGGCGGCCGCGGCCTCGGCAGCGCCGAGAACTTCGCTATCCTCGACCCGCTCGCGGAAAAGCTGGGCGCGGCCATTGGCGCATCGCGCGCCGCCGTGGATTCCGGTTTCGCGGCCAATGATCTGCAAGTCGGTCAGACCGGCAAGATCGTGGCGCCGGAGCTCTATGTGGCCGTGGGCATTTCCGGCGCGATTCAGCACCTCGCGGGCATGAAGGATTCGAAGGTCATCGTCGCCATCAATAAGGATGCCGAATCACCTATCTTCGGTGTTGCCGACTACGGCCTCGTGGGCGACCTTTTCGACGCGGTGCCAGAAATGGTAAAAGCGATCTGAACGCTATCGCGGCCTCACGCAGGCCAATTGGCTTCTCAGCAGTACCTTTGCCGCCTCGCGCGATAAGTTGCGCCCTGGCGGCTTTTTTGGCCTCTTCATTCAACCAGGAGCATGTCAGGTGAAAGGATACTGGATCGTTCTCGGCTCGGACGTAACCGACCCCGAAGCGCAGCAAGCCTATGGGAAGCTGTGGGCCCCCATCGCCGAAAAATTTGGCGCGAAGCTCAAGTCGCTGGACCCTGGAGCCGTTCTCAAGGAGGCAGAGACGACCCGGCGTGTCGTGGTCGTCGAGTTTCCTTCGTATGAGCGGGCCTTGGCCTGCTATGCGGACCCGGCCTACGAAGAAGCCAAACAGCACGCGCTCAAGGCATCAAAGCGGGAGCTGCTTATCGTCGAGGGCGACCTTGCGTAGTCCGTGGGGTATCCGGTGAACGCCGCTTGAACGCCGCTCGAACGCAGAGGAGCGGCGTTACGCGATACGCACGACCAGCGCCGCCGCACTCCGCGTCTCGCTGAATCCGGCGCTATCGCGGCAAACTCCGAAGCGCACCCAACGCGGCATCAAGCATCCCCTGCACGACCGGCTTCACCTTCTCCGCCAGATCGGGCCGGTACTCGAACGGTGCGGCTTCATTCATGTAGGTCGACTGGCACATTTCCAGTTGAATCGCATGCACGCCTTGCTCGGGCCGGCCGTATTCCCGCGTGATGAAGCCGCCCTTGAAGCGCTCGTTATGGACCCAGGTAAAGGGCTGGCTCGCCAGGCTCGCCGTCACCGCCTCCACAATGCGCGGATCGCAGCTACGCCCCGAATGCGTGCCCAGATTCAGGTCGGGCAACTTGCCTTCAAAGAGACGCGGAAGGAGGCTCGCGATCGAGTGCGCCTCCCATAGCAGCACGTGACCGTGGAGGCTTCTCAGGCGCGCCAGCTCCGCCTGGAGCCTCGCGTGATACGGCTGCCAATACCGTTCGAGCCGCAGCGCTTTATCGGCATCCGAGGGGCCCGTGCCGTTCCGGTACAGCGGCTCTCCGCGAAAGGTCTCGGTCGGGCATAGCCCCGTCGTCGTCTGCCCAGGGTAGAGGCTCTCCCCCGTAGATGGGCGATTCAGGTCGATCACGTAGCGGGAGATTTTCGCCCCGAGCACCGACGCGCCCGCGCTGCGCGCAAAATCGTAAAGCGTGTCCAGATGCCAGTCGGTGTCGGCCACCGCATCGGCAACATCGGTTAGCTGCCCGCGCACATCTTGGGGTATTCCGGTTCCCTGGTGAGGGATCGATATGAGCAGAGGAAGCGTGCCTTCATGGAATTCGTATACCGCGCTATTCAATTTTTATCTCCTGACGCAAAAATCCGCGGCCGAAGCCCCGCACGGCATGCTTCGGCTCCATCCCTCCAACATAGTGATTCGGCTTAGCGGCTGCGCGAACATCATCGGCACTTAGCCTTTTCATAAGTGTTCCTGATTCTCGCAGCCGCGAATTTTGTCCAGGTCAGTCTCCATTCCAGAGTTGTGGTGCGCCAGCGGTAGCGCCCGCGCTACGGGACGCGAATAGCGGCGCCACCAGACTCCTTGCTCGCCGCGCGCTTCGGCGGCAAACCTGATCAACCCTTGAATCCAGTGAAAAAATGAAAACGTCAGCCAATGTTGGCATGCTGCTGGCCTGCAGCGTGATGAGCGTCTCTGCCCTCGCTTCGCAAATGACCTTCGTCTCGTGGGGCGGTTCGTATCAGGCCGCGCAAGACAAGACCACCGTCGCACCGTTCACGGCGGCCAAAGGCATTCAGGTCAAGAACGACTCGTACAACGGCGGCATTGCGCAGATTCGCAGCCAGGTCGAAACCAGGAATGTCACGTGGGACGTGGTCGATCTGCAACTGTCCGACGTGACGCGCGCCTGCGACGAAGGCCTGCTCGAAAAGATCGATCCCGCCGCGCTGGCCCCGGCCCCCGATGGCACGCTGGCGAAGAACGACTATGTCCCGAACGCCGTCTCCAGTTGCATGGCCGGCAACATCGTCTGGTCTTCGCTCATTGCCTTCAATAGCGACAAATTCAAGGGCCACGAGCCGACGAAGATTGCCGACTTCTTCGACCTCAAGAAATTCCCGGGCAAGCGCGGTCTGCGCAAATCGCCGGAAGGTGCGCTCGAATGGGCGCTGCTTGCCGATGGCGTTGCGCCCGCCGACGTCTACAAGATGCTCGCCACGCCCGCCGGCGTCGACCGCGCCTTCAAGAAGCTCGACACGATCAAGTCGTCCATCGTCTGGTGGGAAACCGGCGCTCAACCGGCGCAGCTTCTCGCTGATGGCGAGGTAACAATGAGCAGTGCATACAATGGCCGCATCTATAGCGCGATCGCCGACGACAAAAAGCCGTTCGGTTTCATCTGGGATGGCCAGGTCAAATACCTGGAAGGCTATGCCATCGTCAAGGGCACGAAGAACCTGAAGGCGGCCCAGGACTTCGTGCGCTATGCAACGCAGCCCGATGTGCTGGCGAAACTGGCGCCGCTGACCGCCTACGGCCCGACCCGCAAATCGGCGATTTCGATGATCCCGCCGAAGCTGCTGCCCTACCTGCCGACTGCGCCCGTTAACCAGAAAGGCGCGATCGATACCGATGTCGCCTTCTGGGCCGATCACGCCGACGATCTGAACCAGCGATTCGCCGTCTGGCTCGGCCAGAATTGAGTACTGAAAACAAAAGCCTGCCTCCCGAAGATCCGGTGCGGCAGGCTCTGAAGTCTCCTAGCCTTCGAGCCTTTTTAGCAGATCCTCCGGCACGTCGATTTCCGTCACGTTGAGGTGACTGCCGGGTATGCGCACGCCTTGCGCGGCCAGGCGCTCGATCTGCGAAGACAGCCGGGCGGCGAAGTCCTCGACCACGAGATCCGGCTTGATCGCAACAACGAACAGGCCCACGCCAGGCGACTCGCAGCCTTCGGCGAAACCCGGTGCGTCCATCGACCAGTTGCTGCCGGCCAGCCCCGCCACCAGGAACTCGAGCATCATCGCTATATTGGCGCCGCGCGCCCCGCCAAATGCGAGCAACAGCCCTTTGACGGCTTCCCGCGCGTCGGTCGTGGGGTGGCCTTGCGCGTCGACGGCCCAGCCCTCGGGAATGGGATCGCCGCGCTCCGCGGCCTGGCGTACGTTCACGAACGCCGTTGCGCTAGAGGCCTGATCGATCACGAACGGCCTGGCGCCCGCACACGGCGCGCCGAACGACAAAGGATTGGTGCCGTAGACAGCCTTCCGGCTCTCCAGCGTCGTCATCTGCGCCGTTGCGTTGGTCGTTGCGATAGCAACCAGATCGGCCTCGGCCAGACGGCGCGTGTAATACCCCAGCTCGCCAACCGTGAAGCTGTTCGACTGCAACAACACCGTCACGCCGTAAGTCCTCGCGCGCTGCACGAGTTCGTCGAATGCCAGGTCGAATCCCAACTGGGCGATGCCGTATTTCGCATCGATGGCGATCGCGGCCGGCGCGGGAAACGTCACCTCGGGCTTCGCGTCCTTCGCGATGCGCCCCTTGGCGAAGCCATCGAGATAATCGAACAGATGGGCGAACCCCACCGCGCGACTGCCGGCCCATTCGGCGGACACGACCGCTTGCGCGAGCGCATTGGCGACTTCGTTGCTGGCGCCGGCTTTTATCGCGGCTCGACGAGCGATATCGTGGGCTTGCTGTGTTTCAAGGCGCACGGTCACTTCCCTCAATAGATGCGTTGAAATGGCAATCGATCGGCGTTCGTCGTCGCACCGCTATGCGTGATTCACACCGCGTCTTCGCTCAATACCATCAACTGCGTGTTGCCGCCCGCGGCGCTTGCGTTCACCGTCGTGATGCGTTCGCGCACGAGTTGCGTCCAGTCGTATTGTCCGTCCGCACCGGGCTGCAACAGCGCCTTCATGTCCTCGGCTGCCGCAACGCGCAGGGCGGCCAACGCGGGATGATTCGCCGCCGCCATGACTGCGTCCGGTCTCACGCCCGCGACTTCGCCCCGGATCAGTGCCGCAACGTCGGATCCGTTCACGACCCGGCACGCCGCCCCCAGTGCGTGGGCGATTTCGTCCGACGCGGCGGACTTGAACACGAGCACCGTGTTGCCGAACGCGCTGGCCATCATTGCCTGTTCGAGGACAACGACGGGCGATTCGCCGGTGCAGAGCACCTGCCCGCGCGGCAGCAGCTCCACCGTGTTCTCTTCGCCAGTGAGTGCCGGGAGGCTGAGGGTCGTCGTCCGATTGATCAGCTCGTCGAGGCGTTGCTTGCAGTTGCCGAGCGCCGTGCGCTGGGCGGACTCCATGCTCCGCGCCGTCGCGAGGCCAAACAGCGCATTCACGTTATGGAGGCGCGTCTTCTTTGCCCTGGCCATTTCCCCGCGACGGCTCTGGAGCTTCCCGCTGGCCGACTCAACCGGAAACTCGAAGAACTTCTCGCTCACGGCGCAGGCCGTCTGGACGAATGGTCCCGCGTCGGCGTTGAAAGCAGGCGCTGGCGCCGACGTGAGCGCGTACAGCACAAGCGGACCGCCAAACATCGGACCCGTCCCGCAGGCGCCCGCGCCGCCGAACGGCTGCATGCCCGGCACCGTGCTGTGCATCGCGCGGTTCACGCAAACGCTGTTGGCATTCGATGCCGAGAGCAGCTTGCCGGCGGCCTCGTTGATGCGCGTATGCAGCCCCTGCACGCCGCATCCGATTGCGTTCAGGGCCGCCAGCAATGCGTCCATCTCGCCCGTTTTGTAGCGCACGACGTGGAGCACCGGGCCCGGGATCGTCGCGTCGATCGTCGGAAGCGCGCCGGGATCGAGAATGTCGACGATAGCAGGCGCGACGAAGTTGCCTTTCGTCTGGTCGGCGGAGACTTTCCCGCGCGCCACGGCATAGCCAAGGCCGCGCATCTGCTCGATATAGGCTTCGGCGCGCTCCTTCGCCTCGCGCGACGCCAGCGGGCCAATATCCGTACCGACGAAAAGCGGATTGCCGGTATGGCGTTCGCTCAGCATCCCCTTGAGCATCTTCAACACTTTCTCAGCCGTCGAGTCCTGCAGACAGAGCAGCCGCAGCGACGAAGCGCTTTGTCCAGCACAACTAAATGCGGACATCATGGCGTCCGAGATAACCTGTTCGGGGAGCGCCGAGCTATCGACGATCATCGCGTTGACGCTGCCCACCTGTGCCAGCAGCTTCGGCGGCCGCGCATGCTTTGCGAGCAGCACGCCGATCGTCCTGGCCGACTCAGCGGCGCCCGCAAACAGGACGCCCCTCACCTCCTCGGAAGCCAGCAACGCGCGGCCGACCACGGCGCCCGAGCCGAGCAGCAACTGCAGCACGTCCTTGGGCAGGCCGCTACGATAGAACGCGCGCGCCGCCTCGTAAGCAACGAGCGATGCCTTCGACGAGGGCTTCGCGATCACGACATTGCCTGCTGCAAGCGCGGCCGCAACGTGTCCGACGAACGTCGCCAGCGGCGACGACACCGGCGTGATGCTCGCCACGATGCCCAGGCCGCTCCGCGCGCGCAGCCCGGTGTCCGACTTCGCCTGCATGGCGTAGAGGCGGCACAGATTGACGGCGGTGCGGACTTCTTCCGCGGCCTCGGCAAGCGTAGCGCCATTCTCGAGGACGAGCAGCGCGCCCAGGTGCCTGCTCGCCGCTTCGAGTCCCGCGGACATCTGGTCGAGCCTGTCCGCGCGCTGATAGGCGTCGACACGCGCCCAGTTCGCCGAGGCGTCCTTCGCTGCGGCAATAGCCTGTGCAACGGCGCCCGCGCGGCAGAACGAGACGCTGCCCACGATTTCGGTCGTGTCGCCCGCGCTGTAGACGAGATGCGTCGAATCGGATTCGATGTCGCCGCT
This sequence comes from Paraburkholderia sp. J63, assembly GCF_905220245.1. Classification (NCBI taxonomy): domain Bacteria; kingdom Pseudomonadati; phylum Pseudomonadota; class Betaproteobacteria; order Burkholderiales; family Burkholderiaceae; genus Paraburkholderia; species Paraburkholderia sp. J63. The sequence goes on along the minus strand of NZ_CAJMZF010000033.1, from coordinate 67,944 downwards.
ATCGGCCACCAGCGATTGCGCCGCAAGACGATTCGAACGGATCGCGCTCACCGCGGCATCGAATTCAGCGCAATTGCCGTATGAAATGGCCGCTGCATTCACGCGGCCGGGGAGCACATCGGCCGGCGCCGCAATGCCCGCATGCGGCTTGCCATCGGTGCGCGCGGCTTTGGCAACAGGGTCCTCGACGATATCGGCAATGCTCACTGCCGGGTCGACGATCTGGTTCACGAAAGACGAATTCGCGCCATTCTCCAGCAGGCGGCGCACCAGATACGCGAGCAGCGTGGCATGCGGGCCGACGGGCGCATAAATCCGGCACGGGCGGCCGAGCTTCGCGGCACCGACCACCTGGTCATAAACGGTCTCGCCCATGCCGTGCAGGCACTGGAACTCGTATTCCTTGTTGCCGGCCAGCGTATGCACCGCGGCGATGGTGAAGGCGTTGTGCGACGCGAATTGCGGAAAGATCGCGTCCGGCGCATCCAGCAACACCTTCGCGCACGCAATGTAGCTCACATCGGAATGCACTTTACGCGTGAATACCGGATAACCCTGCAAGCCGGCGTCCTGGGCGAGCTTGATTTCGGTATCCCAGTACGCGCCCTTCACGAGGCGAATATTGATGCGACGGCCCGTCGAGCGCGCGAGCGCGACAATCCAGTCCGCTACCGCGTGGCCGCGCTTCTGGTAGGCCTGCAGCGAAATGCCGATGCCGTTCCAGCCGCGCAGCGACGCGTCGTTGCACAGCAATTCGAGCATCTCGAGCGTCAGTTCGAAACGCGCGGACTCTTCCTGGTCAAGGTGGAAACCAATGCCGTACTTCTTCGCCAGTTGCGCGAGTTCGAGCAGGCGCGGATAGAGTTCGACAAGCACCCGCTCGCGCTGCGCGAGTTCGTAGCGCGGATGGAGCCCGGAGATCTTCACGGAAACACCGGGGCCATTGATCGGGCCACCGCCTTGCGCGTCTTTGCCGATGGCCTCGATCGCGTGACGGTACGACTCGAAGTAGGCCTGCGCATCCTCGTCGGTCAGTGCGGCCTCGCCCAGCATGTCGTACGAGTAGCGATAGCCGCCGCTCTCGCGCCCCTTCGCCGCGCCAATCGCTTCCTCGATCGTCTGCCCCGTCACGAACTGCTTGCCGAGCATGCGCATCGCGTACGCGACACCAGCGCGAACGACAGCCTCGCCGCCCTTGCGCACGACGCGCGTGAGCGCTTCGGCGAGCGCGTTTTCGTCGGGCTGCTTCAGCAGCTTGCCCGTCACGAGCAGGCCCCAGGCCGTCGCATTGACGAACATCGACGGCGACTTGCCAACGTGGGCGCGCCAGTCGGCATCGACGATCTTGTCGCGAATCAGCTGGTTGCGAGTCTGGGTGTCGGGGATGCGCAGCATCGCCTCGGCGAGACACATGAGCGCGATACCTTCGCGGCTATCCAGCGAAAACTCCTGCGTGAGCAGATCGACACCGCCCGCATCGATGCGTGCATCGCGTACCCCCTGCGCGAGGCGCGCAGCAAGCTCCTGAGCCTTCGCGAGCGTGGGCGCATCCATTTGCGCGCGACGCATGAGCGTCTGCACCACCTCCTCCTCGGAAAGCGCGGATGCTTCGGCGATGCGTTGGCGCAGGACGGAAAGATTCGTCGTGTCCGTTGGCGTGACTTTCTTTTCTGACAACATGATTGGATGACCGGGTTGGGGGCTGCTGATTGCGAGTTTCGGGCTGGGCGTTTCAGGCTGCGGGCGTCGTCGCCGCTCAATCACATCGCTGTGCCTCTAAGGCGCTCGGTTCTCCGGCGCAGCAGCTCGAGCGTCACGAGAAGCAGTGTCGAAATCACCACGAGAATGGTCGCCACGGCGAGAATCGTCGGGCTGAGCTGTTCGCGGATGCCGGACCACATCTGGCGCGGAATCGTCTTCTGATCCGGGCCGGTCAGGAACAGCGCGACGACGATTTCGTCGAAGGACGTCGCGAACGCGAACAGCGCCCCCGATATCACCCCGGGCGCGATGATGGGGAGCTTGACCTGCAGGAACACGCGCAGCGGCGAGGCACCGAGGCTGCGGCCCGCCCGCGAAAGCGTCTCGTTGAAGCCGGCCAGCGTCGCCGTGACAGTGACGACGACGAATGGCACACCTAACGATGCGTGCGCGAGAATCAGCCCGGTCAAACTACTCGTCAAGCCCAGCGGGCTAAACGCGAAATACACCCCCACGGCCGTGATGATGAGCGGCACGATCATCGGCGAAACGAGCAGGCCGGTGATCACGGCTTTGCCCTTCAGGCGCGGGCTCGTCAACCCGAGCGAAGCCGTGACGCCCAGCACCGTCGCGATCGCCGTGGACGAGAACGCCGTGATCAGCGTGTTCTTTAGCGCCAGCATCCAGTCCGGACTGCCAAGGAAGTCCTGATACCAGCGCAGGCTCAATCCCGGCAGCGGGTACGTAAAGTATGGCTGCGAACTGAACGAAAGGGGCATCACCACGAGCACGGGCAGCACGAGGAACAGCAGCACCGCCAGCGAAATACCCAGGTGAGCGAATCGTCCAAGACGGCCCCAGACCGTCACATAAGCCGGAAAGGTGAACATGTCGTTACCCCAGTTTGATGCCGCCGCCCGTGAGCTTCACGAAGAGGCTGTAGATGATGAGCACGCCAACGAGCAGGATCGACGCGAGCGCACTCGCAAGCCCCCAGTTCAGCGTGGTATTGACGTGATTGGCGATGTAATAGCTCGCGAGCTGGTCGTCGGGGCCGCCCACGATGGCCGGCGTGATGTAGTAGCCAACGGCCAGAATGAACGTGAGCATGCCGGCGGCGCCCACGCCCGGCAGCGTCTGCGGGAAATACGCCTGGAAGAACGAGCGCACGGGACCTGCACCGAGCGAGCGCGCAGCCTTCATATAGATGTGCGGCACGCCCTTCATCACGCTGTAGAGCGAAAGAATGGCGTACGGCAGGAGAATGTGCGTCATCGCCACCAGCACGCCGACGCGGTTATAGATGAGCGAGACGCCGTGCTTCGAGAGCCCCAGATGAATCAGCAGATCATTGAGGACACCGTGGGTTTGAAGCACGACGACCCATGCCGTGGTGCGAACCAGTATCGACGTCCAGAACGGCAGCAACACCATGATCATGAAGAGGTTGCTGTACTTCGCCGGAATGTTCGCCAGAAAATAGGCCACGGGATAGCCGAACAGCAGGCAGAGCAGGCTCACCGCCATACTGACCCACGCCGTGCGCAGAAACACGCTGACGTAAAGCCGCTCGCCGTCCGGCTGGCGCACGATGGCGCCGTGCTCGTTGCGCTCGAAATCGAACGCCTTGAGGTAGTACCCGAAGGTCCAGGGCGACGACGCATACTTCAACGTCGACCACGCCCCCAGGTCGTCCCAGCGGGAATCGATATTCGACAGACGCTGATGCCACGTCCCCTCGCTGCTCTCGTCGATATGGCGCGCCGTCTTCATGATGAGACTGCGCATGCCGCTTTCGTCATAGTTCAGCCGGGAGGCCACGCGGCTCACGGCATCGGTTCCCTTGGCCGCGGTCAGATCCTGCCCGAACGCGGCATAGATCTGCTCGCCGGGCAATTGCCCGCTGGCCGGGTCCCACGCGCGCAACAACACCGCGGCATGCGGCAGTTCCTGGGAAACCGTCGGGTCGCGGAAGCTCTTCGTCAGGAGACTGCCGATCGGAATGAGAAAGGTCACGAGGAGGAATGCGAACAGTGGAAAGACCAGCAACATGGCCTTCGTGCGCTCCGTTCGCTCGGCGCTGCGCAGCCTCGCCTTGAGGCTCTTCGAGTCTGCGGCGACGACCTGGGTTGCGTCGGTTGTCGGGATTGCCATATCAGTCGGTAGAATCATCGTGGTTCAGCGGTCTCGACCGCGCCCTCCTCGTCAATGCAACTGCAGATACGTTTGTGCGTGGTACAGCAGGAATCCGGTCATCTTCGGCCTGGATAAATCAGTAATCCAAACCATTGATCTGATTCACCGGGCCTCGGCATTGACCTGATGTCCCGCTGGACCCGGCCGCTTCGGAAAACTTCCCCGCGCTGTGACTACTGCAGGGCCCGGCAGGCGTCGGCCATCCAGCCGATATCCACGGAGTCGCCAATACGCAGTTGCCGTGCAACACCATCATTGGGCAGCTTCACGATGAAGTCGTTGCGCCCGCAGACCTGCATGACCACGCGCAGGTGATCGCCGTAATAGATGAGATCCTTCACGCCGCCGCTGAATACGTTGTCGCAGGCACGCGCGTGTTCGCCCACGGCGACGCGCTCGGGGCGCAGCGACACCGAGGTCGAACCGGAAGCGCGAATGGCCGCGCCCGCGCTCGCGCGTATCGTGGCCCCGCCGTCGAGCTTGACCGTACACGCCTTGCTTTCGACCGAGGCCACCGTGCCCTTCAGCTCGTTGCTCTCGCCGATAAAGCGCGCAACGAAGGCGTTTTCGGGCTTCTCGTAGAGATCGGCCGGCGGCGCGAGCTGTTGAATGATGCCGTTGTTGAAGACCGCAATGCGGTCCGACATCGTCATGGCCTCGCTCTGGTCGTGAGTCACGTACACGACCGTGAGGCCGCTTTGTTCGTGGATCTGCTTGATTTCGTACTGCATCTGTTCGCGCAACTGCTTGTCGAGCGCACCAAGCGGCTCGTCCATCAAGACGAGCGCGGGCTCGAACACGAGCGCGCGCGCCACGGCAATGCGTTGCTGCTGACCGCCCGAGAGTTGCCCCGGCATGCGGTTCGCGAACTTCTCCATGTTCACCATCGCGAGCGCGCGGCTGACCTTCCGTGCGATCTCATCCTTGGCGATCTTGCGGACCTTGAGCGGAAACGCCAGATTCTCTGCCACGGATTTATGCGGGAACAACGCGTAGCTCTGGAACACCATGCCGATATTGCGCCGCTCCGGCGGAATACGGTTGATCGGCTTTCCCTGAAGCAGGATCTCGCCATGCGTCGCAGTCTCGAAGCCGGCCAGCATCATGAGGCAGGTGGTCTTGCCCGACCCGGACGGCCCCAGCATTGTGAGAAACTCGCCCTCGCGAATATCGAGGTTGAGATTTTTCACCACGAGCGATTCACCGTCGTAGGTCTTCTGAACGTTCTTGAAAGAGACAATGGTCGACATCACAACTCCTCAGGGAAAGCCACACTCGGTGATCAGGCGCCGAACTTCCAGTCACGAGCCGGCAGATACGTTTCCTTCACCACACGCGGCGAGGCCCAGCGCAGGAGGTTCAGATACGAACCCGCCTTGTCGTTGGTGCCGCTCGCGCGGCCGCCGCCGAACGGCTGCTGGCCGATCATCGCGCCGGTCGGCTTGTCGTTCAGATAGAGGTTGCCTGCCGCATTGACGAGCACGGCCTCGGCCTGGTGCAGCGCGAAACGGTCCGTGCAGAAGATCGAACCGGTGAGCGCATAGGGGCTCGTCGAATCGATGAGTTCGAGCGTCTGGTCCCACTGCGCATCGTCGTAGACGAACACCGACAGCACCGGACCAAACAGTTCGTCCTTCATCAGCGCGTGCTGCGGATCGCTCACCTCGAACACGGTCGGCTCGACGAACCAGCCCGGCTCGGTCCAGGTCTTGCCGCCGAAGACGAGCTTCACCGCGGCATCGTCCTTCGCGGCGGCAATCACGCGGCTGAGCTTCTGATGCGAAGCCTGCGAGATGACGGCCCCCATGAAGGTGCTGGAATCGGCAACGTCGCCCACCTTGAGTTCGGCGAGACGGTCGCGCAGTTGCTGGCTGACCGCGGGCCACAGGCTGCGCGGAATATACGCGCGCGAGGCCGCGCTGCATTTCTGGCCTTGATATTCGAAGGCGCCGCGCACGAGCGCGATAGCCACCTCGGATGCGTTGGCCGACGGATGGGCCAGCACGAAGTCCTTGCCGCCCGTTTCGCCCACGAGACGCGGAATCGTGCGGAACGCATCGACCTTCGACGCCACGCCCTTCCAGAGCGACTGGAATACCGCCGACGAACCGGTGAAGTGAATGCCCGCGAGATCCGGCGACGAGAGTGCTACACGCGTCGTCAGTTCGGCATCGCCGGGAACGAAGTTGATCACGCCCGGCGGCAGACCGGCCTCTTCGAGCGCCTCGAAGAAGATGTAGTTTGCGAGCGCCGACTTTTCGGACGGCTTCCACAGCACCGTGTTGCCCATGATGGCCGGCGCCGTGGTCAGGTTCGCGCCAATGGCGGTGAAGTTGAATGGCGACACCGCATAGACGAAGCCTTCGAGCGGCCGCCAGTCGGCGCGGTTCACCGCGGTGGGAACCGACATCGGCTGCTCGGCATAGACGCGCTGTGCGTTGTAGGCGTTAAAGCGCAGGAAGTCGATCAGCTCGCATGCACTGTCCGGCTCTGCCTGGTCGAGCGTTTTGCTTTGACCGAGCATCGTGGCGGCGTTGATCTTTGCGCGCAGACGCGTCGCGACGATATCGGCCGCGCGATGAAGAATCGTGGCGCGGCTGGCGTGCGTCAGGCTCGCCCATTCGCGGGCAACGCCCCTGGAACCCGAAATCGCTTCCTTGATCTGCGCTTCCGACGGGCGATGAATGCGCGCGAGCACGCGCTGCGTATCGTGAGGAGCCCGAACCTCCGTGACTTCATTCGAGAAATACCGCTTGCCGCCGATAACAGTCGGAATCTCGACGACTTCACGCTGCTCAAGCGCGCTGCGCAGCGCGGCGCCCGATGCGGTGCCTTCGCCAAATTGAACTTCGGCTTCATTCGCCGGCAACGGAAATTGTGGACCTGAAATCACGCTTGCTCCTTACCAGAAAAGTTGGACGAATCATTGAGGAGCCGCCGGGCTCGACCCGGGAGAACCCTTGCCAGAAGCAGGATCGCGGGGTTCTTGCAGCACCAGCAACGCTCAGTGTCCAGACTAGAGGGTGCCAAAAGAACGGCCGCTTATTTAACTTCGCTTTATGTTGTAAATCGTTGGCCGTTATGAACGACGTGCGCGACAACCGGGCGAGACACGCTGAACACGGGAAGCGACGACATCCAACCAATCACTGAACATATGTTCAGTAAAAAACATGCTGATGGGAATATATATCCGTTCGCGAGGATGTCAAAAATGTTTTCATTGGGGTTTACACGGATAAATCTTCAGACTTACGGAAGCGAAGGGTAAACACCCGTCCCACAACCCGCTCCAATCCATGAACATATGTTCAGCGATTCCGTGAAATCAAAGCCGCTATACTTCTATTTCCTGTGAACGAATGTTCAGCTTTTTGGGGCGCCAGCCCCTGTCTCCCGAGTAAGGACAGCACGATGCGTGATGACGCGGAACACACCGTCAAGGTTGAAACCCGCAAGGAAGAGCCCGTGGAGTACGACGGCATGCGCCTGAAACTCGTCGACGCGACGCTGGAGGTGGTGGGCCAGGTCGGCCTGGAAAATCTGACGATCCGTAAAGTGAGCGAGCACGCAGGCGTTTCAGTGGGCCTCGTGCATCACCACTTCGAGAACAAGAGCAATCTCGTCTACAAGACGTTCGTCTACATGATCCGGAGCGTTCGCAATCAACTGATCGCTGGCCGGCGCAACATCAGCGATCCCGTCGAGCGCCTGAAATTCACGGTCGACATGTGCTTTAGCGACGAAGTGATGAGCCCCGGCGCTGCCAACGTCTGGCCGCACATGTGGAGTTCGTCGGCCCATGAAGTGGAGGTTCAGCGTCTATGCGCGGCGTTTTCGCGGCGCCTGCGCTCGAACTTCATTCATGATTTTCGGCAGGCGGGCTGCGACGCGCCGATGGCCAACATCTACGCCATCCAGGCGTTGGCGCTCACGCACGGTCTATGGATCGAGCACCGGGTGGCCGGCACGATTTCAATCGACGAAGTGCTGGCGATCTTTCACGGCGTCATCGACAACGCGACCAACCAGGGCTGGAAAACGAGCTTTCAGCGCCTCGCCGCCTCACGGCATTAAGCGGGCCGCACTCGCACTATTCGTCGTCGGTGTCGCCCACGTCTTCGGGCTTCAGCGAAAGCGCCTTGGCGATATCGCGCGCCACCTGCCGCTCAAACGCGCGCCGAATCAGATCGTAGAGATCGGTGGGAAGATGTCCGAGCTCGTTTTCCCGATACGAAAGATAAAACGAACGGGTGAGCCGGCCATAAGGCCGCCCATGTCGCGAGAACGCCGTCAACGGAACCACACGAACGTCAGGTACGTAGTGGCGGGACTGCCACAAGCACAGGGGCGTGGTAATGGCGAAGCCCAGGCCGGCCGCGACGAGGCTGAGCATCGGGTCCGTAGCGTCGAATTCACAGGTGCGCTCGATGTTTTCACCGAGCGAGGAAAGATACGAGTCGACGTGCTGGCCGATGACCGAGCGCGCGCTATAGCGAATGAACTGCAGATGGTTGCTCAGCCCGGTCAGCGTCGTGTAGCGGTCGACTTCGAAGCTGCCCGGGAGGACCACGACATAGGGCTCCGAGAACAGCTTCCTTTTGCGGATGCCGGGGGCATGCGACGAACTGCTGGTCGTCACCGCCATGTCGAGCTGCCGGGCCTCCAACTGACCGTCGAGTGCCGGGGTGATACCGGACCAGAGACGGATATGGTGGGATGTGCCGGACAACGCTTTGATGGCAATCGGACCGATGGTCGCCGCGAAAGAATCGACACACCCCAGGCGCACGACGACCCGCTTGGCGCGAGTGACGTTGCGCACGCTCTCGACCATCTGGTCGGCGCCTTGCAGGAGGACGGTGGCATGCTCGAACAGGCGCTGCCCCGCCGCCGTTGGCCGCGCGGGGCGCGTGGCGCGGTCGAGCAAGGTCGTATCCAGCAGTGTTTCGAGGGCCTTGATACGCTGCGAAACGCCTGCCTGCGAAATGGCAAGACGACTTGCGGCATCCGAAATCGAGCCGGCCTCCACCACGGCCACCCAGCTGGCAAGGAGATCCCAATCGGGGTATTTTTCTGGCGCGCTGTCTTTCATGGCTGTTGAGGAATGCTTTCCAAAATCCAGCACGTCGCGGACGCACCGTTCGCGCGAAACCGGCCGCTCTCCATCGTTAATCGGTGCATCGCATGGCTTCGAGCGCGCCGAGCACGTCGCCGGCAGCAGCAGGGAGTTTGAGGACCGCGGCGCCCGCGCTATCGAGAAGTGCGGCCATGTCGGCCTGAGGTGCATCGCAAACCCGCCCGGCTTCGCTGCTTGCCTCGAGCTCGCTGCGCCATTTGCCGGCGATCTCGACCTCGACCACATGCACGCCGCTCGCGGGCACACCATAGTGCTGTGCGGCGAAGACGCCGCCGAGCTTCCCGTTGACCACCCATGACCGTCCGTGCGCTTGAGCGGCATCGGTGAGCGCGGCAAGCAGTTGACGGTCGCACGCCGCGCCCTGGTGGGTGCCCAGATTGAAATCGGTTCCCCCTGCCTGCTCGCGGTACGGTGAAAGCCAGGAGCTCGCGTGCGAGAAAAGCACCGCAATATTCTCGTGCAATTGCCTGAGGCGAACGATCTCGGCCGTCACCATCTGATGAAACGGAAGCCACCAGGCGGCGACGCGCGCGGCGACTGCTTCCTCGTCCGGTTCGCAGTCGTGCGGATAAAGAGGCTCGCCGCGCGACGTGTGCGTCCGGCACAGTCCCACCCGGTTCAAGCGCGGCGATAGCGACCGATTGTCGGTGGCCACGTTCAAGTCGATCACACAGGGGTGAATGCACGCCGAAACCGTCGAGATGCCCTGTTCGCGCGCCGTCGCCATCCACGCGATGCCTGCCGGATCGGACAGGCGTCCATCGATTGGCGCCCAGGCCGGATTGGTCAGCAATTGCGCGGGCACGCTGGCGCCAACGTGCGGCGCGACCACCAGCACCGGCTTGTTGCCGCGAGCAATCCGCCCGAAATTTTCGCTCTGCATGCCTTCCCCCTCACGATGCGTGGCGACCGCCGCCAAGCCGAAGTCGTGTACGAACGTAAATCGATTGCCGGTTCGCGCTCACATCATAAGCCGGGTTGATATTTTTCATCACTGCGGCTTAATCAAGGGAGAAAAACGCCACGCTTTACGCCGCGGCACCACGCCCAAGTCGCGCCCCAAAACTTCCCGCATAACCTGAAGTCATGCCAGCGTGAAAATAATGCGCGTTGACGCCGGCTCTGCTCGATCCAATACTCAGCGCTCATCGAGAAAGCAATCAGGAGACAGCATGTCCGGAAATCGCGGTGTCGTTTTCGCAGGCCCTGGAAAAGTGGAAGTGCAAAATATCGCGTTTCCCCGAACTCTCCGATCCGTCCGGCCGCAAGGCCAACCACGGCGTCATTCTGCGAGAGGTGGCCACGAACATTTGCGGATCCGACCAACACATGGTGCGAGGCCGCACCACGGCGCCGGTCGGCTACGCGGAATTCGATTCCGGCGTGCCCAGGAAATTTGTGATCGATCCGCACGCCAGCCTTAAAGCAGCCGCCTGAGCGTCACGCTGACTTCGTTCAGCCGCACCGATTCGCGAAGAAGTTTGCGCTGGCCTTGGCCGGCGCTTTTTCCCCTGGCTCGCTTAGCATTCCCAACGACGGATCGCCACTTCGCAAGCACGGCTTCAGCTATCTATAAACAACGCTGAAGCGCGACCGGGCGCCGATACCACCGGATATGCTGAACGCGCATGTATTCGCCCGTCATGGGCGGCACTGAAGGGGCCACGGACACTTTGGCCCCACGCCATTCGAGGCAACCGCATCAAGCGCGCCCCGTAGTGGCTGACCATACCGTCTGGATCGTACCTTGATACGCATCTATACCGCCTTCATTCTCCTCGGCCTGTTCTGGGGGTCGAATTTCATCTACATGAAATGGGCGGCTGCGTATATCAGCCCAGGTCAGATATCGCTTTTGCGGGTGCTGTTCGGGTTCATTCCGCTCGCGGCGCTCGCATGGCGCAACGGCGTACTGAGGTTTGGCCAGGTCCGGTATCTGCATCACTTCTCGGTGATGGCCGCGCTCGCCACCGCGTTCTCCTACTTCGCCATGGCGAAGGGCACGGCGGTCCTGCCGTCCGGTATTGCCGGCGTGCTCGGCGGGTCGCCCGCCATCTTCACCTCCCTGGCGTCGACGCTGTTTCTGCGTAACGAGAAGATGAACTCGCTGATGGTGTCCGGCGTGGCGCTGGGCATGGTCGGCATTACGCTCATTGCTCGCCCGTGGGCCGCCCTCGGCGGCAACGACCCGATCAGCCTCGCGGGCATCGCGTGGATGATGGCGGGGTCGATCGTCTTCGGACTCTCGTATATCTACGTCCGGCGCTTTCTCTCTCCCATCAGGCTCCCTCCTCTGGCCATCGTGACCTGGCAGACGGGACTTGCGCTGCTGATGCTGTTCGCGCTGACCGACCGCCACGGCATCGGCCAGATACTGCAGGACGGGCGCGCCACGGCGGGCGTGGTGATCGGTCTGGGCCTGCTGGGCACGGGCACGGCGTTTGTCCTCTACTACTTCCTCCTGCAGGAGCTGGGCGCCGTCGCTGCCTCAGGCGCCGTCTACGTCACGCCCGTCATTGCGCTTTTGATCGGCTGGGCCGCCGGCGAGCAGGTGGGACTGCTGGAAATCGTGGCGACGCTTTTGATACTCGGCAGCATCGGTATGCTCGAAATCGGTCGGCAACGCACGGTTCCCAGGGAAGCGGCGCCCATGCAAAGCGCGGTGAGCGTCGACTGAATCTGGCCATCTGAATCCGGCCATATCATGGTCTTTTGTGACCGGCGCGAAACGCGCATGCCCAAATTTGCGTCGCGACGGCACGCGACATTGCAACCCGTTTTTCGGAGCCTCTATGTATCAGCGACCTGCAGACCTGGAGCAGTTCATCCGCGTTGCGCGCACGCTGTTTCAGGCGCCAGCGCTCCCGGATACCGCACGCCAGTTAGCCGTGAAAGTGTTCGAGCGTCTCGATCATCCGTCCGACGATGGCAAGCGCAACAGCAAACGGTATCCCGCTTGCGAACTGCTCGACCCGGCCCTTGAGCCGGTTCTTGGCGAGCCGTCCGATCTCGGTGTCGCGGCGCGCGCCATCAAAACACTCGCGCCTTCGATCGGCTGGCAACGGCGAACGTCGGGATTGAATGGCAGCGACAATTATGTCGAAAACCACGTCCACGGCATGATTTGCGGCCCCGGCGGCATGGAAAGCCGCTACGACGTCCAACTGGGATTCTCCTTGCTCGCGCCACACACGCGCTATCCCGATCATCACCATCCGCCCGAAGAGGCTTATGTACTGCTAAGCGCTGGTGAATTCCGCCAACGCGATGGAGACTGGTTCGATCCGGGCATCGGCGGCGGCCTGCACAACCTGCCCAGTAGCGTGCACGCGATGCGATCGGGAGCCCGCCCGCTAGTCGCAATGTGGTGTCTGCTCGTTTAAAGGCTTCCCTCAATTCGAAATGAGCGCGGAGAAACCGGCCTGAATTTATCTTTACGCCGCACCGTGGCGGCAACACGAAAGAGGACATCAGCATATGGGTTTCAAGAGAAGCATCCATGCCGTGGAGACCCATTCGGGTATCCCCATGCGCGTCGTGACCGGCGGCATCCCGCATATTCCGGGCGACACCGTTCCCGGCCCGACATGCAGGAGGCCGATTGCGATGTGTTCCGGGGCGCCCGGATTTTCGTCGACGACCGCCAGAGCGCGGCCCAAGCGAGCGACATCCAGATCCCGATGCAGGCGGGCGTGATTGGGGAAGGCGACATCGAAGGCGATCTGTTCGATCTGTGCCGGATGCCGGCGTTCCATCGTGCGGCTCGCGACCGGACGGCTTACAAGAATGCCGGCGGAGCGCACCTGGACCTGATCGTCAGCCAGTATGTTGTCGAGCAATTGAAATCACGCTGACAACAAGGCCCGGCCGGTTGCAAACGTGCGGATCCCCAAAGGGCGGATGAAGGGTTAGAATTTCGAACGCAGCGTCGTCGAGCCGGTTAAATCAACAAGGAAGACACCGTTCGTGATTGGCCGCCCAAGCCCAAACCCTCGCAGCAGTCCCAGGCAAGCAGCTGCCACCCTCATCTCCACCCTCATTGTTGCCTGCGCCTTCTTCATGGAGGCCGTGGACGCCAACATCATCGTCACCGCCCTGCCCGCGATGGCGCGGGACTTCGGCAGCGATCCCGTCTCGCTGAAAATCACCATCATCAGCTACGTGGTCAGCCTCGGCGTGTTCATCCCGATCTGCGGCTGGCTTGCCGATCGTTTCAGCGCGCTCGCCGTGTTCCGGACCGCCATCGGCATTTTCGTCGCCGGGTCGCTGATATGCGCCGCCTCGCCATCGCTGCACATGTTCACGTTCGCGCGTTTCGTGCAGGGTGTCGGCGGCGCGCTGATGGTGCCGGTCGGCCGCATCATCGTCGTGCGGGCCGTACCGAAGCATCAGTTCGTCCGCGCGATGAACTATCTGAGTATGGCGTGGTACGTCGGGCCGGTTCTCGCGCCGCTGCTGGGCGGCTTTATCGCGACCTATCTGCACTGGCGGCTCATGTTTTTCATCAACGTGCCGATCGGCGTCGCCGGCGTCTATCTGAGCGGCCGCTACATCGCGAACACAAAAGAGCCGCATCCCGGTGCGTTCGACTGGCCCGGTTCGCTACTGTGCGCATTCGGTGCGACGTTCGTGCTGCTGGGGCTCTCGCTCGTCGACAGCGGAATCGTCGCCGACTCGACTGCGTGGGAAATGTTCGTCGCGGGCGCGATCCTGCTCGCACTCTATGTGCCGTATGCGAGGTACGCGAAAGAGCCCGTGCTCGATTTGCGCTTCTTCGACGTGCCGACGTTTCGCGCCAGCGTGCTCGGCGGATCGCTGTTTCGTATCGGATGTGGCGCCGTGCCGTTTCTGCTGCCGCTCTCGCTTCAGGTCGGGCTGGGCATGACGGCGTTCCAGTCGGGCCTCATCACGTGCGGTTCCGCGTTTGGCAGCATCTTCATGCGTCCGCTCACGTCGGTGACGCTTCGCAGACTGGGATTTCGCAAGGTGCTCATCTACAACGCAGCGATATCCGGCGTGGCGACGGCCGCATGTGGCATCTTCGGCTCATCGACCCCGACGTTGGTGATCTGGCTGATCGTACTGGTTGGCGGATTTTTCTCCGCGCTGCAGTTCACGAGCCTCAATACGCTTATCTACGCGGACATCGCGAGCCCCGATGTGGGTCGCGCGACGGGCCTCGGCAGCGTCGTCCAGCAAGTGTCGCTCGGTTTGGGGGTCGCAGTCGGCGGGATCGTGCTGCAGCTTTCCCGAGCGTTGCACGGGCGCACGCATATCGAGCCCGCGGATTTTCTCCTGGCGTTTCTCGTCGCGGGTCTGCTTTCGGTTGGATCGATTCCGCTTGTGCGGCGTCTTCCGCCCGATGCCGGCGACGATATGGTGCACGCGAGGAAAGGCGCTTGATGTCGTCTCGAACGCTGCTGTGGATTGGCGGAAAGCAGATGGAGTCGAACCATCCCGGGAACGGCTGACGTCCCCAACCAGATTTGAAGTCTGGCCGTACCACCCGATACGATTGCCTTCCGTTATGAAGCTGATGCAGTGAAAAACACGCGAAAACTGCGGAAATTTTCAACACTAGTCGCACGCTAAAGCCAGTCGCGCATGCGGCTATCGGGCCTCAATAAATGCAAATCGCGCTGGAACCGAGTATATCCAACGCGATCGAAGAACTCCAGAATCTGGATCGCGCGCTTGCGCCCGAGTCTCGCGGCATCGCGAAACGCCGCCGCGCCCACGCCGCTTGCTTGCGACTGCGGCGCTTCGGCCAGATGCGCAACCAGACGCGCAAGCTCGTGAACCACGTCGCGATCGTAGAACAGGTCGCGCACGATCTGATAGAGCCGGCCGAGGCGCGCAAGCTTGCGCAGCAGCGCGCGTACCTGCTCTTCGGGCTCGCGCGCTTCGCGCGCCAGGTCGCGCACCCAGGGCGGGTCGTAGCGTCCTTGCGCGATCAACGGCATGAGGCGCGCGGCAAGCGCTTCCTCGCGCGCATCGAGCGAGACCGCATGCTCGGGCAGATGCAGCCACGGCCCGCTGCGCGCGATACGTCCGGCTTCGATGAGCGCGTCCACGGCCGCGCGCCAGATCTCGTCGCTCACGAGCGGCGCCGCCATGCGCCGCAGGCGCGCGGCGTCCGGGCCCTGCTCGTCCGGTGTGCGTGCATGGAATTCGCCGAGCACCTCGACGATGTGCGCCGCGAGGCGCAGCCAACGATCGCGCGCGAGCACGACGGATTCCGTGGCACGTCCTTGCGGCGCGATCACGACCGCGTCGTCGGGCAGCGCGAGCATGCTCGCATCGAAGCCCGTCAACTGCGTGAGCGTGGCGCGCGTGAGACCGCGCGGTGCCTCGTCGATCAGCGCGCCGAGCTTGCCTTCGTCGAGCCATGCGCGCAGCGCATCGAGCCACGCACGGCGCTCGGGCGTGCGCCTGCGCCGCGCGGGCCCGAATGGATCGAGCACGCGGCCGCCACCCACCGTGCGGCTCGCCTGCGCGTTGCGCACGATGAAGCGGTCGCCGGGCATCGCATGCAGCGGCGCATCGAAGACGAGCTGCACGCGAGCCCGTTCTCCCGCCGCCAGCGTATCGCCTTCGAGCAGCGCGACGTTCGCCACGCGATGCGTCGTGCCCAGATGCACGTGCAGCGGCGACCAATGCTGGAGCGTGAGGCCCGCGTCATCGAGCAGACTCAGCTCGACGTCCAGACGCGTGGCGGGTTGCGCGAGCCGCGCATCGACGATCCAGTCGCCGCGCGCGATCTGGTCCTTCTCGATGCCGGAAAGGTTGAGTGCGCAACGTTGTCCCGCTTGCCCCGTTTCCGACGCGCGATTTTGCGCGTGGATGCTGCGTACTCGCACCGGCATGCCCGCGGGCGCGAGCAGCAAGGTGTCGCCGGTTCGCACCCGTCCCGCGAAAACGGTGCCGGTCACGACCGTGCCCTGCCCCGTCAAGGTGAAGACGCGGTCCACGGCGAGACGGAACAGGCCGTCGTCGCGGCGCGCCTGCCAGTGCACGGCGCGCTCGCGCAGCCAGCCATCGAGTTGCGCGACACCGGCGTCGCCGGGCTGCGTCGCCTGCGTTTCGAAGCACGGTGCGCCGGCCAGCGCCGTGGGCGCGAGCCACGCGGCGATTTCCGCGCGCACTTCGGCCGCGCGCGCGGCATCCACGCGGTCCACCTTGGTGAGCGCAATCGCGCCTTGCGTGACGCCGAGCAGTTGCAGGATCGCGAGATGTTCGCGCGTTTGCGGCATCACGCCGTCGTCGGCGGCAATCACGAGCAGCGCGAAGTCGATCCCGCACGCGCCGGCCGCCATCGTATGCACGAGCTTCTCGTGTCCGGGCACGTCGATGAAGCCGAGCACGTCGCCATTCGCGAGCGGCGCATAGGCATAGCCAAGCTCGATCGAAATGCCGCGCGCCTTTTCTTCCTTGAGCCGGTCAGTGTCCACGCCGGTGAGCGCGCGCACGAGCGTGGTCTTGCCGTGATCGATATGTCCCGCCGTGCCGACGATCACAGGCGCAGCTCCGCGAGTTGCGCGACGAAGGCCGCTTCGTCGGCGCTTTCGAGGCAGCGCAGGTCGAGCCGCAAGGCGTCGTCGGCAATGCGGCCGATCACGGGCCGCGGCAGCGCGCGCAACGCGCGCTCCAGTTTGAGCAACGCGCGGCCGCTGCCGCCCTTGCCCCGATGGCGCACGACCAGCCCACTGCTCGGCAAGACGTCGACCGGCAACGCGCCGCTGCCGATCTGGCTCAGCATCGGCTCGACGCTCGCCGCGTAGCCGTCGCCAAGCGCGCGCTGCAACACGGGCAGCACGCGCGCGGCCGCTTCGTGCATCTCGTTCGCGGGACGCGTGAGCAGCCGCAGCGTCGTCAGGCGCTCGCGCAGAAATTCGGGCGCCTGATAGAGCTTGAGCACGGGCTCAAGCGCGGCGAGCGTGAGCTTGCCGACGCGCAACGCACGCTTGAGCGGATGCTTCTTGATCTTCGCGATCAGCTCCTTGCGCCCGACGATCAGCCCCGCCTGCGGGCCGCCTAGCAGCTTGTCGCCGCTGAAGGTCACGAGGTCGGCGCCCGCTTCCACGGTGGCGCGCACGGTGGGCTCGGCGGGCAGGCCCCACTGCGTGAGATCGGCGAGCGTGCCGCTGCCGAGGTCCACCGCGACCGGCAAGCCGTGGCGCTGCGCGAGCGGCGCGAGCTCGTCGAGCTCGACGCTCTTCGTGAAGCCGCTGATCGCATAGTTGCTGCAATGGACTTTCATCAGCAGCGCCGTGCGCGCACCGATCATGGCTTCGTAATCCTTCAGATGGGTGCGATTGGTCGTGCCCACCTCGCGGAGCCGCGCGCCCGCGCGGCTCATGATGTCAGGAATCCGAAACGCTCCGCCGATTTCCACCAGTTCGCCGCGCGAGACGATCACTTCCTTGCGCGCGGCCAGCGCGGAGAGCGTGAGCAGCACCGCCGCGGCGTTGTTGTTCACGACCGTCGCTGCCTCGGCGCCGGTGAGCTCGCAGATGAGCGCATCGATCAGGTCGTCGCGATCGCCGCGCTTGCCGGTGGCCAGATCGAATTCGAGGTTCGCGGGCTGCGTGAGCGCCTGCACCACGGCGCGCACGGCCACGTCGGGCAGCAGCGCGCGGCCCAGATTCGTGTGCAGCACCGTGCCAGTCAGATTGAACACCGCGCGCAACGCGCTTTGTGCGCGCGCGGCAAGCGCGCGGTGCGCATCGGCTATCACCCGCTCGATCGAGAACGGCGTTGGCGCGCCGTCCGCGTCCGGCGCCAGCGTGCCCGCCTGCGCGTCGCGCCGCCAGCCGTCGAGCGTCGCGCGGATGGCCGCGAGCACCTGCGTGCGCCCATGCTCCGCAATCAGCGGCTGTGCCTCGGGCGAGGCGATCACGCGCTCCACGGCCGGCATCTGCGCAAGCAGCGCGTTCAGCGCGTGCCCGGCGTTCTGGCCGGCCCTCGCGTGGTTATCGTGCTGACTATGCTCACCTTCCCTCTCGCGCGCGGCTTCGCTCGTCTCGCTCGTGCGCGTCATGATTCGGCCGGCGCCTCGGGATAAAGCAGTGGATTCGCACTCGCGCGCCGATAACCGGCCTCGCTCATCAGCAGATCGAGCGTGAGGCTCGCGAGGTCGTCGGCGAGCGGCTCGAAGTCGAAATCCTTCTCCTGATAGCCGATCTTGCGATAGGTATGGCATTCGTCGCACGATTCCGCTTTCAAGGCCGGATTGCCGCCTTCGATACCGTGATATGCGATGCCCTTGGTCGAATCGCAGTTCGTGCACTTCACGCGCACGACGTGATTCTCGGTGCCGCACAGGCTGCATTGCACGTAACGGTAGCCCTGGAATGCGCCGCCCACGCGCACGATGCTCGCAACGGGCGGCACGCCGCAGACGGGGCACACGCCCGGCGCGTCCATATAGGGCACGTCCTGGGCGTTCAGGCGGCTCGCAAGATCGGTCCACACCACCTGCAGCGCCGCCATGATGAAAGGCGCCGTGGCAGGCGCGATTTCCGCGTGGCGTTGCGCGAGCAGCGCGTCGGCTTGCGCGTCGAGTTCGGTGTCGCTCATCGCGCGCAAGGTGTCCAGCACGTTCGCGAGCGCGGGCGTGACCGCGCCCGCCGCCTCCACGCGGTCCGCGAGGCGGCGCAACACCGCGCGCCATTGCGGGTCGCGCTCGCCGCCGAGCGCGGGCAGGATCGGCATCGAATGGCGCTGCGCGTGGGCGATGGCTTCGTCAGGCGGCATCTGCGCTTCGAGCTGCTCCAGCGCGTGCTGCTGCGCGTCCACGAGCGCCGCCATGAGGCGCACGTAGCCGCCGATGGGATTGTGGTCCGCCAGCTTGCGCAGACGCGCGGCGCGCTCACGGAAATGCGCCGCGCGCTCGGGCAGACGGATGCGTGGAATCGCGGAGGGATCCTGGACCCGAATCTGCTCAGGATCGAGAATGCGTTGCGTCACGGCGTATCGTCTCCATTCTCCAATAACAGAAAGCCGCCGCGCCCTTGCGGGCGGGCGGCTTGCCGGCATGCCCGGGCGGCTCGTGCCAGGCCGCATGCGCCGCTACTTGATGCTCTCGCGGAACCAGCGTGGATGATGCTTTCTCGCCCATCCCCAGGTGACGTAGCCGCGCGTCATCGCGCGAATCGAGCCCTTCACCCACAACGCCGCGTAGATATGCACGACGATGCCCACGATCAGCACGAATGCCGTGGCCGCATGCACGACGGACGCCACGCGGATCAGCGTGACGGGAAAGTAGAACGAGAAATAGCGCCGCCAGATCACGATGCCGCTCAGCAGCAGCAGCACAAGGCAAACCACCATCACGAAGAATAGCAGCTTCTGTCCCGCATTGTATTTGCCGATTTCGGGCAGCTTGTCCTCGCGATTATTGAGCACGTCGTCCATCTGCTTGAGCCATTGCACGTCGGCCGAATCCAGATAGTTGTGATGCCAGAAACGCAGCGCGAGCACCATGAACGAGACGAACATCACCACGCCGATGAACGGATGCAGGATGCGCGTCCATTGCCCGCCGCCGAACAGCGCGGAAAGCCAGAACATGGCCGGATGAAACATCGCGAGGCCGGAGAGCGCGAGCAGCACGAAAGTGATCGCGGTAATCCAGTGATTGCTGCGCTCGTTGGCCGTGTAGCGCTGGATTAAATGCGGCTGGATTAAATGCGGCTGGATTAAATGCGGCTCAATTGAACGCGGCTGAGTCGGTTGCGGTTCATCGTTGTTCATCGTCGCGCTCCTCGGGTTCGCCACGGATGCGCCGCGCCTCGTCGCGCGCGGCCTGTTCGTCCTCTTCGCTCACTTCGTTCGGCCCCACCCGCGTGTAGTGGAAGAAGCCGGCCACCGCCGCGAGCGCGATGCCCGCGAGCGCGAGTGGCTTGGCCACGCCCTTCCAGAGCCGCACGAACGGACTGATGCGCGGGTTGTCGGGCAGGCCGTGATACAGCGAGGGCTGATCCGCATGATGCAGCACGTACATCACGTGCGTGCCGCCCACGCCCGGCGGATCGTAGAGCCCGGCCTTGTCGAAGCCGCGCTCGTTGAGATCGGCGATCCGCTCGGCCGCGTGCTGCTTCATGTCTTCCTTGGTGCCGAACACGATCGCGCCGGTCGGGCAGGTCTTCACGCAGGCGGGCTCCTGCCCCACGGCCACGCGGTCCGAGCAGAGCGTGCACTTGTAGACGCGATGCTCCTTCTTCGAAAGGCGCGGAATATTGAACGGGCAGCCGGTAATGCAGTAGCCGCAGCCGATGCAGTTTTCCTCGTGAAAATCCACGATGCCGTTCGTGTACTGCACGATCGCGCCCGGCGACGGGCACGCCTTGAGGCAGCCCGGGTCCTCGCAATGCATGCAGCCGTCCTTGCGGATCAGCCATTCGAGGTTGCCGTCCGGATTTTCGTACTCCGTAAAGCGCATCACCGTCCACGAATGCTCGGTGAGGTCCATGGGGTTGTCGTACACCCCATGGTTCACGCCCACCTCGTCGCGCAGATCGTTCCACTCCATGCAGGCGGTCTGACACGCCTTGCAGCCGATGCACTTCGTGACGTCGATGAGCTTCGCGACCGTGCCCGTGACCGGCTCGCGCACGCCGGGCGGCGGCGTCGTGGTGGCCGACTGGCGCTTGATATCGAGCGATTGCAATGCCATGTCGTCCCCCTTACGCCTTTTCCACTTTCACGAGAAAGGACTTGAACTCGGGCGTCTGCGAATTGCCGTCGCCGACGGGCGGCGTGAGCGTATTCGTCAGATAGCCGGGTTTCGTCAGTCCCGTGAAGCCCCAATGCAGCGGCACGCCCACCGTGTGCACGGTCTTGCCCTCGATCGTCAGAGGCTTGATGCGCTTGGTGACCACGGCCACCGCGATCAGGTAGCCGCGATTGCTCGACACCTTCACGCGTGCGCCATCGGCCACGCCCACCTCCTTCGCGAGCTCCTCGCCGATCTCGACGAACTGTTGCGGCTGGATGATGGCGTTCAGCCGCGCGTGCTTGGTCCAGAAGTGGAAGTGCTCGGTAAGGCGATACGTGGTGGCGACGTGCGGGAACGATTGCGCCGTCCCGAACGTCTTGCGGTCGTCCGGGAACACGCGCGCCGCGGGGTTGCTCGTGGCCTGCGGGTTGCTGGGATGGAACGGGTTATAGCCGAGCGGGTTCTCGAATGGTTCGTAGTGCTCGGGAAATGGCCCTTCGTTCATGCCGTCGCGGGCGAAGAAACGCGCGACGCCTTCGGGGTTCATGATGAACGGCCCCATGTTCAGATCGGGCGATTCGTCGACCTTGTAGTCGGGCACGTCCGCGCCGGTCCACGCGCTGCCGCTCCAGCCGATCAGCTTGCGCGTGGGATCGAACGGCTTGCCCGCCGTATCGCACGAGGCCCGGTTGTAGAGCACGCGGCGGTTCGCGGGCCAGGCCCAGGCCCAGTTGAGCGTCTGGCCGATGCCGGTGGGGTCCGAGTTGTCGCGCCGGCCCATCTGGTTGCCCGCCTGGGTCCACGCGCCGCAGAAGATCCAGCAGCCGCTCGCGGTACTGCCGTCGTCCTTGAGCTGCGCAAAACCCGAGAGCTGCTCGCCCTTCTTCACGAGCACCCTGGTGGGATCCTTCGCATCGGTCTGATCGGCGAGCGCGCGACCGTTGTACTCCATCGCGAGCTCTTCGGGCGTGGGGCTCGCCGGGTCCGAGTACGGCCAGTCGAGCTTGACGATCGGATCGGGCAGCTTGCCGCCGTCCTTCTGATACGCCGCGCGAATGCGCAGGAACAGCCCCGACATGATCTCGAGATCGCTCTTCGCCTCGCCCGGCGGCTCGGCGCCCTTCCAGTGCCACTGGAGCACGCGGCTCGAACTCACGAGCGAGCCGTTTTCTTCGGCGAAGCACGTCGTGGGCAGGCGGAACACCTCGGTCTGGATCGAGCCGGGATCGACATCGTTATAGTCGCCGTGCTTCTGCCAGAACTCCGATGTTTCGGTGGCGAGCGGGTCCATGATCACGAGCCACTTGAGCTTGCCGAGCGCCGAAAGCGTCTTCGCCTTGTCGGGCGCGGACGCGATCACGTTGAAACCCTGGCAGATATAGCCGTTGACCTTGCCCTGATTCATCAGCTCGATGGTCTGCAACAGGTCGTAGGGCTTGTCGAGCTTCGGCAGCCAGTCGTAGCCCCAGTTGTTCTCCTTCGTGGCCGCGTCGCCCCACCACGACTTCATGAAGCTCACGAAGAACGCGTTGTAGTGCTGCCAGTAGCTGAGCTGGTTCGGCCGCAGCGGCTCCAGCGCGCGCTTCTTGATGTAGTCGTTGTAGTCCTGCTCGGCCTCGCTCGGCAGCGTCATGTAGCCGGTGAGCAGATTCGACATCAGCCCGAGGTCGGTGAGCCCCTGGATGTTCGAGTGGCCGCGCAGCGCGTTCATGCCGCCGCCCGCGATGCCGATGTTGCCGAGCAGCAATTGCACCATCGCGCCCGTGCGGATCATCTGCGAGCCGATCGAGTGATGGGTCCAGCCGAGCGCGTACATGATGGTGCCCGCGCGGCCCGGCACGGCCGTGGTCGCCAGCATTTCGCACACCTTGAGGAATTTTTCCTTCGGCGTGCCGCAGACCTTCTCCACCATCTCGGGCGTATAGCGCGAGTAATGCTGCTTGAGCAGGTTGTAGACGCAGCGCGGGTTCTGCAGCGTGTCGTCGGTCTTCACGAAGCCGTCGTCGCCGATCTCGTAGTTCCACGACGTCTTGTCCGGATACGCGTGCTTTTGCGCGTCGTAGCCCGAGTAGATGCCGTCGTTGAACGCGAAGTCGTCGCGCACGATGAACGGGAAGTCCGTGTAATTCTTCACGTACTCGTGCTGGATCTTGTCGTTCGTGAGCAGCCAGTTGATCACGCCGCCCAGGAACGCGATGTCCGTGCCGGTGCGGATCGGCGCGTAGAAGTCCGCCACCGATGCCGTGCGCGTGAAGCGCGGGTCCACCACGATGAGCCGCGCCTTGCGGTGCGCCTTGGCCTCCGTGACCCACTTGAAGCCGCACGGGTGCGCCTCGGCCGCATTGCCGCCCATCACCAGAATCACGTCCGCATTGCGAATGTCGACCCAATGGTTCGTCATCGCACCACGGCCAAACGTCGGGGCAAGACCTGCCACCGTCGGGCCGTGTCAGACACGCGCCTGGTTGTCGAATGCGAGCAGGCCCATCGAACGGGCCACTTTATGCGTGAGGTAACCGACTTCGTTGCTGCCCGCCGAGGCGGCCAGCATGCCGGTGGTCAACCAGCGGTTGACGGTCTTGCCGTCCGCGGTCTGCTCGACGAAGTTCGCGTCGCGGTCCGCTTTCAGCAGCTTCGCGACGCGGTCGAGCGCCTCGTCCCACGAGATGCGCTTCCATTCGTTCGAGCCCGCCGCCCGGTACTCGGGATACTTGAGCCGCTGCGGACTGTGAATGAAGTCGATCAGACTCGCGCCCTTCGGGCACAGCGTGCCCCGATTGACCGGGTGATCGGGATCGCCCTCGATATGGATGATGCTCGCGGTGGCGTTTTTCGCGCCGTCGCCGAGACCGTACATGAGGATCCCGCAGCCCACCGAGCAATACGGGCAGGTGTTGCGGGTTTCAGTGGTGCGCGCCAGTTTGTATTGTCGGACCTCGGCAAGCGCGTTGTCGGGTGCGAAACCCATCAACGCAAGGCTGGAACCCGCCAGCGACGTTGCCGTGACCTTGAGGAACTGACGCCGGGACATCTGCAGCATGATGCGTCCTCGGCTTTGTGATTGTGGGTTTTTTCAGTATAAGACGTTTTGGGCGACGGATCACGCGAGCTGTCCGGGCGCGCGATCGAGTGCTTCCTGTAAGGCCTCGCCGTGGCTGGCCGAGGGGCGCGGGTATCGGGCTTGCTATATATTCAGATGAAGTCGAACGAGATCGAACGAACCGAATGAGGCCCGACGCGGTCGTTCCACGCGCGCCGGACAATGTGCCGGCACTGTGAAAAACCCACGCCGGAACGCAGGACGCACAACATGGCAACCACTTCATCGGAACGACTCGAATCCGCCGCCCGCAAGGAAGCCTCCTGGGTCGTCTACGCGTGCCGGCAGTTCATCTCCGACCGCTGCCCGTCGCTGGCCGCGAGCATCGCGTTCTATTCGGCGTTTTCGCTCGCGCCCACGCTCGTGATGGTGATCGCGGTGGCCGGCTGGTTCTTCGGCGCCGACGCAGCGCGCGGCGAGCTCTTTCGCCAGGTGCACAACGTGCTCGGCAACGACGCCGCCGCCGGCATCACGACCATCGTGCAAAACGCGCACCGCGCGGGCGGCGCGGGCGGCGTGGCCGCCGTGATTTCGCTCGCGATGCTCGCGGTGGGGGCGTCCGCAACGTTTTCGTCGCTCAATTCCGCGCTCAATATCGTCTGGCCGCCCGACGGCCCGCGCGCCTCCTCGGTGTTCGCGCTCGTGCGCGTGCGGCTGATCTCGTTCGGCCTCGTGCTCGGCGTGGCGTTCCTGCTGATCGTCTCGCTCGTGCTCGATGCCGCCATCACCTTCGTCGGGCAGTGGATCTGGGGCGAATCCACTTATTTGATTATCGGAAACATCGTGCAACTCGCGGTCGGACTGCTCGTGCTTGCGGTGGCGTTCGCCGCGCTGCTGCGCTTCCTGCCCGACGCCGTGGTGCACTGGCGCGACGCCCTGGTGGGCGGCGTCGTCGCGGCGGTGCTGTTTTCGGTGGGCAAGAAACTTTTCGCGCTCTACCTCGCGCATGCGGGCATGGCCACGACGTTCGGCGCCGCGGGCTCGCTCGCCGTGCTGCTGATGTGGCTGTACTTCTCGGCGGCGGTGCTGCTGCTCGGCGCGGAATTTTCGGCGGCGCGCGCGCGCCTGCACGATCCGCGCGGGGCATGGGCTTTCCTGAAGGAAACGCCGCCGGGCAGCCGCGCGAAACTCGCCTCGGTGCTGGCCGCGTCCACGATCGCGCCGGTGCGTGATGCCGCGGCGGGGACGCAGGCGGCACGCGCGGTTCCTGATGGAAACACTGCGGGAAACACCACGGGAAGCACCGCAGGAAACACCGCCGGAGGCACGGACGCCGCCGCGAGACGGCGGCACACCGTGAGCAACGGCGCGCCGCCGCCCTACGCCGCGGCCATCGCGGCCGGCACCGCCCGAGATTCCGCCGATGATGGCGCAAGCGCCGCCGCAGCGCCGGTCCACGGCGTGGGCCAGGCGCGCGCCGAGGGCGGCGCCTTCGCGCGGTCCAGCGCCGCAGGCCTGAAAATCCGCCGCTCGGTCGTCAATATGGAGAAAAGCGCCACCTATGCGGCCGCGTCCACGCTCGTGCGCGCGGGCCGCACGGTGGCCGCCGCCGACCGCTACGTCAAGCGCCACCCGTGGCGCTCGGTGGTGTTCGCCGCCAGCGCCGCGCTCGCGATGACCGCAGCGGCGGCCCGTCGCCAAGCCGACACACGCGACAAGCACAATACGCAGGACCCGCGCTAAACCCCTTTCAGGCCCGCCCCCGCGGGCTCTCGCCGGCACTCGATCAGGCTTCAGCCATGGCACAACCAGGGTTCACCCTTGGTTGCGCCACGTTTACCCGTATACAACCCCGCATGAGGTTGCACGTTTCGCGACTTGCATCGAAAACGACAATAATGCAGCGTCAACAATGTTCCTTTTCGAGATTTGGAAGAATCGTCTAAGCGCCCGTATTTCAAGGCTTTCTCCGCAGGTGTCAGCTTTTTGCGACAGTCCTTTTTTTTTCAGTTCAGTGGAATTGCACCGCTGCGTTATTCTCCTTTCCGCAACAGCATCAACCAAATCAAGCAACAACTAAACAACATCTGCGTGGAGAAAACTGGATGAAACGAATCGCACTCTCGACCCTCTCGCTGGCCCTGCTGGCCGCTTCGGGCGCAGCCCACGCGCAGAGCAGCGTGACCCTGTACGGCGTGATCGATGAATCGATCCAGTGGGTGCACAACACCCAGGACGCAGCCGGCAACAACAAGAACCTGATCGGCCTCTACGCAGGCAACATCTCGGGTGATCGTTTCGGCCTGAAGGGCACGGAAGATCTCGGTGGCGGCCTGAAGGCGATTTTCCAGTTGGAAAACGGCTTTGACGTCAACAGCGGCAAGCTCGGTCAGGGCGGCCTGATGTTCGGCCGTCAAGCCCTGGTCGGCCTGACGCACGAGCAATTCGGTACGGTCACGCTGGGCCGCCAGTACGACCCGCTCGTCGACATGATCCAGCCGCTGACTGGCGACAACTATTTCGGCAGCACGTTCGCTACGCCGGGTGACGTCGATAACAACGACAACAGCTCGCGTACCAACAGCGGCGTCAAGTACACGTCGCCGGTTATCGACGGCTTCCAGTTCGAAGGCATGTACGCACTGGGCGGCGTCGCTGGCGCGACGGGCTCGGGCCAAAGCTGGGGCGCAGCGGCTACGTACGGCATCGGTTCGTTCAACATTGCGGCTGGCTACTTCCGCATGGACAACGCGTCGAACCCGGCAGCCCGCGACGGCGGCTGGGCAGGGAGCGCCACGTCGGGTGCAGTGTTCGACGGCCAGATCAACACGGCCTTCGCTTCGGCCAAGTCGATCGGCAATGCTTCGATCGCGGCTCAGTACGTGGCAGGTCCGTTCACGATCGGCGTGCGTTACGCCAACGTGCAGTTCAAGCCGGACGGCTACTCGGCATTCCAGTCGACCGAGCGTTACAACGTTGCTGGCGGCTTCCTCGGCTATCAGTTGAACCCGGCCCTGCTGCTCGGCCTCGGCTATGTCTGGACGCACGGCGCAGGCGACACGTCGAGCACCTACAACCAGGTTTCGCTCGGCGCGGACTACAACCTGTCGAAGCGCACGGACCTGTACGCAGTTGCGGCTTACCAGCACGCCAACGGCACGCAGCCGGGTCAACCGGGCGTGAGCGCCGGCGCATCGATCGGCTCGTACGGCTACAACTCGGCCTCGAGCTCGCAGGAAATGGTCAGCCTGGGCATCCGCCACAAGTTCTGATCGGCATGAGCCGGGCTCACGCCCGGCTAGGCGACGAGACCACGCAGCTAAAAGCTGCACGCTACACAAGCCAGCCTTCGGTGCAAGCCAAGGCTGGCTTTTTCATGGGCGGCACGATGGGGTGCGCAATGGGTGGAACCTGGCGGGTCTTGCGGCGAGTTTGATGGTTGGCCTGTCGTGCGGCGCGTGCCTGGCGCTCTTGTGCGGTGCCCAGTGCCCGCACTTGTGCCATCGCTTCTTCAGCTTCCTGCTTCCTCTGCTTCCCTCGCTTTCTCAGCCTTCTCAGCTCTCCTGGCGCCTTCAGCGCAACCTGCCGAGCGCCGCCTCCGCGTGACGCAGAAAAGCCTCCGCCAGCGGCGCCGCTTCGCGCTCCGCGTATCGCGCCGCATGGAGCGGCACCTCCAGCGCCGGCACGAAGCGCTTCACCACCACGCGTGCGCTTGCCCCCGCCGCCGTGAGCGGGTCGACGAGCGCGATACCCACCCCCGCCTCCACCAGCGTCACCAGCGCCTGCGCGAGGTCCGCCTCCACGCCTGCCAGACGCGTGACGCCGCACTCGGAGAACATCCGGTCGATGCGCACGCGTGCGTGGGTTCCCGCCGCCCAGGAAACGAAGGGTTCGCCTTCGCAATCGGCGGCGCTGATGGCGCGCTTGCGTGCGAGGCGATGTCCGCGCGGCACGATGCAGCGCATCGGCCATTGCCCGAGACGCTCTAGCCGCACGGCACGCGGCGCCGTTTCCTCGCCGACGAACGCCAGATCGCAGCGCTGCGCCGCCACGCGTTCGAGCGCGAGAGCGGGCTCGAGCGTGAGCAGCGTCACGTCCACGCCCTGGTGCTCCTGCACGAACGCCGCCGTCACGCGCGGCAGAAAGTCGGGGCCGAGCTCGGGCACGCCGGCCACGCACAGCACGCCGCGGCGTTGCTCGCGAATCTGCGCGGCAGCCTGCACGACCCGCTCCAGTCCGCTGAACGCTCGCTCGACTTCCGTGTGAAGCGCGTGGGCCTCGCTTGTCGGCAGCAGCCGGCCGCGCGCGCGCTCGAACAATGCGAAGCCCACGCTGGCCTCGAAGTCGGCGAGCAGGCGGCTGACCGCCGGTTGCGAAACGCCGAGCGCGAGCGCGGCGCGCGTGACGGTGCGCCATTGCATCAAGGCGCGAAACGCTTCAACCTGGCGGATACTGAACTCGGAAGCGGGCATAACATGGGCGCATGCTTCTTTCGCCATGAGGCCTTCGAAGCATCGGTGGGCAAGATTGGGATCGTTAAATGTCACACATAGTTAGCAACATCTTATCCGACATCCATCCATAATACCGAGACATACTTCACACGTGATTTGACGCATCACTTTTTTCGTATGCAAATAAAAATCCCCGTGGGCTGCGAAGCCAACGGGGATTCTTTGGGTACTGACGCGTGCCGCGGCCACAAGGGCCCGCGGCGTGAAGCGTTTAGGCCGCTGCTGCGTCCTTGAGCTTCTTGAGCGCGCGCGCCTTGATGCGCACCGATGCCGGCTTGGCCGGGAACCAGCGCTCTTCACCCGTGAACGGGTCCTTGCCGAAGCGCTTTTTCTTCGCCGGGACGGCCTGGACGACGATCTTCAGAAGACCCGACAGCGTGAATTCGCCGGCGCCCTTCTTGTGGACTGAACCCAGGATCGTGTCTTCCAGCGCGGCGAGCACGGCCTTCGTGGCCTTCGGCTCGACGCCAGCACGCTCAGCGACGTGAGCAGCCAGCGAGGCCTTCGTGAAGGTGTCCTTGATCGGCGACGGTGCGCCGGACGCCTTCACGGCGACCTTCTTAGCTGCGGCCGTCTTGGTGGCGGGCGCTTTCTTTGCGGCAACCTTCTTGGCCGGGGCAGCTGCCTTTTTTGCGGCCACTTTCTTTGCGGAAGTCGGCATGTTTCTCCTACCAGTGTTGGTCAGTGAATCGACGAAGCACAGCGGAATGCAGATGCTTCAACGGCGGATTCTACAAGCGTGCAAGCGTTTTGCGTGACTCTTTTGCATCGCAGATGCAAATTTGTTGCGCGGCGCTGACTGCCGAACGCATTTCGATACCTGTTTACAGGGGTAAACGTGCTCCGGTGGGACCCGCACGCTTGCTGCCTGCGCCAGCGCGACGCGTGCGCGATGCGGCGAAAACGCCGCACGTATGGCGTTTTCGTGCGACAGCGATGCTGCAACGGCGCCTTCGAGCGCCGCGTCGCGCATCTCGATACCGGCATCGACACGCGTTCGAACGCATCGTTCCTCGCGAATTCCGCGTGAGTTCAGTGCGAATCGATGCGCACCGTGCAGCGCGCGAATCAGCATATCGCTAGCCAGGCGCGTCGTTCAGCACACGCTTCACGACGCGGCGTCACGCTCGGGCAAGGGGCATCGGTGTGCACGCTCGCGCGGCGCGGCTGGCAGCATTTGCGTGCTTTTTGGCGCTCCTGCGCACGCATGCGCTCGTAGAGTGACGATGAGCGCGCCGTCGCCGGCACGGCGCGCGTCTTTCTCCACCGTCTTTCTCCACCTTTATTGCGAGGCATCCTCCATGGCGTTCAAGATCGGATTTCTGCTTTTCCCCGGTGTGCAGCCGCTCGACCTCTGCGGACCTTACGACGTGCTCGCGGCCATGCCGGACACCCAGGTGCGGCTCGTCTGGAAAACACGCGAGCCCGTCATGTCGGCTACCGGCATGCTGCTCACGCCCGATACCATCTTCGACGACTGCGCGCCGCTCGACGTGATCTGCGTGCCGGGCGGCGCCGGCGTGGCCGCGCTGCTCGAAGACGACATCACGCTCGCCTTCCTGCGCCACCAGGCGCGCGACGCGCGCTACGTCACGTCCGTCTGCACCGGCTCGCTCGTGCTCGGCGCCGCGGGTCTCCTGCGTGGACGCCGCGCCACCACGCACTGGGCCTTTCATGCGCTGCTCGAACCGTTCGGCGCGATCGCGGTCAAGGAGCGCGTGGTGCGCGACGGCAACCTCATCACGGGCGGCGGCATCACGGCGGGCATCGACTTCGCGCTCACGCTCGCCGCTGAGCTGATCGGCGTGGAAGCGGCCCAGGCGCTCCAGCTCGAACTCGAATATGCACCGGCGCCCCCGTTCGATGCGGGCCGCCCCGAAAGCGCGCCGCCTGCCGTGGTGGAACTCGTGCGCGCGCAAAACGCGGCGACGCTCGCGCAGCGCACGCGCATTGTCGAGCGCGTGGCGGCGAAACATACGCAGCCATCCGCGTGATCGTCGCTCGCGATCACGCCTGATGGCGGCACGGCGCCGCCATCGCCGCGCGGCGCCGTGCATCGGCATCGGCGGCTGTCTCTGCAGCGCCGCGAGAGCCAGGGTCCACACTTGCTACCCTCGATTGCAAGGATCGTATACATTGATTCCCGGGCAGCCGTTCGACGCGGCGTTCCCGGTGACGGCGCGGCATCCCGCGCCGCCGCTTCTCGCAGTCCTTGCACTACCAACCCTGAAGCCAGCAGCAAAAATCAACCAAGAGGGGTATTCATGCATTCCACCAGCAAGCTGACTCTCGCCGCGGCCGCCGCCGCATTCCTGCTGGGCGTCACCGCGCCCGCCTTCGCCCAGGACGCCAGCGCGCCCGCAGCCACCGCGCAAAGCGCCGCGCCGGCCTCGCAGCCGCTCACCAAGGCCGAAAAGCGCAAACAGGCGCGTGCGCAGCACAAAGCCGAACGCAAGGCCGCGCGCGCGAAGAACAATGCCGAACTGAAGAAACTGGAGGACGCTGGCTACAAGCCCGCAAATAACGATCCGAACTATCCGACCAATCTCCAGAACGCGCAGAAAAAAGCCGCCGCTGCCGGAGGGGCGAGCCAGTAAACCGCCTTCTGTTGCGGCTTTTTCCGCGCATGCAGGGACCGGCGCGTGGCCGGTCCCGTCATCGCCCGCTGTTTCTCTCGCGCTTGCCGTAGTTCCTCTTCGCTCTCCCCTCGCCCGACGCTCGCCCTCACCATCACCTCCCGCGCGGCTCGCGCATCGCTTCCCTTCCCACGTTTTTTGCTCGCCGCGAAGCGTACGTCCGCGGGTTACCCACCATATCGGCCCTGTTCCAGCGGGCTTTTCAGCACATCTTCAGCGCATGCGCAGGTCCGATATGGGACGATGCCGCACGTGCCTCGCCGACATGGAGTCCACGTCATGAACGCAGCCAAACCGGAGGCGAGCGCGGCGCTTGCATACAACAAACCGGGCCGGCCCATTGGCTCGATCGCGGGCGTCGTCGCGCTCGTCGTCGTACCATCGACGATCCTTCACCGCTTGACTGCACCTCCCAAGCCATCGGCATGACGCTCGCGAGCTTTTCGAACGCTGCGCTCACGCTCTTCATTTCGGCGGCCATGACCGTGACCAGGCAATGGGATGCGCCCTGCTCCACGCGGCCAGGGCGCAACCGCTCAAAGACTGAAAGGAGCCGCTGATGGAAGTCGCAATCGACGACGCACGCCGTTTCGCCACCGACGTGCTGATGAAACTCTCGGTGCCCGCCGACATCGCCGCCGATGTCGCCGACCACCTGATCGAATCCGATCGCGTGGGCTACGCGAGCCACGGCCTCTCGATTCTGCCGAGCTACCGGCGCGGGCTCGAAGCCGGCTTCGTGATTCCCGATGCGCGGCCCGAGCGCGTGGAAGACCGCGGCGCGTTCGTGGCCTGGGACGGCCACAGCGGCTTCGGCCAGCACGTGGGCAAGGTCGTGATCGACGACGCCATTGCGCGCGCGCACACACATGGCCAGTGCGTGCTCACGCTGCGCCACAGCCATCATCTGGGCCGCATGGGCCACTATGGCGAGATGGTCGCGCAGCAGGGCTTCGTGCTGCTTGCATTCACCAATGTCGTGAACCGTCCGCCCGTGGTTGCGCCGTTCGGCGGCCGCGAGGCGCGTCTCACGACGAATCCGCTGTGTTTCGCGGGCCCGTTGCCGGGCGGGCGCGCGCCGTTCGTGGTCGACATCGCCACCAGCGCGATTGCCGTGAACAAGGCACGCGTGCTCGCCGAAAACGGGCAGACGGCGCCGCCCGACTCGCTCATCGATTCGGGCGGGCAGCCCAGCACCGACCCTAACGTGCTGTTCGCCGATCCGCCCGGCGCGCTGCTGCCGTTCGGCGCGCACAAGGGCTACGCGCTCAGCCTCGTCGCGGAGCTGCTCGCCGGGGTGCTCTCGGGCGGCGGCACGATACACGCCGAGAACCCGCGCAACGGCATCGCGCACAACAACATGTTCGCGCTCGTGCTCGATCCGCAGGTGGATTTCAACGCGACGTGGCGCTCGCAGGAAGTGGCGAACTTCCTCGACTATCTGCTGAGCTGTCCGCCGCAGGACCCGTCCCAGCCCGTGCAGTATCCCGGCGAATACGAGGCGAACAACCGCGCGCGCCATGCGCTCGCCATCGACTTGCCCGATTCGGTGCGCAAGCCGTTTGCGGATCTCGCGGCCGAGTTCGGGGTGGCGCCGGTCACGGCGCGAGCCTAAACCGCCAGCGCGCCCACGTAGTTCTCGGCCATGGCCGTGGCCGCCGCGCGCGAGGTGGTGATGTGCTCGAGCTCCGCGACCTGGAGGCGCTGCTCGAACGGCGAGGCGTCGTCGAGCCGGTGCATCATGCGCGTCATCCAGTACGAGAAATGCTCGGCGCGCCAGATGCGGCGCAGCGCGGTTTCGCTGTACGCATCGAGCAGATCGGCGCGATTTTCCTTGTAGAACGCCACGAGCGCGGCGCTCAGCACGCGCACGTCGGCGACGGCCAGGTTGAGGCCCTTCGCGCCCGTGGGCGGCACGATGTGCGCCGCGTCGCCGGCGAGAAAGAGGCGGCCGTGCTGCATCGTCGTCGATACGAAGCTGCGCATGGCGACGATGTTCTTCTGGAAGATCTTGCCCTCGACCACGCGATGGCCTTCGTCCGAATCGACGCGTGCGTGCAGCTCGGCCCAGATGCGGTCGTCGGACCAGTGCTCGACAGTGTCGTTCGGATCGCACTGGAAATACATGCGCTGCACGTTCGGCGAGCGCGTGCTGACGAGCGCGAAGCCGCGTTCGTGGCGCGCATAGATCAGCTCGCCGGACGAAGGCGGCGCTTCCACGAGAATGCCGAACCAGCCGAACGGGAACACGCGCTCATAATCCTCGCGCAAGGCGGCCGGAATGGCCGCGCGCGAGACGCCCTGCGAGCCGTCGCAGCCGATCACGTAGTCGCAATGGAGTTCGCGCTGCTCGCCCGCATGCTCGAAGCGGATGGAGGGCGACGCGGTCTCGATGCCGTGAATCGAGGTGTTCGAGACGCCGAAGAACAGCTTGCCGTCGGCGGCCACGCGCGCGGCGACGAGGTCCTTGAGCACTTCGTGCTGCGCATAGACCGTGATCGATTTGCCGGTGAGCGCGGTCAGGTCGATACGGCGACGCTTGCCTTCGAACGCGAGCTCGAAGCCGTGATGCAGCGCACCTTCGGCTTGCATGCGAGCCCCCACGCCGGCCTCGTTGAGCGTATCCATCGTGCCTTGTTCGAGCACGCCTGCGCGGATCGTGGATTCGATCTGGTCGCGGCCGCGCCGTTCGAGCACGACGGAGTCGATGCCGCGCAGATGGAGCAGATGGGAAAGAAGCAGGCCCGCAGGGCCCGCGCCGATGATGCCAACCTGGGTGCGCATGATGATGTCTCCAGTACGGGGTTGATTTTGCGCAAGTTTGGCGGGAGCGAGGGATATCGCGCAACGCGATATCGAGAATATGGATTATCTCGATTTTAGATAGAGAAACGGGGTATTCGGTCGTTTGTGGCAGATGCGAAAAACCGGCGAACACCCGCCGTGCCGATGCGAAAAATCTGGCGCGCCCGGCGCCGATCGGAAACAAAACGCCGCCACGCGGCGCGCAACCGGCAAACTCGATTCGCGCGCAACCAATTCGCTGCCGCCGCGACGACGTGGAAACGCATGTTGCGGAACGGAAATTGCTGCACCACAGCAGCTCTGCCGGCGACACGTTCGCGCGCCGTCAACTACCCCTGTTTCCAACAACGATCGCGAGCCACGCCGATGCCGCATTCGAGCCACCGACCCGTCAGCCTTCCGAACGCCCTCCCGCAACCTCTTTCCCCACCCGATCCGGCGCCGCGCGCGCCGTTCGCCCGCACGCGCTGGATTCATGGCGCCGCGGCGCTGCTGATCGCGTTGCCGCTCGCTTGCGCGACGCCCGCCGCACGCGCGCAGGCGGCGGCCTCCGCGCCCGTGAGCGCCTCGCAAAGCGTGCAGGAAACTCCGGCCGCGAACGCACCGCTCGCCGCGTCGGCCACGGTGCAAAGCGCCGCGCCGCTGCCGCCGTCCGAGCTCTACGGCCAGCTCTATCGCGACGTCGAACTGGCCCAGGTGTTCCCGGACAGCAAGACCTTCGCCGACATGGTGCCCAACGCGCCGCCAGCGAAAATCGTCGCCGATTACGAGTTCTGGAGTGCGCACCATGCCGGCATCACGGACGCCGATGCGCGCAAGGCCGCGCTCGCGCAGTTCGTCGCGCAGCGTTTTTCCGATCCGAAACAGGCCGCCGACAACTATGTTTCCGATCCGAACCAGGACGTCGCGAGCCACATCGACACGCTCTGGAACGTGCTGCGCCGCGATCCCGACGCCGCCCAGCAGCCGTACTCGTCGCTGCTGCCGCTGCCGAAGCCCTATATCGTGCCGGGCGGGCGCTTCAACGAGATCTACTACTGGGACTCGTACTTCATCATGCTGGGTCTCGAAGCGAGCGGCCGCCACGACCTCACGCGCGACGAGCTCGACAACTTCGCCACGCTGATCGACCGCTACGGCCATATCGCGAACGGCAACCGCACCTACTACCTGAGCCGCTCGCAGCCGCCGTTCTTCGCGCAGATGGTGGCACTGGTCGCGCAGCGCGACGGCGACGCCACCTACGTGCGCTATCTGCCGGAACTGCGCAAGGAATACGACTACTGGATGGCCGGCGCCGATACGCTCAAGCCCGGCGAGGCGGCGCGCCACGTGGTGCGGCTCGCCGACGGCACGCTGCTCAACCGCTACTGGGACGCGCGCGACGCGCCGCGCGACGAGTCGTATCGCGAGGACGTGCTCACCGCGCAAAGCACGCCGCAGCGCGCGGCCGCCGATCTCTGGCGCAACCTGCGCGCGGGCGGCGAAACGGGCTGGGATTTCAGCTCGCGCTGGCTCGCCGACCAGCACACGCTCGCGACCATCGAGATCACGTCGCTCGTGCCCGTCGACCTCAACGCGCTGCTCGTCGATCTCGAACGCACGCTCGCCAAAGCCTATGGACTCGAGGGCAACGCGGCCGAAGCGCAGCGCATGAGCCAGCGCGCCCAGCAGCGCACCGCCGCCATCGACCGCGTGCTCTGGGACCCGCGACTGCACGCGTTCAGCGATTACAACTTCGTGCAGGGCACGCTCACGCACCGGCTCACGGCGGCGACGCTCTATCCGCTCTACGCCGGCATCGCCACGCGCACGCAGGCGCATCAGGTGGCCGGCGCCGTGCGCGCGGGCCTGCTGCGGCCGGGCGGGCTCGCAACCACCCAGGTGGCGAGCGGCCAGCAATGGGACGAGCCCAACGGCTGGGCGCCGCTTCAGTATCTCGCCGTCATGGGCCTGCGCCGCTATGGGGAAAATGCACTCGCGCAGAGCATCGCCACGCGCTGGATCGCCACCAACCTCATCTACTACCAGCGCACGCACAAGCTCGTCGAGAAATACGACATCAGCGGGGCGGCGGCGAAGGGCTCGTCGGCGGGCGGCGGCGAATACCCGCTGCAGGACGGCTTCGGATGGACCAACGGCGTGCTGCGGGTGCTGCTCAAGATGTATCCGCACACGGAAAGCGCAGTGGGCACGCTGGCTGCGGCGAGTGGGCAAGCCGTGGCGAACGCGCGCTGATTTTCGCGGCAGTCGCGCCGCCGCCGGGCCGCAGTCGCCGGTCGCGCCATGTCGTACCGTACTGAACGGTGGCGCGACCGCGGCAACTCTGCGGCCCGAGCTTCGAGCTTCGCCACGCGGTCCGCAAAATCAGGAGACCGTCATGCCTGAATCCGGTGCAGCACGCCATACCGCAGCGCAGCGTAGCGGCGCCCCGACTTCGCTGTGCGAGGTGCACGCCCGGCGGCATCGGCGTATGCTGAAACCCATATCCGCAGAGCACTCTGCAACTCTGGCCGCCGGCTCGCCGCCGCCCGAAACGCGATGAACGCCTCTCCTCCCACCCCAGGCTCCGAACCCGCTCCCGGGCCCGACTCCGGAGCCGGCGCCGGCTCCGAAACCGGCGTCCGGCCCGGCCCGCGCGTGACCGTGATCGTGCTCACGCGCAACCATGTGCGTCAGACCGTCGACACCGTGGCGCGGCTCACGGCGCTAGCCGAGCGTCCCTATGTGATCGTGGCCGACAACGGCTCCAGCGACGCCACTGTGAGCCTGCTCGCCTCGCTGTTTCCGCAAGTGCGCATCGTTCAGAGTCTCGGCGATCACGGGATGGCGGGCTTCAATCGCGCGTTCGCGCTCGCGCCCACCGACTACGTGGCGTGCTGCGACGACAGCACGTGGTTCGCGCCCGGCGCGCTCGCGCATGCGGCGCAACTGCTCGACGAGCATCCGGACGTGGCCGTGCTCAACGCACGCGTGGTCGGCGACGACGAGCGCGAAATCCACCCCGCGTGCCTCATGCTCAACGCGACCTCGCCGGGCGCCGAGGGCCTGCCGGGCCCCTCGCTCGCGGGCTACATGGCAGGCGCCTGCATCCTGCGCGCGAGCGTGCTCCGCACGCTCGGCGGCTACGAAGAACGGCTCTCGCATGGCGGCGCGGAGGAACTGGCTGCGCTCGACGTGCTGAGCGCGGGCCATGCGATCGTCTATTGCGAGGCCGCGCTCGCGCATCGCGAGCCGCTGTGCCGCTGGTTCACGCGTGCGCAGCACTGCACGCTCGCGCGCAATTCGGCATGGGTCGCATGGATGCGTCTGCCGGTGCGCGACGCACTGGCCGCCACGGGCCGCGCGCTCGCCGTGTTCGCGCGCCAGCGCTCGCTCGGGCCGGCCAGCTTCGCGCTGCTGCGCGGCGCGTTCTGGACGCTGCGCCGCCGCCGCGTCGTGCCCGCGCACGTGGTGCTGCTCATGCGCCAGGTGCGGCGCGCCGAGCGCCAGGTGCGCGCCGGCATTCCGGCCATGGCCGAGAAGTACGATCAATCGGGGCAGCGCGCGTGGTAAGCGGCCAAGCCGCGCAACCCACGCAGCACAG
The DNA here is from genome assembly GCF_905220245.1 of Paraburkholderia sp. J63. NCBI lineage: Bacteria > Pseudomonadati > Pseudomonadota > Betaproteobacteria > Burkholderiales > Burkholderiaceae > Paraburkholderia > Paraburkholderia sp. J63. Next base: position 30,604 of record NZ_CAJMZF010000033.1, on the reverse strand, counting down.
GTACATCGCACGCCATCGCCCCAAGCAATACGGCGCGCACGCGTAGCGCGCTTCGCGCGAGCCTCGCCTTGCGCGAACCCGCTTTGTACGTCCTAGGGCGCCACCGGCACGAAATCGCGATATTCGATCTGCGCGCCGCGCACCACGATCGCGGTGGACTCGGGCACCTCGGCCCACACATCGGGCAAATCCACGAGCGGCTCGGAAACGATCAGATAGGCGTCCTCACCCACAGCCTCGATGCGCGGATCGTCGGGGTAAAGCTCGTGCAGATGCTTGAACGAGGTGCTGTGAAAAAGCGTGCGCGACTTGCGCTCGCTCGAATAGCGCACGGCCACGAGCTGCTCGCCGTCGCTCGCGCAAACCGTCATGTTGAGCGCCGGCTCGATGCCGTGCTTTTTCGCGGTGGCCTCGACGAAGCCCACCATGCGCTCGAGCGCGGACACGGGCTCGGCTTCGAGTCCGAAGGTCATCGCCAGATAGAACATCGCCTCGGAGTCGGTCGAGCCTTCGAGCGCGCTGAAGCGCCCCGGCTCGATCGCCACCAGCAAATCGCGCCGCACGAGCGGGAAGCTCTCGATCAGCCCGTTGTGCGCGAACATCCAGCGCCGATGGCGAAACGGGTGGCAGTTGGTCTCCTGCACGGGCGTGTGCGTGGCGGCGCGCACGTGCGCGATGAACATCGGCGAGCGCACGGCCCGCGCGAGCTCGCGCAGGTTGCGGTCGTTCCAGGCCGGATGCACGCTGCGATAGCGATACGGAATGTCGTGCGGATGCTGATACCAGCCGACCCCGAAGCCGTCGCCATTGGTGGTGGTCGCGCCGAGCGTCGAATGCAGGCTCTGGTCGATCAGCGAATGGCGCGCGCGAAACAGCACGGTTTCGAGCGGCACCGCATTACCGGTGTAAGCGAGCCAGCGGCACATGGTGAACCTCCACTTTCAACGAGCCCGGATGACGGCCGGCGCGCGCGCCGTTCAGTCTTCAGCCGCCCGCGCGCAGCCCCGCGATCGGCGTGAGAAAGCCGTCGAGACCGGTCAATATGATCTGCACGCCAATGCACAGCAGCAGGAACGACGAGATACGCATGGCCACGCGCGTGCCCTCCGCGCCCAGGTAATGGGCGAGGCGCGCGGCGCGGCTGTAGACGTAATAGATCACGAACATCACGAGCACCGAGATCGCCACCGAGGCGATCCCCGAGAGCAGAAACGCCGAGAGCTTGTGCGTGCGGTTCGCGTTGAGCGCGATGGCCGTGGCGATGGAGCCAGGGCCGGTGGTGAGCGGGATCGTCAGCGGAAAGAAGGCTTTGCCCGAGGCCGATGCGGCGCTGAGCGGCTTCACCGGATGATCGGCTATCGAAGGCTCGGGCTCGGGCGCGTTGAGCATCTGCCAGCCGCTCACGGCCACCGCGAGGCCGCCGCCGATGCGCAGCGCCTCCATTGAAATGCCGAAGAAATGCAGGATGGGCGTGCCCACGAAGAACGCCGCGAGCAGCACGAAGCAGGCGTTGGTGGCCACGCGCTTGGCGAGCAGACGCCGTTCTTCGTCGGAGAGCGAGGCCGTGCGATCGAGAAAAACGAATGCAATGCCGATGGGGTTGATGATGCTGATCAGTCCGGTAAAACCGAACAGGATGTCTGAAATCAGGCTGGCGATCATGTAGGCAATCCGTTAGACACGGCGGGCTCCGATGGCGCCGCCGGGCAGCGTGAAGTGTAACCGGAGCGGCGCGCGCCGTGCCTCCTGGATGCCTGCGCCGGCGCGCAAACCACGGGCTTCATGACGCAACGCACCATGCCCGCATTTGGGCGCAGCGGCGGCACGCGGCTTGCACCGCTTCGCCTTCGGGCCGGCGCATCGGGATTTTTGGCAGCTTTACGGGGCGCATTCGCGGGCATAGAGTGATTCGACCGAACCCGAAGCGACGTTTCCCTTTTACCCAAAGGAGTTGCCATGTCACTGAGGTTGCTCGCTGCGCTCCCCTTCATCGGCATCCTGCTAGGCGTGCCGTTCGTCAACCGCACCGAGCCCCTCGTGCTCGGCATGCCGCTCGTGCTGGCGTGGATCGTCCTGTGGGTCCTGCTGACCTCGGCGATCATGGGCATCGTCTACAAGCTTGATCCGGCCAATCGCGTCGCGCCCGATGCCGAGGTGCGATCATGAGCGCGCTCATCATCATCGCGGCGATCACGCTCGTCGCGCTCTATCTGGGCATGCGCGCGCGCCGCGGGCACGACATGAGCCTCGAGCAGTGGTCGGTGGGCGGACGCAGCTTCGGCACCGCGTTCGTGTTCCTGCTGATGGCGGGCGAGATCTACACCACCTTCACGTTCCTCGGCGGCAGCGGCTTCGCCTACGGCAAGGGCGCGCCCGTCTACTACATCCTCGGTTACGCGACGCTCGCGTACATCCTCTCGTACTGGATGCTGCCGCCCGTGTGGCGCTACGCGAAAGAGCACCGGCTCGTCTCGCAGCCGCACTTCTTCACGCGCAAGTATCAGAGCCCCGCGCTCGGCGTGCTGGTCGCATGCGTGGGCGTGGCCGCGCTCGTGCCGTATCTCGTGCTGCAGTTCAAGGGCCTCGGCATCATCGTGACGACGGCCTCGTACGGCGCGATTTCGTCGACGGTGGCGATCTGGATCGGCGCCGTGGTGGTCACGGCCTACGTGATCGTCTCGGGTGTGCGCGGCTGCGCGTGGAACTCGGTCGTCAAGGACACGATGATTCTCGCCATCGCCGTGTTCCTCGGCATCTATCTGCCGGTTCATTATTACGGCAGCCACGCCGAGATGTTCCGCGCCATCGACGCGGCCAAGCCCGGCTTCCTCAGCTTCGCCGCGAAAGGCCAGGGCGTGTCGTGGTTCCAGTCGACGACGCTGCTCGCGGCGCTCGGCTTCTTCATGTGGCCGCACACGTTCGGCTCGGTCTACACCGCGAGGGACGAGCGCATTTTCCGCCGCAATGCCGCGATCCTGCCGCTCTATCAGCTGATCCTGCTGTTCGTGTTCTTCTGCGGTTTCGCAGCGGTGCTCAAGGTGCCGGGCCTCAAGGGCACCGACATCGACCTCTCGCTGTTCCGCCTTTCGCTGCAGACCTTCGATCCGTGGTTCGTGGGCGTGATCGGCGCGGCGGGCGTGCTCACTGCGCTCGTGCCGGGCTCGATGATCCTCACCACGGCCTCGACGCTGATCGCCAACGACGTCTATCGCGGCGCGCTGATGAAGAACGCCGACGACGCGCGCGTCGCCAAGCTCGCGCGCTTGTTCGTGCCCGTGATCGCGCTCGTGGCGGTGGGTTTCACGCTCAAGGGCGGCGAGACCATCGTCGCGCTCCTGCTGATGGGCTACAACTTCGTCACGCAATTGTTCCCGGCGCTGGTGTGCAGCCTCGCGACGCGCAATCGTGCGACGAAACAGGGCGCGTTCTGCGGGATTCTCGCGGGCGTACTGGTGGTCGTGATCACCACGGTGCTGCACGTGAGCGTCGGGCAACTGATCCCGTTCGCGTCCGATGCGTTCAAGGACATCAACATCGGCTTTCTCGCGCTCGGCGTGAATATCGTCGTGCTCGCCGCCGTGAGCGCGGTTACGCAGCCGCATACGCACGCGGATCACAAGCACGCGGGCGCGCACTGAATCTTGTGGAGGGTGGGTGTCGATAACGGGCGGCGCATTCGTTGCGCCGCCCGTTTTTTTATGCGGGGATTCGCGGTGTTTTTTTACCGCTTCGATGCGCCGTAAAGCGTCGAATCGGCAAACCCCTCGGCGCCGAGCACGCGTCCCACGAGGATCAGCGCGGTGCGCTCGATGTCGGTGGCCTGAACTTTCTCGACGATATCCGCGAGCGTGCCCGTCACGCGCTCCTCGTCGGGCCAGCTCGCGCGGTAGATCACCGCGACCGGGCAATCGTCGCCGTAATGCGGACGCAATTCATCGGCGATACGCGCGATATGGCGCACGCCCAGGTGAATCGCCATCGTCGCGCGATGACGCGCGAGCTCGCCCAACGCTTCGCCCTCGGGCATCGACGTCTTCGTCGCGTAGCGCGTGAGAATCAGCGTCTGCGAAATGCCGGGCAGCGTGAGTTCGCTGCCGAGCGCCGCGGCGCAGGCCGCCGTCGCGGTCACGCCGGGCACGACTTCATAAGGAATCCCAAGCATGCGCAAGCGCCGGATCTGCTCGCCGATCGCCCCATAGAGCGACGGATCGCCCGAATGCACGCGCGCGACGTCGTGGCCCTGGGCGTGCGCGTTTTCGAGCAGCGCGACGATCTCGTCGAGCGTGAGCGGCGCGGTATCCACGACCTGGTGCGCGCGATGGCCGTCGAGCACGGCGGGCGGCACGAGCGAGCCCGCGTAGAGAATGACGGGACAGCTACGCACGAGGCGCTGCCCTTTCACGGTGATCAGCTCAGGGTCGCCCGGCCCCGCGCCGATGAAGAAAACGCTCATGCGTGGAAACTCCGCTGATTTAGTCAGGATTGCTGTGCAAGCGCGGCGAGCGCATCGAGCGCGTCCTGCACCGATTCGAACTCGCGTTGCGCGGGCGGCAGCGCGGGCCGCCGCATCATCACCACGGGCAAGCCCCGCTCGCGCGCGACGGCGAGCTTGGCCTCGGTGGCGCCACCGCCGCTGTTCTTGCTCACGACGACCTCGAAGCGCCCCGCCTCGAAAAGCGCGCGCTCGCCTTCGAGCGTGAACGGCCCGCGCGCGTCGATCACGCGGGCGCGCGCGTGTCCCGCGTGCGCTTCGAGGCAACGCACCGTCCAGTGCTGACGCGCGGGGACTTCGTCGAGATGCACGAGCGGCTCGCGGCCGAGCGTGAAAAGCACGCGCGCAAACGGCGCGATGGCCTCGATCACGCCCGGCCAGCCGTCCACCCCGCGCCAGTCGTCGCCGGGTTGCGGCTGCCACGGCGCGCGGCGCAGCGCCCAGTACGGCACCTGCGCCATCGCGCAGGCGCGCGCCGCGTTCGCGCTGATCTGCGCCGCGTAGGGATGCGTCGCGTCGAGCACGCGCGCGATGCGTTCGTCGGCGAGATAGCGCGCGAGACCCTCGGCGCCGCCGAAGCCGCCCACGCGCACGGCGCACGCGAGATCGGCGGGCACGCGGCCCAGACCCGCGAGACTGTAGACATGCCCGGGCCCGAGCGTGCGCGCAATGCGCAAGGCGTCGCCGGTGCCGCCGAGCAGCAGAATGCGCGCCGTCATGGCTTGACGGCTTCGTAGAGCGTGACGGGCAGCGCCTGGCGCCACGTATCGAAGCGCCCGAGCGGCTCCGCCTCGCCAATGCCGATGCGCGTGAGCGTGCCGCCGTGTTGGGCGCGCCACGCCACGAGCGCCGCCTCGCTCTGCACGGTCACGGCGTTCGCCACGAGCCGGCCACCCGACGGCAAGCGCGCCCAGCAAGTTTCGAGCACGCCCGGCACGGTCACGCCGCCGCCGACGAACACGGCGTCGGGCGCGGCGAGACCCGCGAGCGCGTCGGGCGCGCGGGCCGCCACGAGTTGCAGCGCGGGCACGCCCAGCGCGCTGCGATTGTGCTCGATGAAGCGCTGGCGCTCGCCATTCGATTCGATCGCGATCGCACGGCAAGCCGCGTGCGAGCGCATCCATTCGATGCCGATCGAGCCGCTGCCCGCGCCCACGTCCCAGAGTAGCGCGCCGGGCGTGGGTGCGAGGCGCGCGAGCGTGAGCGCGCGCACGTCGCGCTTGGTGAGTTGGCCGTCGTGCCGATAGGCGTCGTCGGGCAGACCGGGCGTGAGCGTCCATGCGCGCGCTGCTGCTGCGCCATCGGCTTCGCACTCGAACGCGACGAGGTTCAGCGCGGCGACTTCATCGGCATGCCACGCATCGGCGCGGCCTTCGATGCGCCGCTCGAGCGGGCCGCCCAGATGCTCGAACACGGTAAGCCGCGTCGCGCCATAGCCTTGCGCCGCGAGGAAGGCGGCGAGCGCCGCGGGCGTGCGCCCATCGGCGCTCAGCGCGAGCACGCGCGAACGCGCATGGAGATGACGCCTGAGCCCATCGAGCGGCCTGCCGACGAGCGAGACCGTGGCCGTATTTTGGAGCGCCCAGCCGAGGCGCGCCGCCGCGAGCGAGAGCGACGACGGCGCGGGCAGCACGTTCATCTCGCCCGCCGCGACGTGACGCGCGAGCGTCGCGCCCACGCCGTAAAACATGGGGTCGCCGCTCGCGAGCACGCACACGCGCTCGTGCGTTGCGCACAGCGCGAGCAAGGGCTCGATGCTGAACGGCTGCGGCCAGGGCTCGCGCAGCGCCTGCACGCGCGTGGGCAGCATCGCCAGATGACGCGCGCCGCCCGTCACCGCCTGGGCCGCGAAGAGCGCGCGCCGCGCCTCGCGCCCGAGCCCCGCGTATCCGTCGTCGCCTATGCCGATCACCGTCAGCCACGCCCGCCTGCCCTGCATCCGCGCTCCCATTCGTTCAGTCTGGTTCAGTTTCGCACCGCGCGAGAGCCGTCCTGACTCGCGAATCGCGCCGGAAAACGGGCATAATACCGCTTCCGCCGGCGCCTGAAGGGCGAAAGCCCGAAGGCAGATCAGGGAACACAGCGAAGCTGTGGCCGCCCCCGCGACTGTGAGCAGCGAGACCGCCTCCACCCAAGCCACTGGTTTTACCGGGAAGGCCGATGCGGTTGACGACCTGCGAGCCAGGAGACCTGCCGGCCGAACGTTTGTTCTCGCGCGCCCGAAGCCTGGCGGGGTGTACCGGCTTCGACCGCAGCGCGTGGACGTTTTTACGCTTTCGCGTTTTTTGCGCTTTCGCGTGGCGCCCTCCGCAATCGCCCCTTCGCCCATGCGCCCCTTCGCAGCGTGGTCGCGGCGGCATGCGAGGCGCAGCGCGCGCTGCCTACACGGTGTCCCTTGAATCACGACTCGAAGCCCGCTTCGTCTCCTGCTGCGCTGGCCGCGGCGCGCCGTTCGGCGTGCCCCGGGCTCGTGCGTGTGGTCGCGGCGCGCGATGGCGGCCTGTGCCGCATCCGCCTCGCGGGCGGCGTGCTCACGGCCGCGCAGGCGCACGCGATCGCCGAGGCCGCGCTCGCGCACGCGAGCGGCACGCTCGAGCTGACCAACCGCGCGAACGTGCAGGTGCGCGGCGTGCGCGCGGGCAGCGAAGCGGCGCTCACCGAGGCGCTGGTTGCGGCGGGCCTGGGCCCGCAGGCATCGGTGCATGAGCATGGCCATCTCTGCACCGCCGACGAATTGCGCAATCTGATGCTGAGCCCGCTGGCCGGACTCGATCCCGACGCGCTCCTCGACACCACCGCGCTCGCCGCGCCCATCGTCGCGATGCTGCAGCGCGAGCCGCGTTTCGCGGCGCTCTCGCCCAAGTTCGCGCTGCTGCTCGATGGCGGCGAGCGTCTTGCGGCGCTCGATCATCCGCACGATATCTGGCTCGCGGCCACACCGGATGCCGAAGGCGTGCGCTTCGCATTCGGCCTTGCGGGCTGCCCTGGCGACGGCGGTGCGCTCGGCACGGTCGCATCCGCGCACGCGCCTGCGCTCATTCGCGCGCTGCTGCATGCGTTCCTCGACCTCGCGCAGCCGGAACAAATACGCATGCGCGACGTGCTCGCGTCGCACGATGCCGATGCGGTGCTCAAACGTGCCCAGCATCACGCGGATTGTGTTATCGCATGCAACGGTCCCGGCGATGAAGCCGCATTGCGTGCATGGAAACGCAGGCCGGTCGATCTCTCGCTGCGCCTCGGCGCCCATGCACTGAATGCACTCGACACGGGCAACATGGGTGACCTGGGCTACATCGGCTGCCAGCCGCCGCGCGCGCGTCTCGACGCCGCGACGCTGCACGCACTCGCCACACTCGCCGAAACACACGGCGACGCCACGCTGCGCATCACGCCCTGGCAAGGCGCGATCTTGCCGAACGTGGCACAACGCGCCATGCCGGCGGTAATCGAGCGCCTGCGCGCGCTCGGCCTCGTTTGCGACAGCGCCGATCCGCTCGCGCGCACGATCGCCTGCACGGGCTCGGCGGGCTGCGCGAAGAGCCGCGCCGATACCAAGGCCGACGCGCTGCGCCTCGCCGCGCAACTGCCGCCCGATGTGCATGTGCACTTGAGCGGCTGCGAGCGCTCGTGCGCGGCCGCGCATCAGGCCGCGTTCACGCTGCTCGCCACGGCGCCCGGCCACTACGACCTTTACGAGCGCGACACGGGCGCAGCGCCATTCGGCCGCCTGGTCGCGCACCACCTGACGATCGAAGCCGCCGCGCGCACGCTCGCGCAGCGGCCCCGGAGCAACCCCGATGTCTGATTACCAGCGCGACGGCCAGGCGATCTATCGCGAGTCGTTCGCGACGATCCGCGCCGAAGCCGATCTCTCGCACATTCCCGCCGACCTCGAAAAGCTCGCCGTGCGCATCATTCACGCGTGCGGCATGGTCGACGTGGCCGCCGACCTGGCGTTCTCGCCCGGCGCGGGCCACGCGGGCCGCACGGCGCTGGCCAACGGCGCGCCCATTCTCTGCGACGCGAAGATGGTCGCCTTCGGCGTCACGCGCGCGCGCCTGAGCGCGAACAATGCCGTGATCTGCACGCTCGACGACCCCGCCGTGCCCGAGCTTGCGCGCGAGCTCGGCAACACGCGCTCGGCCGCCGCGCTCGAACTGTGGCGCGCGCACCTCGCGGGCAGCGTGGTCGCCATCGGCAACGCGCCCACCGCGCTCTTTCATCTGCTCGACATGATTGCCGCCGGCGCGCCGCGCCCCGCGCTGATCCTCGGCATGCCGGTGGGCTTCGTCGGCGCGGCCGAGTCCAAGGCGCTGCTCGCCACGGCCGCGCACGGCGTGCCGTTCGTGGCCGTGCGCGGGCGGCGCGGCGGCAGCGCCATGGCCGCGGCCGCCGTCAACGCACTTGCTTCGGAGATCGAATAAATGTCCATCAAAGGCCGTCTGCATGGTATCGGTGTGGGCCCCGGCGACCCCGAGCTGCTCACGCTCAAGGCGCTGCGTCTTTTGAAGGCCGCGCCCGTGGTCGCCTACTTCGTCGCCAAGGGCAAGAAAGGCAATGCGTTCGGCATCGTGGAAGACCATCTGGGCGTCGAGCAGGAGCGCCTGCCGCTCGTCTATCCGGTAACGACCGAAGCGCTCGAACCACCGCTCTCGTACGAGGCGATCATCGCCGAGTTCTACGACGGCGCCGCCGGGATCGTCGCCGCGCATCTCGATGCGGGCCGCGACGTGGCCGTGATCTGCGAAGGCGATCCGTTCTTCTACGGCTCGTACATGTACCTGCACGACCGCCTCGCCGCGCGCTACGAAGCCGAAGTGGTGCCGGGCGTCTGCTCGATGCTCGGCGGCGCGGCCGTGCTGGGCGTGCCGCTCGTCTACCGCAACCAGAGCCTCGCGGTGCTCTCGGGCGTGCTGCCCGAGGACGAGCTGCGCCGCCGCCTCGCCGACGCGGACGCCGCCGTCATCATGAAGCTGGGCCGCAACTTCGAGAAGGTGCGCCGCGTGCTCGCCGAGCTCGGCCTCGCGGAACGCGCGCTCTATGTCGAGCGCGCGACCATGGCGAACCAGCGCATCGTGCCGCTCGACGACGTCGATCCGATGGCCTCGCCGTATTTCTCGCTGCTCGTCGTGCCGGGGGAAAAATGGCAAGCCTGATGCCGCCCGCTGTCGTCGTGCTCGGCCCCGGCGCGCTCGCGACCGCGCAGCGCGTGAAGGCGCTTTATGCGGGCGCGCAGATCCACGCGTTGCAGGAGCGCGCGCAAGGCGATGTCGCGTTCAGCGGGCTCAGCGAGCACTTGCGCGAGCTCTACCGGCGCGGCACGCCCATCGTCGCGCTGTGCGCGGCCGGCATCGTGATCCGCTGTCTCGCGCCGCTGCTCACGAGCAAGAGCGTGGAGCCGCCCGTGCTCGCGCTCGCCGAGGACGGCAGCGCGGTCGTGCCGCTGCTCGGCGGCCTCACCGGCGTGAACGTCATGGCGCGCGAGATCGGCGCGGCGCTCGGGATCGCGCCCGCGATCACCACGAGCGGCGAGCTGCGCTTCGGCACCTGCCTGCTCAATCCGCCCGAGGGCTATGCGCTGTCGAGCCTCGCGCAGGGCAAGCGCTTCGTCTCCGATCTGCTCGCGGGCGAGGCCACGCGCATCGACGGCTCCGCGCCCTGGCTCGAAACCGTGAACCTGCCGCGCGATCCGGCGGCGCGCCATGCGATCCGCGTGAGCCCGCACGCGTGGGACGGCAATCCCGAGCATCTCGTGATTCATCCGCGCAGCGTGGTCGCGGCGGCGAGCGTGGCGCCTGCGCTGCTCGCCGAGCATGTGCGCGAGGCCCTGAGCGCGAACGGCATCGCGCAGCAGGCGCTCGCGACGCTCGTCGCGCCGGCCGCGCGCATGGGCGACGCCGCGTTCGAACAGGCGGCGGCCGCGTTGGGCGTGCCGCTGCGCTTCGTGGAAGTCGGCGATGCGGTCGATACCGGCGATGCCGCCGCCCTGCTCGACGCCCTCGCGCTGCCCGCGCCCGAGCAACGCTTCAGCGCCGGACCCGGCATCGCGCTATCCGTCGCGCATGAACCCATCGACGCCCAGACGCTCGGCGTGGCGCGCGGCAAGCTCACAGTGCTGGGCCTGGGCCCGGGCCGCGCCGACCTGCTCACGCCCATGGCGCGCGCCGCGCTCGACGAGGCCACCGACATCGTCGGCTACGCGACCTATGTGGAGATGGCGGGCCCGTTGCGTCCGGGGCAAGTGCGCCACGCCACCGACAACCGCGAGGAACTCCAGCGCGCCCGCCATGCGTTCGAGCTCGCGAGCGCGGGGCGGCGCGTGGCCGTGGTGTCGTCGGGCGACCCCGGCGTGTTCGCGATGGCCGCCGCCGTGCTCGAAGCGCTCGAAGCCTCCGGCGAGCCGCGCTGGCACCGCGTCGAGCTCGCGATCGTGCCCGGCGTCTCGGCGGCGCTCGCCACGGCGGCGCGGGCCGGCGCGCCGCTCGGCCACGACTTCTGCATGCTCTCGCTCTCGGACAACCTCAAGCCGTGGAGCGTGATCGAAAAGCGCCTGCGCCACGCCGCGCTCGCCGATCTCGCGATGGCCTTCTACAACCCGATTTCGCGCGCGCGGCCCTGGCAGCTCGATCGGGCGCTCGCCATCGTGCGCGAAGTGCGCGCGCCCGGCACCCGCGTCGTGCTCGGACGCGACGTGGGCCGCCCGGGGGAAACGCTCAAAACGACCACCCTGGGCGAGCTGCAGTCGGCGGAGGTGGACATGCGCACGATGGTCATCGTCGGGTCGTCGGCCACGCGCGGCTTCGCGCGCGGCGGTCCGGCCGGCCAGGATGGCGAATGGATCTACACGCCGCGCTGGTACGCGCAGGACGGCGCAACGCAGGGCTGAGCGCATGGCGTGAAGCACGGCGGGGCGCGAACCTCGCGCTCCCCGCTCAAGCTTTTGCGCAGCGCGCCGTAAACGCAGTGATCCTGCCCCGTTCTGTCCCGTCCCGCTCACGCACGTAACGCATGTAACGCACGCCGATGAACGACACTCTCGAAGCCCCTGCCGACGCCGCACCCGACACCGCCTTGCTGACGCCCGCGCAGATCCCGCTCGGCCAGCCGCTCGCATGGCCCCTCGTGGATCACGACGGCGCGCTGCTGCTCGAACGCGGCGCCACGCTCGTGGGCGAGATCGAGCGCGACTTTCTGTTCCGGCATTTCGCGCCCCAGCGCGGCGACCATGAAACACCGGCGCCCACACCCGCACTTGCGATCGCGAAGCCGCAGGAGCCCGAAGCCGAGCCCGGCGTGCGCGACCTGCACCTCGTCATCGGCGCGTTGATGGGCCTGCGCCCGCAACAAGGCGCGAGCGGCGCGCCAATGCATCCGTGCAAGCTGATCGGCATTGCGCCGAACGAATCGATCTTCGTGACGCTGCCTTACGTCGATGGCCGCCCGATCGAGGTCACGCCCGGCGAAAACGTGGAAATCGTGGCGATCGCGAGCCAGGCCGTCTATCGCTTCGTCTGCACGCTGCTCGCGATGCACTACGCGCCGTCCAGCTATCTCGTGCTCTCGAAGCCCGCCAACATCCGCATGCTGCGCGAGCGCAACTCGATCCGCGTGCGCGCGCGCTTTCCGGTGCGCTTCGGCATCGGCGACGAAGGCTATCAGGGCGTCGCGCTCGCGCGCGGCATCAGCGCGCTGGGGCTCTCGCTCACGGCGCCCTGGGCGCTCGGCAAGATCGGCGAGCGGCTGCGCATCGCCTTCAGCCTGCGCTCGGGCAATCTCGACACGCTCATCGAAACGAGCGCCGTCATTCGCAACGTCCAGCAGGAAGACGGCACGCAGGCCACGCTCGGCCTCGAACTCGACAGCCTGACGAGCGCCGGGCAGATGGCGATGAAGGTCTACGTGTTCGATCGCCAGGACGACGTGGTCTACTGGACGAGTAACCCGCGCTAAGGGCGGCGCGTTCGCCACGGTTCAGGCGAGCAGCGCCTCGGCGTCGAGACACTCGCCGTGCCACGCCTGCGCGAGCGCGCGGCAACGGCCCACGCGCACGGCGGCGTTTTCGCAATCGATCACGGTGATGCGGTCCGCATGGCGCGGACGCGCGGGCCATTGCGTGGTGCGGCCATCGCTGAAGAGCCAGAGATGACGCTCGCGCGCCGGGTCGCGGCGCGCCGCGCTGTCGAGCAACTGCGCCGCGCGGTGCATGCCGGCTTCGAGCGGCGTGCCGCCACCGCCGCCGATCGGCTCCACCCAGCGCGCGTTCCACCAGCGCGGCACCGCAGGCCCGAAACGCAGCTCGGCGCGCGCGCCGCCGAAGCAGATCAGCGCCACGTCCACGCGCTCGCTGCGCGCGCGGTCGAACAGCGCGATCAGCAGACCCTTCGCCAGCGCGAGCTGCCCATGCGCGAGCATCGAGGCCGAGCAATCGAGCACGAAGCAATGGAACGCGCCCGTGCCGGTCCGGTGCTTCCGGTAGCGCAGATGCTCCGCGCCCAGCGCCGTGCCGCGCTTCGCGGCGAGCGTGGGCGGCCAGGCGATGCGCGCACCCGGCATCGCCTCGCGGACGATGCGCGCGTGCGTGCGCCCCGGACCTTCACGCCGCCGTGCGCCGCTCTGTACCTGAGCGGCGGCCCTTGCCCGGCGGGTCAGCGTTTTTTTGCGGGCAGCGGAATCACGCCTTTCACGTGCCGCGCGGCCACCGGCTCGGGCGGCAGCTCGCCCCAATCCGCATTTACTTCGGACTGCGAGCTTTCCGGCGATGCGCCTGGCGAGGCGTTGTCCGGTTCGCGCGACGCACCATCCTCACCGCTCTCACCCCGCTGGCCGCTTTCGCCACGGCGCGGCGGCTGATCGGGCATGACGCGGCGCCGATGCGCGAGCACCGCCTCGGCGACCTGATCGACGTGCTCGGGCAGCACCTGCGCCGCGCCTTCGAACGCGGCCAGCGCGCGCGCCGCGCGCAGCATCACGAGGTCGGCGCGCATGCCGTCGACGGCGGCTTCCACACACAGCCGCGCCGCGCGCTCGTGCACCGCGTCGCTCCATTCCAGCGCGTCGAGCGCGCCTCGCGCAGCGGCAATGCGCTGCGCCAGCTCGCGCTGCGCGGCCTCGTGCGCCGCGCAGAACGCCAGCGGATCCGCATCGAACGCGAGCCGCGTCTTGACGATGCGCTGGCGCTCGGCCAGGTCGAAGCGGTTATCGAGCTCGACCATCAAGCCGAAGCGGTCCAGCAGTTGCGGACGCAGCTCGCCTTCCTCGGGATTCATCGTGCCAACTAGCACGAAGCGTGCCTCGTGCGTATGCGAGACGCCGTCGCGCTCGACCGTGTTGACGCCGCTCGCCGCGGCATCGAGCAACGCATCGACGAGCGCGTCGGGCAACAGATTCACTTCGTCCACGTACAGCACGCCGTCGTGCGCCCGCGCGAGCAGGCCCGGCGAAAAGCGCACCGCGCTCTCGCGCAGCGCCGCTTCGAGGTCGAGCGTGCCGATCAGCTTCTCCTCGCTCGCGCCGAGCGGCAGCGTAACGAACGCGCCATCGGGCAGCAGCGCGGCGAGCGCGCGCGCCGCCGTCGATTTGGCCGTGCCGCGCGGGCCGCTCACGAGCACGCCGCCGATCGCCGGATCGACGGCCGCGAGCAGCAGCGCGCGCTGGAGCGGCGCCTGGCCGACGAGCGCCGTAAAGGGAAAGGCTGCACGCACGCGCGCTTCGCTCATAGTCAGGATTCCTCCAGATGTTGCCCGGCTTCGAGCAGACGGTGTTCGAGTCGCGCGCGATGCTCGCCGGGCTGTTGCCACAAACCGCGCTGCATCGCTTCGAGCAGCCGCTCGCAGATCGCGTGCAAGGCGTGCGGGTTGTGGCGCTCCATGAACGCGCGCGTGTCGTCGTCGTGCACGTAGGCATCGGCGACCAGCGCGTATTGATGGTCGCCTACCACGCGCGCGGTCGCGTCATAGCCGAACAGGTAGTCGACGGTGGCCGCCATCTCCGCCGCGCCCTTGTAGCCGTGGCGCTTCACGCCTTCGATCCACTTCGGATTCACCACGCGCGAGCGGACCACGCGCGCGATCTCCTCGTGCAGCGGACGAATGCGCGGCGCGGCGGGGTTGCTGTGATCGGCGTGATAGAGGCTCGGCTGTGCCTGCGAAAAGTGCCGCGCCGCCGCGGCCATGCCGCCCTGGAACTGGTAATAGTCGTTCGAGTCGAGCAGGTCGTGCTCGCGGTTGTCCTGGTTCTGCAGCACGACGTCGAGCGTCGCGAGGCGCGCGCGGAACGCATCGCGCGCGTCGTCGCCGGCGCTCTTCTGTGCATAGGCATAGCCGCCCCAGGCCTGGTAGGCGTGCGCGAGATCGGCGTCGGTTTGCCAGTGCCGGTGATCGATCATCGATTGCAGGCCCGCGCCATAGGCGCCGGGGCGCGCGCTGAAGACGCGCCAGCCCGCGCGGCGGCGCGCTTCGTCCGCGTCCATGCCGCCGGCCATCAACGCGTCGCGCTCGCTTTGTATGCGCGCGCGCAGCGGATTCAGGTGCGCGGGCTCGTCGAGCTCGGCCACGGCCTGCACGGCGGCGTCGAACAGATGCATCACGTTGGGGAACGCGTCGCGAAAGAAGCCCGAGACGCGCAAGGTCACGTCGATGCGCGGACGGTCGAGCGCCTCCACCGGCATGATCTCGAAGTCGATCACGCGCTGGCTGCCCGCAGCCCATTTCGGGCGCGCGCCGATCAGCGCGAGCGCCTGGGCAACGTCGTCGCCGCCGGTACGCATCGTGGCCGTGCCCCAGACCGAAAGACCGACCGCGCGCGGATAATCGCCATGCTCCTGCAAATGCCGCTCGATGAGCTGCTGCGCCGACTTCATGCCGAGCGACCACGCCGCCTGGGTGGGCACGGCGCGCGTGTCGACCGAATAGAAGTTGCGCCCCGTGGGCAGCACGTCGGGGCGGCCGCGCGAAGGCGAACCACTGGGGCCGGGCGGCACGAAGCGGCCTTCGAGGCCGCGCCGGAACTGGCGCAATTCCTCGGGCCCGCAGGCGTCGAGGCGCGGCAGCACGTCGTCGCGCAGGCGTGCGATCACGCGCGCCGCGTGCGGCAGCGTTGGCGCCGCTTCGTCGAGCGCGCCCGGCGCGCCGTCGCAAACGCCTGCGAGCCACGATACGGCCAGCGCTTCGAGCCGCTCGCGCGTGTCGCCCGCATGGCGCCACGGCGCCTCGCTCACTGCCACGAGCAGCGCGGGCCGCGGCCCGGTCCACGGCGCGGCCCAGTCGACGCTCGCGGGATCGAGCAGATGATCGATGCCGAGGTCGCGCGCGAGCGCGTCGATCAACCCCGCGTTCGCGCCCTGCCCGTCGCCGCACGAATAACGGCCCAGCGCGAGCAGCGTGTCGCGCCGCTGCGTGCCTTGCGGCGAAATGCCGAAGGTATGCAGGCCGTCGCGAATCTGCGCTTCTTTCAACTCGCAGAGATACGCGTCGGCGCGCGTCAGGAGCTCGTCCTCGCCCTGCTGGTCCCGCGGCGCCGCGATGCTGAGCTCCTCATGCAGGCGATGCTCGATGATCGTCGCGAGTATGGTCTTGCGCAAGAGCTTCGCGCGGCGCGGGTCGACCATGATTGCTTCGTAATACTCATCGACCTGGCGTTCGAGGTCCTGGAGCGGACCGTAGTTCTCCGCGCGCGTGAGCGGCGGCATCAGGTGATCGACGATCACGGCCTGCGCGCGGCGCTTCGCCTGGCTGCCCTCGCCCGGATCGTTGACGATGAACGGGTACAGATGCGGCAGCGGCCCGAGCGCCATGTCGGGCCAGCAGGTGTCGGCGAGCGCCACGCTCTTGCCCGGCAGCCATTCGAGATTGCCGTGCTTGCCGACGTGCGCGATCGCGTCGATGCCGAAGGTCTCGCGCAGCCAGAAGTAGAACGCGAGATACGCGTGCGGCGGCACGAGTTCGGCGTCGTGATAGTTCGCGTAGCTGTCGTCGCCGCGCGAGCGCGAGGGCTGGATGCCGACGAACACCTGGCCGCAGCGCCAGCCCGCGATCATGAAGCGGCCGCGGCGCACCGCGGGGTCCTGCTCGGGCGTGCCCCAGCGCGCGATGAGCGCGTTCTGCGCCTCCACCGGCAAGTGCGCGAAGCGCTTGCGATAGTCGTCGAGCGAGAGGCTCTGCCATGCGGGGCGCAGCGCGCGCGTGCCGGGATCGTTAGTCACGCCCTGCGTGAGCGTACGCATGAGCGCTTCGCCGTCCTCGGGCAGCTCGGCCACTTGATAGCCTTCGTCGCGCAGCATGCGCAGGATGCCCACGACCGAGGCCGGCGTATCGAGCCCCACGCCGTTGCCGATGCGCCCTTCGCTCATCGGATAGTTCGCGAGCACGAGCGCGAGCTTCTTCTGCGCGTTCGGCAATTGGCGCAGCCTGCACCAGCGCCGCGCGAGCTCCGCGACGAACGCCACGCGCTCCGCATCGGGCTGATAGCGCACCACGTCCACCTGGGTTGCCTTGCAGTGGTACGCGAGACCCTTGAAGCTGATCGCGCGCGTAATCACGCGGCCATCGACTTCGGGCAGCGCGATATGCATGGCGATGTCGCGCGAATTGAGGCCGTGATTGTCCTTGAGCCAGTCGTCGCGATTGCCGCCGCTCAGGATCACCTGGAGCACGGGCGCGTCGCCCGCGATCGCGAGTGGCTCGGGGTCGTCGAGCGACGAGGCCGCGAACGCCGTGGTGTTGAGCACGAGCGAAACCGCGTGCTCGGCCGTGAGACGCTCCAGCACGTCGCGGCTCAAGGCGTCCTTGAGCGACGTGATGGCGAGCGGCAGCGGATTCATGCCGCGTTCGGCGAGCGCGTCGATGAGCGCGTCGAAGGCGGCCGTGTTGGCCGCCTGCAGGTGCGCCTTGTAGAACAGGATCGCCACCACGGGCGCGTCCGGCTGCCAGCGCGCGCGCCAGTCGTCGATGGTCGCGATATCGCGCTGCGGGTGATAGAGCGCGGCGGCGGGGAACGCGACGGGCGGCGCGGGCTCGGCGCCCCACTTGAACGCCTGCCACGCGAGCGCGCGCAGAAAGCCTTCGGCATTGGCCGCGCCGCCTTCGCGCAGATAGCGCCATAGCAGGCGGCAGAACTCGGGCGCAGCGCGGCTCTTCGCGATCAGGTTCGGATCTTCCTGGAGGTCGCCCGAGAACATCGCGAGCAATTGCCCGCGCTTTTGCGCGAGCGTGACGACCTGCTCGATGCCGTAAGGCCAGTAGGTCTCGCCGCCCAGATGATCGACCACGACCACGCGCGCGTGCTGCAAGACATCGTCTACATAGAAGTCCACCGAAGCGGGCTGGCGCAGATACGTGACGTTCGCGAGCCGCACGCTCGGGAAGCCTGCGGGCAGGCGCGGCACGACGCTCGCGAGCAAGGCGAGCGTCGTGTCGGCGGAACTGAGCACGACGATCTCGGCGGGCTGCTGGTCGATGCGGACGACGCCCTGCGTATCGTCGACGAAACCGCCCGGCGTGGTGCGCAGCAAATGCATGGCGTTCTCGTGGGCTTCAGTGAATCAGGGGGCACGCATCGCTGCGTGCCCAGGCATGCTTCTTATTTGGCCGGCGCGGTCTGCACCGCGGCGAGCGCGGCGTCGAACGCGCGTTGCAGCACGGCCGCGTCGAGGTCCTCGCCGATCAGCACGAAGCGGCTCGCCATCGTGCCGTCCTGCTGCGCGGCGCTTTCCTGCGCGTTCCAGCGGCGGTCGAAATAGCTGTCGAAGCGGCGGCCCACGCCCTGGATCACGAGGCGCATCGGCGCGCCCGGCAGCGCGGCGAAGCCCTTCACGCGATAGATCGTGTGCGTATCCACGAGCTTTTGCAGCGCCTCGATCGCGGCTTCGCGCGAGCTCGCGCGCCCCTGCACCACGACCGAATCGAACTCGTCGTGATGATGGTCGGGATCGTCGGCGGGACCGTGATGGTCGTGGCGCAGATGGATGCTCTCCTCCGAAGCCGCTTCGAGACCGAGCAGCGTGTGCAGATCGAGCTGGCCATGCTGGGCGCGCACGATCTTCACTTGCGGCGGCAGTTCCTCACGCAGGTCTTCGATGAGCGCGTCTTGCGCCGCGGCGTCGATGAGATCGGTCTTGTTGAGGATGACGAGATCGGCCGACGCAAGCTGATCTTCGAACAATTCGTGCAGCGGCGACTCGTGATCGAGATTCGGATCGGCCTTGCGCTGCGCGTCCACGGCCTGCGGATTCCCGGCGAACTGGCCGCTCGCGGCGGCGGGACCGTCCACCACGGTGACGACCGCATCGACGGTGAACGCGTTGCGGATCGACGGCCAGTTGAAGGCCTGCACGAGCGGCTTGGGCAGCGCGAGGCCCGAGGTCTCGATGAGCACGTGATCGATCTCGCCGCGGCGCTCGAGCAGTTGCTCCATCACCGGAAAGAACTCCTCCTGCACGGTGCAGCACAGGCAGCCGTTGGCCAGCTCGTAGAGCGCGCCGGCCTGTTCGTTGCCGTTCTCGTCGCAGCCGATGCCGCAACCGCGCAGGATCTCGCCGTCGATGCCGAGCTCGCCGAACTCGTTGACGATCACGGCGACGCGCAGGCCGCCCGCGTGCTGGAGGATGTGGCGCAGCAGCGTGGTCTTGCCGCTGCCGAGAAAGCCCGTGACGATGGTGACCGGGATCTTGCGCATGTGCTGCGTTTGCATGAGGTGCTCCTTCGGCGCGGGGCCGCAGGTGGGATGCGCCGCGCGGGGCTCGCGCGCACGTCTTTGGCGGGTTCGCGCCGTCGAGCACGCCGTCCACGCAAAATGCACGGACAGCGCGGGCAGCATGGCCGCGCGAAGGCAAAGCATGGTGCGCCGCGAGGCTTGCACAACGGTGTAACCGGTGTCACGCAAAGACGCGCCGCGGGCCAGGCCCTTGCCGACGCATGGAAATCATGGACCCGGCGCCGCAACCCCGCAGCGCGCGTCCCTCGTATCTGGCCGGTATCCGGACTGACGAAGCGCCGCTTCGCCTTCCCGCGCGGCAGACCTTATGGCCCGTTCGCACAGTGGCGTCACGCATGCATTGCATGCTTCGAAGCGGCTTGCATCGGCCTGGCGGCCGACGCGCTCGTTGTACCGTTGCGGGTGCAGTTCAGGTTGGCCATGCCCTTGGCGGGATGGCTCCCTGATTCCCGTTTAACTGCGTGCAGAACGTACGCGCACGCGAGCACCAGAGTGCGTGCGAGTGTAGGCGCGGGCCGCGCGCGCGTCAACCGACGCGTGCGCCGCGCGAGGCGTGCAGCGGGCTTCACAACGGCCTTTTGCGAGGCCCGCTGCGCGCTCCGGTTTTACCCTTGACGCAACGCGGCCCGCGCGCGAAGGCCGGAATCCGTGTGCTATCGTTGCGCGCATCCGGAGCGCAATCGCATGCACGCGCAGGTCCATCCAGAGTCGACCCGCCGCGCAATGCGCGCGCTTCCCGCATGCCACGCCCTCGAAATCGCACCCTCACGTGAACCGCCCCCTCAGCACCGACGCCTTGCCCGCCGCCCCCGCGTCGGCGCACAATGCTGCGCCGCTCGCGCTGGGCCTCGGCTGCCGCAGCGGCGTGACGCTCGCGCAGGTGGAGGCGGCCGTGCAGGCGGCGCTCGGCGCGTGGCCGCTCGCACGCGTGAAGACCGTGGCCACGCTCGACGCAAAAGCCGCCGAGCCCGCGCTGCTCGCGTTCTGCGCCGCGCATGCGCTGCCGTTGGAGGCCTTCGCGCGCGAACGCGTGAACGCCATCGGCATGCAGTCCGTGTCCAGCGCGCCCAGCGTGGCGGCGCGTGCGCGCTTCGGCGTGGAGGGCGTATGCGAGCCGTGCGCGCGGCTCGCCGCGCGAGGCGGACCGCTCGTGCGCGGCAAGCTCGCGCTCGATGGCGTGACCGTCGCGCTCGCCGCTTTCGCCGAAGCCGCGCAACAAGCACAGACGCAAGCCGGCGCACCGCCTCCCGCATGATGCAGGCGCGCTGCCACGCAGCCGCGATCGAAACCACCTTCTCGGCTCGAACCGCAAGAACTATCGCGACGAAAGCCGCAACGAAAGCCGCAACCCAGGACTGCCCCCGACGATGAAAACTGATCCCGAATCGCACCAACGCATGACCCAGCGCCGCCGCGAAGGCCACGAAAAGAAGCAGGCCTCGGCGACGCACGAGAAGGGCCTCCTCATCGTCAACACCGGCAACGGCAAGGGCAAGAGCACGGCGGCGTTCGGCATGGCCGTGCGCGTGCTGGGCCACGGCATGAAGCTCGGCGTGGTGCAGTTCATCAAGGGCGCGCTGCATACGTCCGAGCGCGATTTTCTCGGCAGCGTCGCGCACTGCGACTTCATCACGATGGGCGACGGCTACACCTGGAACACCCAGAACCGCGACGCCGATATCGCCACGGCGCGCAAGGGCTGGGACGCCGCGAAGCACATGATCGAGAGCGGCGAGTACGGCATGGTGATCCTCGACGAGCTCAACACGGTGCTCAAGTACGAGTACCTGCCGCTCGACGAAGTGCTCGGCGTGCTCACCGCGCGCGGCCCGACGCAGCACGTCGTGGTCACGGGCCGTCACGCGCCCGATGCGCTGATCGAAGCCGCCGACCTCGTCACCGAAATGCGGCTCGTCAAGCATCCGTACCGCGAGCAAGGCGTGAAGGCGCAAAAGGGCGTGGAGTTCTGACGCGATGGCCGCCACGGCAGCAGCACTCGCGTGCCCCGCGCTCTTTATCAGCGCGAGCGCATCGGGCCAGGGCAAGACCACGCTCACGGCGGGCCTCGCGCGCCTGCACCGGCGCATGGGCCGGCGCGTGCGCGTGTTCAAGACCGGCCCCGACTTTCTCGACCCGATGATTCTCGAGCGCGCGAGCGGCGCGCCGGTGCTGTCGCTCGACTTGTGGATGGTGGGCGAAGCGGGCTGCCGCGCCCTGCTCGCGCAGGCGGCGGCGCAAGCGGACCTGATCCTGATCGAAGGCGTGATGGGCCTCTTCGACGGCACGCCGAGCAGCGCCGATCTCGCCGCGAAATTCGGCATTCCGGTGGCCGCCATCGTCAGCGCGAATTCGATGGCGCAGACCTTCGGCGCGATCGCGTTCGGGCTCGCGCGCTATCGCACCGACGTGCCGTTTCATGGCGTGCTCGCCAACCGCGTGGGCTCGCCGCGTCATGCGCAGATGCTCCAGCAAGGGCTGCCCGCCGATATCCGCTGGCTCGGCCACGTCGCGAGCGACGCGGCGTTTGCGCTGCCCGACCGGCATCTCGGCCTGCATCAGGCGAGCGAGATCGACGATCTCGATGCACGCATCGAACGGGCCGCCGACGCGCTCGCGCAGACCGAACTCGCGCAATTGCCGCCAGCCGTCGCGTTTCATGCGAACGATGCCGATGACGTCGCGCCCGTGCCACGGCTGCTCGATGGCATGCACATCGCCATCGCGCGCGATGCCGCGTTCTCGTTCCTCTATCCCGCGAATCTCGCGCTGCTCGAAACGCTGGGCGCGCGCGTGAGCTTTTTCTCGCCGCTCGCCGACGAACCCGCGCCCACGCATACGGACGCAATCTATCTACCCGGCGGCTATCCCGAGCTCCACGCGGCGGCGCTCGCGCGCAACGCGCGCAGCGCGAATTCGTTGCGCGCGCACACAATGGCGGGGAAGCCGCTCCTAGCCGAATGCGGCGGCATGCTCTATCTGCTCGACGCGCTTACCGGCGTCGACGGCACGCGCACGCCGATGCTCGGCCTCGTGCCCGGCGAAGCGGTCATGCAAAAGCGCTTCGCGGCGCTCGGCATGCAGCGGCTCGACGGCGCACACGGCACGCTCACCGGCCACACGTTCCACTACTCGCGCGTGAGCACGCCGCTCGCGACCGCGCTGCGCGCACGCCATGCGCAAACGGACGCGGACGGCGAGCCGCTCTACCGGCACGGCTCCATCGTCGCGACCTATATGCACGCCTATTGGCCCTCCAACCCGGCCTTCACGGCCGCACTCTTCCATGGCACAGCCCTTTGACGAAGCCGAACGCGCGGCGGTCTACCGCGCGATCTACGAACGGCGCGACATGCGCCACTTCGTGCCCGGCCCCATCGATCAGGCGGTGCTCGCGCGTCTGCTCGACGCCGCCCATCACGCGCCGAGCGTGGGCTATATGCAGCCGTGGCGCATCGTGCGCATTACCGACGCGGCGTTGCGCGAGCAGTTGCACGAGGCCGTCGAGCGCGAACGGCTCGCCACGGCCGACGCGCTCGGCAAGCGCCGCGACGAGTTCATGAAGCTCAAGGTGGAAGGCATGCGCGAATGCGGCGAACTGCTCGTCGCCGCACTGATGGACCACCGCGAGACGCACGTCTTCGGCCGCCGCACGCTGCCCGAAATGGACCTTGCCTCGGTGGCCTGCGCGATCCAGAACATGTGGCTCGCCGCGCGCGCCGAAGGGCTCGGCATGGGCTGGGTGTCGATCTTCGACGTGGA
Source organism: Paraburkholderia sp. J63 (assembly GCF_905220245.1). Taxonomy (NCBI): domain Bacteria; kingdom Pseudomonadati; phylum Pseudomonadota; class Betaproteobacteria; order Burkholderiales; family Burkholderiaceae; genus Paraburkholderia; species Paraburkholderia sp. J63. Next base: position 7,641 of record NZ_CAJMZF010000033.1, on the reverse strand, counting down.
CGAAGTGCGCGCGCTGCTGCGCATGCCGGCCGGCGCGAAGCCGGTGGCGATCCTCTGCCTCGGCCATGTCGACGCGTTCTATCCGAAGCCAATGCTCGAGATCGAGCATTGGGCCGAGCGCCGGGCGCTCGGCGAGTGCGTCTCCGAAAACCGTTGGCCGGACGAGCCGGCGCAAGACGCGCCGCGAGGCGAAAACGCCGGCACGGCTGCGCCTTAGCCTGGCATGCCTAAACAAATTCGCTGAGGCACGAACCGGCACGAACCGGCGCGGTTTGACCGCACCGGACGCGGCATCGCTGCCGCTCAAGCGCCGAAAGTCACGGCCTCGATGTTATTGCCGTCCGGGTCGATGAGAAAGGCGCCGTAGTAATCGGGGCTGTAGTCGAGCCGCAGTCCCGGCGCCCCGTTGTCCACGCCTCCCGCCTCGACGCCGGCGGCATGGAAGCGGTCGACTTCGGCGCGGCTCGCCGCCGCGAACGCCACGTGCACGCCGCGCGGTTTATCGGTCCCGCTGGCCGTCACGGTGTGGAGCCAGAACTTCGGTGTGCCAGGCTTGCCGATGCCGACATCGTCGCCGTAGCGCACGCAAACGCCATAACCGAGCGGCGCCAGCGCCGCCTCGTAGAACCGCAAGCTGCGTGCGAGATCCTGCACGCGCAAACCCACGTGGTCGTACATGTCCGTCTCCCGTTCCATGCGGAACTCATCGCCTGCGGGCAACCGTTGCCGCGAGGACCAGGAAATCAGTTTAGTACGCGACGCCGGCGCACGGCCTGGGGAAAATTGCGCATGCCTGCGCGTGCGGACCCGCGCCCGAGCGCGCGGGCGACGGCGTCATTGCGCGAGCGGCGTCACGGAGATCACGGCGGGCATGGCGGGCGCACCGGCCTGGCCGCCGGTTTGATCGACGCCCGGCGCCGCCTCTTTGAGCTTCACGCGCCATTGCGGCGCCCCCGCATACGGCAGCCGCGCGAGCGCGCCGGCGACCAGGTACGGGAGGGCCTGCTGCGCGTCGGCGTTGCGGTCGCGTTTCTCCACGCTGACCTTGTAGGCCTCGTGGCCGTCCGGCAGCGCAAAAAAGCGCAACGTGAGCGTATGCACATAGCGCTTGCCGAACCACGGCAGCGACGGCCCTTCGGTGGGCACGCAGCCGCCGGTGCACTGGCCGGTCGCGACCGTGACGTCGGCCAGGCGCGAAGCCCATGCCGCGGAAACGAGGTAGCGCACCGCGGAGGACTCGCTTTCCTCAAAGCCGCGCTGCGCGAGGCCCGCGCGCAGCAGCCGCTCGTAAGGCAGCGGCTCGCCGGCGTCGGCCTGCGCGGGCGTGCGCGCGAGCCGGTAAGTCTGGGGTGCTGCGTCCGTCGCGCTCAGGTCGCCGTTTGCGCGCACGTCGGCGGTCGCGCCCGCGCAGCCGGCGAGCACGCCGAGCGTCGACAAGGTGCAGATCGTCATCAGGGCTTTCACGAAAACTCCATCGGAATCGTTGCCAGGCCGCCTTGGGCGCCATTGGACGGGATCAGGCGGCGGCCGATGGCCGATACGCGCGAAGCGGCGGCGCGCGCGTCCGGCGCTAACGGCGCGCTCAGGCCCCGGCGTCGAGCGCCGGCAGCGACATCGTCACCGTCGTGCCCTGGTCCGGCGCGCTCTCCACGTGGACTTCGCCGCCGTGACGCGTCACGACCGTCTTCACGAACGCCATGCCGAGCCCCGCGCCGCTCACTTCGGGCCGCTGGCCCGCATGAAAGCGGCGGAACGGCTGGAACAGCTTCGCCTGATCTTCGAGCGGAATACCGTAGCCTTCGTCGCGAATCGCGCAGATCACGCGCGGCGTCCGGCCATCCGCGACTGCGATACTACAGACAATTCTGGTTTCCGGTGGGCTGTATTTCACTGCGTTGTTCAGAATATTGACGAGCGCGCGCGTCATCAGCGAGCGGTCGGCGTTGATCCAGCCCATCTGCTCGCCCTCGAAGGCGGTCTCGATCTGGATGTGCTTGGCGCTCGCCTGCGGCCAGACTTCGTCGCTGGCGTCGATCGCAAGCTCGGTGAGACTCGTCGGCTCCAGCGCGTACACCTGCGATTCCGCGCGCGCGAGCTGCACGAAGTCGTCGGCGAGCGTGAGCGAGCGGCGCGCGTAGCGCTCGATGCGGTCCATCACCTCGCGCACCGGGGCGGCCGCGAGCGTGCCGCGCTCGCGCTCGGTCTCGACGAGCGCCACGATCGACGCCTGCGGCGAGCGCATGTCGTGCGAGAGCAGGCGCAGCGCGTGCTCGCGCTGGCGCTCGGCGTCGTGCAGCGCGGTCACGTCGACGAGACCCGCGATCCAGCCCACCGCCTGCCCCTGCGCGTTGGTGCAGCTCGCGTAGCGCAGCAGGTAGTCGCTGCCGTCGCGCGCGCGCACTTCCACGCCGCGCTCCATGAGCTGCGCGAACTCGCCGCGCGCGGGATCGAGCGGCGCGGGCCAATGCGCGTGGGCGAACGCCAGCGTGTCGGGGTTCGGGTCGATCGGCTTCACGAGCGCGAGATCGCCGAATACTTCCTGCATCGCGCGGCCCTCGGCGGCGCTTTCGTTCAGGTGTGCAAAATAGGTGCGCGCCGCATGGTTGGCGATCAGCACCACGCCGCGCAGGTCGGCCACCACGAGCGGCTCCGGCACGGAGTCGAGGCTGTCCCACACGAAGCGCCGCATGTCCTGGAGGCGCTGCGCGGCCTGCGCCATCAGCGCCATCTGCTGGGCCAGCACGTCGCCGCCGAACTCGCGCGGCGGCGTGGGCGCCTCGGGCAAGAGGTAGGGCTCGTCGGCGAGCTGGCGCAGCTCCTTGCGCAAGTACGCCATCGTCATTTCGAGGCGCCGCCAGCTCCAGAGCGGATAGACGATCCCGAGCGCGACGATCGCCGGCACCGGCGCGAGCCAGATCCGCGCGTAATAGAGCAGCGCGGCGCTGCCGGCCAGCGAGAGCAGCGCGAGCAGCGGCAGCAGGAGCAGCGTGCGCAGCGGCGAGAGCACGAGAAAGCCGGCCAGCAGCAACGCGAGCGGCACCAGCGAGGCGAGCACCACAGTCAGTTGCGAGGCCGGCTCGATGGCCGTGCCCGACAGCAGCGTATCGAGCACGAGCGCGTGGATATAGACGCCGGGCATCGGCCCGAGCGTGCCCGAGAGCGGCGTGGCGAAGCGGTCGAACAATCCCGAGGCCGTCACGCCCACGAGCGCCACGCGCCCGCGCAGCAGATCGGGCGGCACGCGCCCTTCGAGCACTTGCGCGAACGACACCGTCCGCCAGGTCTGCGAGGTTTGCTCATGGGCGCCGAACGGCAGCAGGAAACGCGACTCGCTATCGGGGCCGCCCGCGTGCATGAGCTTCGCGTCGGCGGCCGCAGCCGCGGCACTGCTCGCGACGGCGGGACCGGCAAGCGCGATCTGGCCGCTGCGCACCGCGCGCCAGAGCGGCACCATCAGTTGGGGCCAGCGCTGCTGCGCGTCGCCTTCGAACATCGCGACGCTGCGCACGATGCCGTCGCTATCGACTTCGAGATTGATGTGGCCGAGACCCGCGGCGGCCTGCGCCAGCGGCGCGACCGGCTTTTCGACTTCGCGTCGGCCGTGGTCGGCCTCGTCGGCGGGCGACAGCAGCACCGGCAGATACGAGGGGCACTCGCGCAAGGCCGCGCCGAAGCGCGCGTCGTCGGGCGAGGGTTCGGTGAAGAGCACGTCGTAGACCACGGCGGCCGCGCCCGCCTTCGCGAGGCGATCGACGAGCTGCGCGTGCAGGCTGCGCGGCCAGGGCCAGCGCCCGAGCGCGGCCACGCTCGCATTGTCGATTTCGACGATCACGATGTCGGGCGAGACTGGCCGCTCGCGCGCGGCGAGAAAGCGGTCGTAGACCAGATGATCGGCGCTGAGCGTCCACTGCCATACCACGCTCAGCAGGACGACGGCGATGCCCGCGCACGCAACGCCGCCCCACTCGATCAGAAAGCGCCGCCCGACCGGACGGCCAAGGCGGGAGCGGGGGTGCGCGCTCACGCTCATGCGCCCCAGCCTCACCAGTCGAGCCGGAACGACTGGACCGGGCTGGCCTTCTGGAAGTAGCGGCCCCCTTCGAACTGCTCGGCAATCACCGTCCAGTAGTAGACGCCCTTGGGCAGATCGCTGACGACGGCCTCGCCGCCCGTGATGTCGGTGCGGTCCACGAGCGGCGCGCGCAGGTCGGACGACGCGGCGAGCACGAAGCGAAAGCGCGTCTTGCCGGCGCTGCGCTCGTCGACGAACCAGCGGAACGCGTAGTCGCGCGTGCCGTCGACGCGTCCGGCCGAGGCGCCCAGCGCGACGCGCCGGCGCTGGAACGCATAGGTCGACGGCATGCCTTCGAGGCCGTTCTCGTCGATGGCCGAAAAGCGCGCGAAATAAGTGCCGTCGTCGAGCGCGCCGAGGGCGACGTGCGGGCCGTCCGAACGCGTGTCGCGGATCAGGTCCAACAGCCCCGCGTCGCGGCCGATCTGCACGTGGTAGCGATGCGCGCCGGCCACGGGCGCGAGGTCGAACGCGACTTCGTCGTCGTCCTGGACCTTCGCGGGATGGCGCAGGTCGGGGGCGTCGAGCAGCGCGACCGGGCCGCCCACGGCGCCGCCCGCGAGCGTGAGGCTGCCGTGGCGCGCCGCGACGAGCTGCGTGGAGGCCGCGAGCGGCAGGCCCGGCGCGGGCGCCACCGACGCGGCCGTGCCGTGCGGCGCCGCGTCCACGCCCACCGCGCCTTCGAGCACTTCGACGGCCGTCGAGCCCTTGTCGCCGTCGTAGTTCACGCGAAAGCTCGTGCCGCGCACGCCCGCCACCACCGAAGGCGAGCGGATCTGGAAGCGGTCGTCCTTGCGGGTGGCGTGCGTGACTTCGGTGTTCACCTGGCCGTGGCGCAGATCGATCACGCGGTCGGTCGCGCCGGTGAGCGCGGTCTGACGCAGCGTGGCGAGATCGAGCGACGCGCCCGGCGGGATGACGAGATGCGAGCCATCGGCGAGCTCGAGCGTGGCGAAGCCGTTCTGGCCGGTCTGCACGCGGTCGCCTTCGACGAGCGTGCCGCCGACGACGAGCGGCAGCAGCGGACCGCCGCCGAACGCATGGCTCGCCGGCCCCGAGGTGGCGATCACGCGTGCGCTCAGGCCATCCTGGCGCAGCAGCGCGACCGGCACGCGCAACGAGGTGCCCGGCTGCAGGCGGCGCGGCGCGCTCACGTGGTTCAGGCGCGCGAGCTTGCTCCAGTCGGCGGGATTGCGCAGATAGCGCGTCGCGATGTCGTAGAGCGAGTCGCCCGCACGCGTGACGTACACCGTCATTTCGGCCGGCTGGGCCGGCACCGGCGGATGCGGCTTGCGGGCCTCGGCCCGGCCCACGGCAGGCAGCAGCCCCAAGGCGAGCGCCACGGCCAGCGTCGCGCGCCCGGGCGCGGCCGGGCACGCCGGATAGGCACCCCTCACGCCGCGTCCCCCTCGATGCGTTCGAGGCGGTAGCCGTAGCCGTAGATCGGCGTGAGGCGATAGCCGTTTTCCGGCCGCAGGCCGAGCTTCGAGCGCAGCATGGAGACGTGCGTGTCCATGGTGCGCGACGGGATGTCGTCGGACTGCTTCCAGATCACATCGAGGATGTGCGCGCGCGAGAGCGGCCGGCTCAGATGCTGGAACAGCAGCAGCGCGAGCTCGAATTCCTTTTGCGTGAGCGCCACCGGCTTGCCGCCGACCGAGGCCTGACGCGCCTTCAGATCGAATTCGTATTCGCCGAAGACTTCCTTCTGCGTGGGCGGTTGGAGCTGATAGGCGCGGCGTAGCAGCGAGCCCACGCGCGCGAGCAGGACCGGCGCGGAGACCGGCTTGACCACGTAGTCGTCGGCGCCGCTGTTGAGCATCAGCGCGATGTCGACCTCGCGGCTGCGGCTCGTCATGAACAGCACGGGCAAGCGCGTGGAGAGGCTTTGGCGGACCCAGTGCAGAACCTCGTCGCCGGCCATGTCGGGGACGTTCCAGTCGAGCACGAGCAAGTCGAACGTCTGCCGCCGGAGCTGCTTGACGAGCTCGCCTCCCTTGGCGAACGCGTGGCAGACGTGGCCAGCCGCCATCAGCGTCTGGCAGACGAAATCGGTCTGCGCCGGATCGTCATCGAGTACTGCAATTCTCATAATGTCCTGCACCCAGTGTCGTTATTGATCTTCCCGGGATGGGCCGGCCCTGCGACGCCGGGCGTCCCTCCCCAATCCCTTGTCGCGTGAATCCTGTTGCGTAACGAGAGCGCCACTCTCGCCGCGTCTTGAAATGAATGGGAGCCGCGCGGCCCTGTGCCTGAAGAGATCGGGAACCAGTTTTCGCACATGGTAGTCGAAAACGCCCCCGACCGAACGCGGCGCGACCTCGGCCGCCTCTCTCGCGCATCAGCCGCGGCGGCGGGCCTGCATACCCGCCGAATGCAAATCCTCCATGGGGCCGTCCGCGTGTAGCGCATCGCGAGCTGCTGCCGCCGGTTTGGCTTCCTGACGAGCTTCCTGATGAATCCCATGCCCCTCTTGCGAGGCCGGCCCCGCTACCGGCGCACCGGCAAGCAAAGCGGCCAGTTGCACGCGCACATGCTCCCACGCGGCATGCGCGTAATCGGGCCGCGCCGCGGCGCGTGCCTGAGCGAGCACGAAGATGCGCAGGACGGTGGGCGAGCACTGCGTCAATTTATCCGAGCTGCCAAAGCGCGAACGGCGCAAAGCCTCGGTCAGCCATGGCAGTTCGGCCTCGCACGAATCCGCATAGGCTTCCATGGCCGCGCGCGCGTGCCGGTCGCGGGCGAGATCGAGTTCGATGCGATCGAGATCGCGGCTGCGGCCCGAACCGTTCACCCGTGAGCCAGGCGGAAACCGCATGCTGCCGGAACGAAAAAACATGAAATCCCTCGTTGAGTAGCAGACTAGCTCCAGGCCCGCTGGCCCGGCACTGCGCGCGCCCGGCGGCGCGGCCTTGCGCGCGGCGCGAACGGCGCACGCGCAATGCGTGGCCTCGTATATGAAAAACGAGTGGCGACAGCCGCGGGCTGCGCACCGCGTGGTCTCCGGCGCGTCCTTTCCCCCCGGACCCGGACCGCCGGCGCAGGCGCCGCCGTACCGGCGCGTCACGCGCAGGCGGGCATCACCGCCCGACACCCACCCGCAGACTGCAGCCGATCACATCATGGCGCTTCCCGCTGCCATCGCCACTGCTGGTACTTCCAGGCGCTGTTTACCAGCGTTATCTGGCGAACTCGAGTCCGCTCTGATTTCCTCACTGCCGGCGCGCCGCCGTGTCCCGACTGCGCCGGCCCCCGTAGCCGAATTTCTCTGGCTGTGGCGCGCGTGCTGCGCGCCAATTTCGATGCGGTCCGTACCTCAATACGCCGCGACGACCTATTGTCGCTGCAAGCTCGCAAAACTTCTGTCAGGGATTGTTAAATCCGTCAGATCGGGGCTCGTTGGGAGGTGTGGGACACGGACTGGCCTGCAAGGAGCGGGCTGGCTGTGGGGAGATGGCCGTATCAGCGACGCGCCGACGCGCAATCCGGAATGAGCGCATCAATGCGAAGCAATCCTTATTAATTGCTGGAGGACTGCGCCTTAAGCGTTCGCCTCACGAAGCCATATG
>NZ_CAJMZF010000032.1:0-92629 GCF_905220245.1 Paraburkholderia sp. J63 | reverse complement strand
CAAAACGCGCCGTGCAAGACGGCGCGTTTCGCAAGCGAGCCGGCGCGCAGCCGGCAACGCTTTATCGCCTAGCTCTGCATGAGCCGCTTCTGCCGCCCGACGCTCATGATCAGCCCGATGGCGACGCCGAGCGTCGTGAGTGCGGTGCCGCCATAGCTCATGAACGGCAGCGGCACGCCCACCACGGGCAGGATGCCGCTCACCATGCCGATGTTCACGAACGCGTAGGTGAAGAACGCCATCGTGAGCGAGCCGGCCAGCAATCGCCCGAACAGCGTCGCGCCGTTGGCGGCGATATAGAGTCCGCGCGCGATCAGGCACATGTAGAGCGTGAGCAGCACGAGCCCGCCCGCCATGCCGAACTCCTCCGAGAACACCGCGAAGATGAAGTCGGTGTGCTTTTCGGGGATGAATTCCAGATGCGACTGCGTGCCCTTGAGCCAGCCCTTGCCGAGCGGGCCGCCCGAGCCGATCGCGATCACGGCCTGAATCGTGTGGAAGCCCTTGCCGAGCGGGTCGGAAGTGGGGTCGAGCAGCGTGCAGATGCGGTGCTTCTGGTAGTCGTGCATGAGCGGCCAGCTCACCTGCGGCTGGCAGATCCTGTCCTGGAACGCGGCGATCGACGCCACCGCGATCACGCCCGCAATGAGCACCGGCACGATCAGCTTGAACGAGAGCCCCGCGAAATAGATCACGAAAAACCCGGCGGCAAACACGAGCACGGCGGTGCCGAGGTCGGGCTGCTTGGCGATCAGCGCCACGGGCAGGAGCAGGATCACGAAGCCGACCAGAAAGTCGTACCAGCGCATCACGCCTTCGCGGCGCTGGTAGTACCACGCGAGCATGAGCGGCGTGGCGATCTTGAGAATTTCGGAGGGCTGAATCACGACGCCCACGTTGATCCAGCGTTTCGCGCCCTTGCGCGTGAGCCCGAACAGCGCGACCGCGATCAATAGCGCGATGCCGAACGTGTAGATGGGCACCGCGAAGCGCATGAGCGTGGTGGGCGGCACATTGGCGAGCGCCCACATCAGCACGAAGGTGAACATGATGTTGCGCAACTGGTCTTCGACGCGGCCCGGCATGTCGAGGGTCGCGCTGTAGAGCGTGACGATGCCCACGCACAGCAGCAGGAACACCGTGAGCGCGAGCGGGCGGTCGAAGCCCAGAAACATCTTGCGCAGCGCGTCGAGCACGGCGCGCTTGTCGATCTTGTCGAACTGGAAGAAAGGCATGGGAACTCCTTACTCGTCGATGCCGCCCGTGGCGGGCTTGGGCGGCGGCGCGAGCGTGGCCGCGTCGGGCGCGCTCGCGGGGCGGCGCGGGCGATGCGGACCGGGGCCGAAATGGCGCGCAAGCGCGGCGGCGGCGGGGCGCTGGGCCGGGGCGTCGCCGTCGGGGGAGGTCGAAGTGGCGCCCGAGGTGCCGGCGTTCACGGCATCGGTGCCATGGGCGGCTTCGGGTGCGACCGGCTGGGCGGGCGCATGGCGCGCTTTCTTGCCGGCGCCTGCGCTGGCGGGCCTGGCCGCGGCGGCTGGCGCTGTCGTGGCGGGCACGCCCGACGCCGCGGGAGGCGCCGAAGCCCCGGATGCCGCCGCGGCAGCCGAAGCAGCCTCGGCGGCCGAAGCCGCACCCGGTACGGGCAGCGGTGTGAAGCCGGCCGCCACCTTGACCGGCAGCGTCCCGGCGCTTTCCGAGGCGGCCTGCGGCGCGCCGCCGATCGTGGGTGCGGACGCGTCCTGCGTCGCCGAGGCCGCCTCGGCCACGGCCGCCTGCTCGACGCCGGGCTTGAGGCGATCGACGAGCCAGTAGTCGAGCACGCGGCGCGCGATCGGGCCTGCAGCCTGCGCGCCCCAGCCGCCGTTCTCGACGATCAGCGCGACGGCGATCTGCGGCTTGTCCGCCGGGGCGAATGCAATGAAGAGTGCATGGTCGCGCAGATTCTCGGCCAGCGCGTGCGCATGGTACTTGCCGCCCTGCAGCGAGAACACCTGCGCCGTGCCGGTCTTGCCCGCCGAGGTGTAGGGCGCGTTCGCGAAGATCTTGTACGCCGTGCCCGACGGATTCATCGTAACGCCTTCCATGCCGCGCTTCACGACGTCGATATCGGACTGCTTCACGTTCAGGCGCCCGCTTTCGCTCGGCACGGTCAGATGCTGCGCCTTCGTGATCGGATTTTCGATCTCCTTCACGAGGTGGGGCTTCATGAGGATGCCGTTGTCGGCGAGCGTGGCCGTGGCGTGCGCGAGCTGCAGGATCGTGAACGAGTTGTAGCCCTGGCCGATGCCGAGGCTGATCGTCTCGCCCTCGTACCACTTCTGCTGCTCGGGCTTGCGATAGGCCTTGCGCTTCCATTCGGTCGAAGGCAGGATGCCGCGCGCCTCGCCCGAGATGTCGATGCCCGTGAGCTGGCCGAAGCCGAGCGGCTTCATGAAGTTCGCGATGTTGTCCACGCCCAGGTCGTGCGCGAGCATGAAGAAGTAGGTGTCGTTCGACACCATGATCGCGCGGTTCATGTCGACCCAGCCCTGGCCCGAGCGCACGTCGTTGTTGAAGCGGTGGCCGCCGAACATGTAGTAGCCGGGGTCCGAGAAGCCCCAGCCCGGCGTGCGCTTGTGCAGCGTGAGCGCGGCGAGCGCCATGAACGGCTTGTAGGTCGAGCCGGGCGGATAGGTGCCGTGCAGCGGCCGGTTCAGCAGCGGGTGATCGGGCGAATTGTTCAGCGCGTCCCAGGTCTGCTGGTCGATGCCGTCCACGAAGGCGTTCGGGTCGAAGCTCGGCGCCGAGACGAACGCGAGAATGTCGCCCGTCGAAGGCTCGATCGCCACGAGCGCGCCGCGCTTGCCCGCGAAGGCCTGCTCGGCCACCTGCTGCAGGCCGATGTCGAGCGACAGCACGAGATTGTTGCCGGGCGTGGCCTGGGTGCGCTTGAGCGTGCGCACGGGGCGCCCGCCCGCCGTCACTTCGACTTCCTCGAAGCCGGTCAGGCCGTGCAGCTCGGTTTCGTAGCTCTGCTCGACGCCGATCTTGCCGATGTAGTCGGTGCCCTTGTAGTTGTTCGCATCGAGACGCGGATCGTAGTGCTCGGGATCGCTGTCGTTCTTGTCGCTCTCGTCGTCGATGCGTTCCTGGTCGCGCTGCGAGATGCGGCCGATATAGCCGATCACGTGCGCGGCCGTGGTGCCGAGCGGGTACTGGCGGAACAGACGCGCGCGCACCTCCACGCCGGGGAAGCGGAAGCGCTGGGCGGTGAAGCGCGCGACTTCGTCGTCGGTGAGGCGCGTGCGGATCGGCAGGCTCTCGAAGTTCTTCGAGTCTTCGAGCAGCTTCTTGAAGCGGCGGCGGTCGCGCTGATCGATCGGGATCACGGTCGAGAGCTGGTCGATCGTGTTGTCGAGCGTGTCGGTGAGCTTCGAGGGCGTGATTTCGAGCGTGTACGCCGAGTAGTTCTTCGCGAGCACCACGCCGTTGCGGTCGGTGATGATGCCGCGATTCGGCACGATGGGCGCGACCGAGATGCGGTTCTCGTCGGCCTGCAGCGAGTATTTGCTGTGGTTCCAGACCTGCAGATAGAGGAAGCGGAACGCGATCAGCCCGAAGCAGACGAACACGAACAGTCCCGCCGCCGCGACGCGCAGGCGGAACTTCGTGAGCTGCTGCTGGGTGTCCTTGAATTCGGTCATGCGGGGAGTGCACCGCGGCCCGCGCCTCGCTCAGGCGCTGCGGCGGGCCGGTAGAAAGGGTGGGTCATCGGTTGCGTCTTTCAACGGTGAGCGGCGCGCGGCCACTCAAATGGGCCGGGTGTCGTCGGGGTCGACGGGGCGGCGCTGCGGCAGCAGCAGCACGATGCTCGTGACCGGCCAGAGCACGGCCTCCACGAAGCCGCTGACGAGATAGCCCCAGCCGGGGAACGGCGCGCCCATCAGGAGCCGGACCACGAACGGGACGACCTGCGCGCCGACGAGCATCGGCATGACCGCGAACATCTGCACGCCGAGCGACATCCACAGCACGCGGCGGTGGATCGTGATCGCGCCGTACGAAAGCAGCGTGTAGGCGAGCGCATGCTCGCCGAGCAGATTCGCGTTGTGCACGTCCATCAGGATGCCGAGGCAGAACGCGATGCCCATGCCCACCTTGCGCGGCTGATGGATGTTCCAGAACAGCAGCACGAGCGCGACGAAGTCGGGAATGCCGGGCAGCTTGCCCCAAGGCAGCAGGTTCAGCAGGAACGCGGCGGCGAGGCTGAACGCGATGAAATACGGGTTGACCGGCTGCAGGATGTATTGCGGACGCGGCATCAATGGCCCCCCTGCGGCTTCGCGGGCGCGGCGGGCGGCGCTTTCTTCGCTGCGGCGTTCGCATGGGCCGGTTGCGCGCTTGACGGTGCATTCGCCGGTGCTTTGGTCGCCGCGTTCGCGGCCGGATTGGCCGTGGTTGCCTTCGATTGGTCGTCGGCTTTTTTATCCACGGGCTTGGCGGCCTTTTTCTTCTTCGCGTCCTTGGCGTCGGTTGCGGCCGCAGCGGAAGCGGCATCCGCGGCCTCGACCGGATTCGGCGGCACCTGGGCCACGAAATGCAGCACCAGCACTTCGCGCGCGCCGCGCACCGCCGCGAGCGGCATGCAGACCACGCGCGCAAACGCCGTGTCGGCCTGCTTGTCGATGCGCAGCACCTTCGCGACCGGCAGTCCTTGCGGATAGATGCCGTCGAGGCCGCTCGTCACGAGTTCGTCGCCGACTTGCACGTCGGCGCTGATCGGCACGAAGCGCAGATCGAGCAGGTCGCCCCTGGCCGTGCCGTAGATCACACTGCGCAGCCCGGTGCGCACGATCTCGACCGGTACGGCCTGGTCCTTGTCGGTCACGAGCGTGACTTCGGATTGCATCGGGAACACGCGCGTGACCTGGCCGATCACGCCGTCTTCGCTCACCACGGGCGCGCCGTTTTGCACGCCCTGCTGCGAGCCGCCGCCGATCACGACCTTCTGCGTGAACGGGTCGCGCGTGTCGTACTGGATCTCGGCGGGCGTGGTCTGCGCGCCGATGCGCTGCGAGAGCTGCAGCAGCGCGCGCAGATGCGTGTTTTCGGCGGCGAGCGATGCGGCTTCGTTGGCTTGCTGCGAGAGCTGGAGGTTGCGCGCGTGCAGCTTCGCGTTGTCCTGGCGCAACGACGCGCTCGTCACGGCGAGGTCGGCTGCGCCCATGAAGAGGTCGCGCGGCACGAGAGCGGCGCGCTGGAGCGGATAAAGACCCGCGCCGAGCACGCCGCGCACGACTTCGAGGGTCTTGAAGCGGGCGTCGGAGATGAGCAGCGCGATCGACAGAACGACGAAGAAAATGAGCCGTGCGAGTGCCGAAGGGCCTTGCTTGAAAAGAGGCGGCGGACTGTATTCCATGGTCGGCGCCGGGCGCGGTTCGGTGAGACTAACGATGAAACGTGAAATGCAACAGCGGCGCCGGGACGGGCGCCGCGCTGCGGACGGTGCAGCGGCGTGCGGGCCGCCGCAGCCAAGTGTGCTTCAATTGCGCCGCCTGTGCCCGGGCAGTGCACTGCTCCGGCAAAGGCGGGCGCTGCACGTGGCGCCGGGCGCCGCTGCGCTTACTCGTACGAGAAGATGCTGCCGAGCTTGTCCATGCGCTCGAGCGCCATGCCCGAGCCGCGCACGACGCAGGTGAGCGGGTCTTCGGCCACGAGCACCGGCAGGCCGGTTTCTTCGGCGAGCAGACGGTCGAGGTCGCGCAGCAGCGCGCCGCCGCCCGTGAGCATCATGCCGCGCTCGGCAATGTCGGCGCCCAGTTCCGGCGGCGTTTGCTCGAGCGCGATCTTCACCGACGAGACGATCTGGTTCAGCGGGTCGGTGAGCGCTTCGAGAATTTCGTTGCTCGAAATGGTGAAGCTGCGCGGAATGCCTTCCGAGAGGTTGCGGCCCTTCACTTCCATTTCCTTGACTTCGGAGCCGGGGAACGCCGAGCCGATTTCCTTCTTGATGGCTTCGGCGGTTTGCTCGCCGATCAGCATGCCGTAGTTGCGGCGGATGTAGTTGACGATGGCTTCGTCGAACTTGTCGCCGCCCACGCGCACCGAGCCCTTGTACACGATGCCGCCGAGCGAGATCACGCCCACTTCGGTCGTGCCGCCGCCGATGTCGACGACCATCGAGCCCGTGGCTTCCGAAACCGGCAGGCCCGCGCCGATGGCCGCGGCCATGGGTTCTTCGATCAGATAGACCTGCGAGGCGCCGGCGCCGTGCGCGGCTTCCTTGATCGCGCGGCGCTCGACCTGGGTGGAGCCGCACGGCACGCAGATGATGATGCGCGGCGACGGCGAGAACATGCGCGATTCGTGTGCAGTCTTGATGAACTGCTTGATCATCTGTTCCGTGACGGTGAAGTCGGCGATCACGCCGTCCTTCATCGGGCGGATGGCTTCGATATTGCCCGGCACCTTGCCGAGCATCTGCTTGGCTTCCTTGCCGACCGCCTGAATCGTTTTCTTGCCGTTCGGGCCGCCTTCCTGGCGGATGGACACGACCGAGGGTTCGTCGAGGACGATGCCCTTGCCGCGCATGTAGATCAGCGTGTTGGCGGTGCCGAGGTCGATCGCGAGATCGTTGGAGAAATAGCTACGCAGAAAACCGAACATTCAAAAATCCTGTCTCGCTTGTGGCCGACCAACGGACGAGCGGGTCACACGGGCGGCAGCGGAAAAAATAACAGCCTCAGGACGGGCGGAAAGCGCCGCCGCGAGGAGCCTGAAACTGCGGGAATGGTTACCGGAGCGGCACCCGTTGCGTGCCAACTGGGCGCACGTTGCTGCGATTCCGCGATGAAAGGCGGGCGCAAGGCGATCCGGGTTTGAGTCGAACGCGTAATGATACCTTATAATTTTGCCTGTTTTGCAGGATCCGGAAGGCAGTTTTTGACTTCGCCGAAGCTTTCTTCTACCCCCGGATCGGGTGCGATAAACCGCTGTTGCAGCACCGATTTTTCCGCACTGCCTCAGCCTCAATTTTTCCGGTGACCCGCATGGCCCTGACCCTGACCGATGTGAAGCGCATCGCGCATCTCGCGCGCCTCGAACTGGCCGAAGCCGAGGCCGGCAATACGCTCGAGCGCCTGAATAACTTCTTCGGGCTCGTCGAGCAGATGCAGGCCGTGGACACGACGGGCGTCGCGCCGCTCGCGCATCCGATCGAGCAGATCGAAGACGTCGCGCTGCGGCTGCGCGAGGACGCGGTAACCGAAACCGTGGACCGCGACGCTTTCCAGCGTCCCGCGCCCGCGGTACAGGACGGACTTTACCTCGTGCCGCGCGTAATTGAGTAAACACGCGCTCATTTCCCGTTATTTTCGATGAAGTTCGAGTCATATGACTTTAACTTCCGGAATGCGGAAACCCGAATCCGGCGCGGCGCGGCGGCACTCGCGCGCGAGGCGCTCCCGGCGGTGCGAACGTTGTGGGCGCGCCGTTACGTTCTTCCAGGAATCACGCAATGCATGACAAAAGCTTGACCGAACTGCGCGCCGCGCTGGCCGCGAAGGCATGCTCCGCCGTCGAACTGGCCCAGCATTTTCTGGGTCGAATTGACGCACATCAGGATTTGAACGCCTTCGTCGACGTCAATCCCGAATTGACGCTCGCCCAGGCCAAGGCTGCCGACGCGCTGCTGCACTCGGGCCACGCGGGCCCGCTCGCCGGCATTCCGCTCGCGCACAAGGACGTGTTCGTCACGCGCGGCTGGCGCTCGACCGCCGGCTCGAAGATGCTTGCAAACTATGTGAGCCCGTTCGACGCGACCGTGGTGGCGCGGCTCGAGCGCGCGGGCATGGTCTGCCTCGGCAAGACCAACATGGACGAATTCGCGATGGGTTCGTCCAACGAGAACTCGCATTTCGGCGCCGTGAAGAACCCGTGGGACAAAAAGGCCGTGCCGGGCGGCTCGTCGGGCGGCTCGGCCGCGGCCGTGGCCGCGCGCCTCGCGCCCGCCGCCACCGGCACCGACACGGGCGGCTCGATCCGTCAGCCCGCGTCGTTCTCGGGCGTGACGGGCATCAAGCCCACTTACGGCCGCGTCTCGCGCTACGGCATGATCGCGTTCGCCTCGTCGCTCGACCAGGGCGGCCCATTCGCGCAGAGCGCCGCCGATTGCGCGCTGCTGCTCAATGCGATGGCGGGCTTCGACGAGCGCGATTCCACGAGCCTCACGCGCGACGACGAAGACTACACGCGCCACCTGGGTCAGACGTGGAGTGCGAACGCAACGGCCGACAAGCCGCTCGCGGGCCTGCGCATCGGCCTGCCGAAGGAATACTTCGGCGCGGGTCTTGCCGACGACGTGCGCGCCGCCATCGACGCCGCTCTCAAGGTGTACGAAGCGCTTGGCGCGACGCTCGTGGAAGTCACGCTGCCGAAGACCGAGCTCTCGATTCCCGTCTATTACGTGATCGCGCCGGCGGAAGCCTCGTCGAACCTCTCGCGCTTCGACGGCGTGCGCTACGGCCATCGCGCGGCCGAATACACCGACCTCTCCGACATGTACAAGAAGTCGCGCGCAGAGGGCTTCGGCCCTGAAGTGAAGCGCCGCATTCTCGTGGGCACCTACGTGCTGTCGCACGGCTACTACGACGCGTACTACCTGCAGGCGCAGAAGATCCGCCGCATCATCGCGCAGGACTTCCAGGAAGCGTTCAAGCAGTGCGACGTGATCATGGGACCCGTCGCGCCCAGCGTGGCATGGGACATCGGCGCGAAGGGCGACGATCCGCTGCAGATGTATCTCGCGGACATCTACACGCTTTCCACGAGCCTCGCGGGCCTGCCCGGCATGAGCGTGCCGTGCGGCTTCGGCGCGGGGGCCAACGCGCAGCGTCCCGTCGGTCTGCAGATCGTCGGCAACTATTTCAACGAGGCCCGCATGCTGCAGGTCGCCGACGCTTTCCAGCGCGCGACCGAATGGCATCGCAAGGCGCCGGCAGGGGTGTGAACATGGCTACACAGTGGGAAGTCGTAATCGGTCTCGAGACGCACGCGCAATTGTCGACGGCGTCGAAGATCTTCTCGGGCGCGTCGACGCAATTCGGCGCGGCCCCGAACACGCAGGCCTGCCCCGTCGATCTCGCGCTGCCGGGCGTGCTGCCGGTGATGAACCGCGGCGCCGTCGAGCGCGCGATCCGCTTCGGCCTCGCGATCGACGCGGCGGTCGCGCCGCGCAGCATCTTCGCGCGCAAGAATTACTTCTACCCGGACCTGCCGAAGGGCTATCAGATCAGCCAGTACGAGATTCCGGTCGTGCAGGGCGGGAAGATCACGATCCAGGTGCCCGCCAACGAAAAGGCCGGCAAGGAAGCGTACGAGAAGACCATCAATCTCACGCGCGCGCACCTCGAAGAGGACGCGGGCAAGTCGCTGCACGAAGACTTCGCGGGCATGACGGGCATCGACCTGAACCGCGCCGGCACGCCGCTGCTCGAAATCGTTACGGAACCTGAAATGCGCAGCGCCGCCGAGGCGGTGGCGTATGCGAAGTCGCTGCACACGCTCGTCGTGTGGCTCGGCATTTGCGACGGCAACATGCAGGAAGGCTCGTTCCGCTGCGACGCGAACGTCTCCGTGCGCCCGGTCGGCCAGAAGGAATTCGGCACGCGCGCCGAGATCAAGAACCTGAACTCGTTCCGCTTCCTCGAAGAAGCGATCCAGTACGAAGTGCGCCGCCAGATCGAGCTGATCGAAGACGGCGGCACGGTGGTGCAGGAAACGCGCCTCTACGACCCGGACAAGCGCGAGACGCGCTCGATGCGCAGCAAGGAAGACGCGCACGATTACCGCTATTTCCCCGACCCCGATCTGATGCCGCTCGTGATCGACGCGGCGTGGATCGAGCGCGTGAAGAGCGCGATGCCCGAATTGCCCGCGACGATGCAGACGCGCTTCGTCGAGCAGTACGGCGTGACGCCCTACGACGCGAACGTGCTCACGTCGAGCAAGGCGATGGCCGCGTACTTCGAAGCCGTCGTGGCGAAGACGGGCGCGCCCCAGGCGAAGGCCGCCGCGAACTGGCTGATGGGCGAAGTGTCCTCGCAGCTGAACCGCGAAGGCCTCGAGATCGACGCCTCGCCGGTGTCGGCCGCGCAGTTCGCGCTGCTGATCCAGCGCATCGCCGACGGCACGATCTCGAACAAGATCGCGAAGGAAGTGTTCCAGGCGATGTGGGACGAGAAGGCAACGGACGAAGCCGCGGCGGACCGCATCATTGAAGCGAAGGGCCTCAAGCAGATTTCGGACACCGGCGCGCTCGAAGCGATCATCGACGAGGTGCTCGCGGCGAACCCGAAGTCGGTCGAGGAATTCCGCGCCGGCAAGGAAAAGGCGTTCAACGCGCTGATCGGCCAGGCGATGAAGGCCACCAAGGGCAAGGCGAACCCGCAGCAGGTCAATGAACTGCTGAAAAAGAAGCTGGGCTGATACGCTGTTGATCGGCAAGCTGGCGAGGCGGCGTCGTGCAAGGTGTGCGGCGCCGCCTTGCCGCTTCATGTGCCTGAATCCGGTGCTGAACCAGTTGCGTGAGTCCGGGCGGCCGAATCTACAAGGAGAGCAATAGCGATGGCGAAGTCCCCGAGTCTCGACGATTATCGCGTGCCGTATTTCGGCGACAAGAAAGCGGACAAGTTCTCGCCCGAGGCGATCGACCCGGCGACGAAACCATTCTCGACCGGCAGCAAGGACGGCGACCGCGAGCGTCTTGCGGAAATCGGCGCCAAGCTCGACGTGCAGCAGGAGCGCCTGCATGCGCAGCGTCATCATCGCGTGCTGCTGGTGCTGCAAGGCATGGACACGAGCGGCAAGGACGGCACCATCCGCGGCGTGTTCCACGAGGTCGATCCGCTCGGCCTGCGCGTCGTGCCGTTTCGCGCGCCCACGCCCATCGAGGCGGCGCACGATTTCCTCTGGCGCGTGCACATGCAGGTGCCGGGTGCGGGCGAGCTGGCCATCTTCAACCGCAGCCATTACGAAGACGTGCTCGTGCCGCGCGTGATGGAGCAGATCGACAAGGGCGAATGCGAGCGCCGCTACCGGCAGATCCGCGACTTCGAGCAGATGCTCGCCGAGAACGGCACGACCATCATCAAGTGCTGGCTGCACATCTCGAAGGACGAGCAGCGCCGCCGCCTCCAGTCGCGCATCGACGACCCCACCAAGCACTGGAAATTCGATCTTTCCGATCTCGAGGCGCGCCAGCACTGGGACGCCTACCAGGCGGCGTATCGCGAGGCGCTCGCGGCCACGTCCACGGAAATCGCGCCCTGGTACGTGATTCCCGCCGACTCGAAGACGCATCGCAACGTGATGGTGGCCGAGTTGCTGCTGCGCCTGATGGACGGACTCAAGCTCGAATTTCCGCCCGCCAAGCCCGAGCTCAAGGGCGTGACGATCGAGTGACGCCTCACGGCGGCTCGAATGCGTCCACGGGCATCATCCCAAACCGCGCAAACCAAAAGGACTGAAGACATGCTGCGTGTGATCACTGCGAACCTCAACGGCATCCGCTCCGCGGCGAAGAAGGGCTTCTTCGAATGGTTCGGCGAGCAGAACGCCGACGTACTCTGCGTGCAGGAAATCAAGTGCTCGCAGGACGACATGACGCCCGAATTCATGGCGCCCCACGATTTCAAGGGCTATTTCCAGCACGCCGTGAAGAAGGGCTATAGCGGCGCGGGCGTCTATACGCGCCACGAACCCGACGACGTGATCATCGGCTTCGGCAGCGAGGAGTTCGACGCCGAAGGCCGCTACGTCGAGACGCGCTTCGGCAAGCTCTCGGTGATTTCGGTCTACGTGCCCTCGGGCTCGAGCGGCGATGAGCGCCAGGAGGCGAAGTACCGCTTCATGGACGCGTTCCTGCCGCATCTGGAAGAGCTCAAGCGCGAGCGCGAAGTGATCCTGTGCGGCGACGTCAACATCGTCCACAAGGAAATCGACATCAAGAACTGGAAGGGCAACCAGAAGAACTCCGGCTGCCTGCCCGAGGAGCGCGCGTGGCTCACGAAGCTCTTCGAGGACGTGGGCTACGTCGACGTGTTCCGCACGCTCGACCCGCGCCCCGAGCAGTACACGTGGTGGAGCAACCGCGGCCAGGCCTACGCGAAGAACGTGGGCTGGCGTATCGACTACGAGATCGCGACGCCCGGCATCGCGGCCACGGCGAAGCACACGTCCATCTTCAAGGACATCAAGTTCAGCGACCACGCGCCGCTGACCATCGACTACGACTACAAGATCAAGAAGCGTTGAGCGTGCGGGACGCGGCGCAAGACGCTGCGTCGTTGCCGGGCATCAAGGCGCGGACACCACCTTGCGCTTTTGCACCGCCGGAATGCCCTGATAGTCGGGCAAGCTCGCGAGCGGCTTGCCGATCGCCTTCGCGTAGAGCGGCATCATGTCGGCGAGCCGCTTGGCGATGTCGGCGCGCCGCGCCGGCGTGTACGGATGCACGTAGATGAAGCCCTGGTCGCGGTCGGCGCGCGTGGCCACCGCGAGCTTGTCCCAGAGCGTGAGCGCCGCGCGCGGATCGTAGCCCGCGCGCGCGGCGATGTCGCTGCCGATCACGTCGGCTTCGGTTTCGTCGTCGCGGCCATAGTGCATCTCCACGAGGCGCGAGCCGATGCCGAGCGGGAACATGCCGAGATCGGCGAGCCCGAACAGCTGCGGCACCACGCCCGCCTCGATCTGCGCAGCCTGCTGCTCGCCCAGGCGCTCGCGCACGTGCTCGCGCACCGCATGCGCGATCTCGTGGCCGAGCAGCATGCCGAGCTCGTTGTCGTTGAGCTTCACGCGGTCGAGCAGGCCGCCGTACACGACGATCTTGCCGCCCGGCAGGCAGTACATGCGAATGTCGGGCGAGCGGATCACGGCCACTTCCCACTTCCAGCTCTTCACGCGGTCGCTCCACTTGAGCGCATAGGGCGCGAGCCGGTCGACGAACTCGCGCACGCGCTGCACGTGCGGATCGGAGTCGGGGTAGAGCAGCTTCGAGTGCGCCGCGCCGCGCACGATCTCGTTGTACTCGGCGGCGGCCTGCGCTTCGAGCATCGGCGAGGGAATCAGGTTGCGAAACGCCGCGATGTTGCCGAAGCGCACGACGCGGCCCGTGTTCGGGCCGCTGGCGTTGGCGGCATTGTTGCCCGGTGCCGTCTGTGCGTTTTCGCCCGAGGATGCGGCGGCCGCGCCGGGCGTTTCCGCGGCGCTGGTGGGCGGCGCCGGCGGCGTGGCTGACGTGTTGCCGGACGCGCCGTTGGACGCGTTCGGGGTTGCGTTCGAGGTTGAGTTGGAAGGTGCGCTGGCGGCCGTATTCTCGGCGGCGCGGGCAAGCCCGGCATCGAGCATGCCCCAGACGGGTAGCGTTGCCGCCAAAGCTAGCGCGAGCGCGCCGCTTGCCGTGCGCATGCGCACGTGTAACGCCGCCGCCGAACCCGTGCCGCGCGCGTTTGCAACTGCGCTTGCAACTACATTTGCACCCGCGTCGCGCCGCCCCTGATCCGCTGTTCGGTGCGCGTCGCGCCATCCCGGACGGCCGGGCGTCGGGCGATGGGCGGGCACGGCATGCTGGGGGGACTTCACGACCGGATTCTCCACGGGGCGATACGAATGAGCAGGAGCATACCCGGTACAGCCAGCACCGTGCAGACGATGAAATAGTCGAACCAGCCGATCTTCGCGACCACGTAACCGCTGGCCGCGGACGCGAGCGTGCGCGGCACCGAAGCGAGGCTCGTGAACAGCGCGAATTGCGTGGCCGTGTAGCGCGGATCGGTCGTGCTGGCGATATACGCGGTGAAGGCGGCGAGCGTGAGGCCGGTCGCGAAGGTCTCCAGACCGTAGACGAGCGCGAGCGCGGCGGCGCGCGGGTCCAGCGCGAGCTGCGCGTTCAGGCCGACCATGCCGGCAACATGCGCGAAGCCGTGGCTCACCGACACGATGGCATCATAGATGAGCGCAAGCGAGTGCGAGCCCGGGCCGAGTTGCGCGAGCCAGGCGAAGCCGAGCGTCGAGACCATCTGCAGGAAGCCGAAGATCCACAGGCCGCGCCCGATGCCGATCTTCACGAGCGCCACGCCGCCGATGATGCCGCCCGCGAGACTCGCGCCGAACGCGGTCATCTTCGCGATTACGCCGATCTCGGTGCGCGAGTAGCCGATGTCGAGGAAGAACGACGTCGACAGCGTCGTGGCCATCGTGTCGCCGAGCTTGTAGAGAAAGATGAACGCGAGCACGAAGAGCGCCGCGCGCAGGCCGTCGCGCTTCACGAATTCGGCGAACGGCTGCACGATCGCCTGGCCCAGATTCTTCGGCGGCGCGCCGTGCACTTCGGGCTCGCTCACCACGAGCGACATGATCATGCCGGGCACCATGAACGCCGCCGTCACGACGAACACGGTGCTCCACGGCAGATGGTCGGAGAGAATCAGCGCGAGCGAGCCCGGCACGAGCGCCGCGATCTTGTACGCGTTCACGTGCACCGCATTGCCGAGGCCCTGCTCGGTGTCCTTGAGCAGCTCGCGCCGGTAGGCGTCGATGGCGATGTCCTGGCTCGCGCCGAAGAGCGCCACGAGCGCCGTGAGCGCGGCCACGGTCCAGATCGAGTCCCTCGGCGAGACGAAGCCGAGCGTGGCGATCGCGCCCGCCACGAGAATCTGCGTGACGAGCATCCAGCCGCGCCTGCGCCCCGGACGCCAGCCGGGCAGGCGCGGCACGTAGCGGTCCATGAGCGGCGCCCAGACGAACTTCCACGTATAGGGAAACTGGATCAGCGCAAAGAGGCCGATTTCCTTGAGATTGACGCCCTCGGAGCGCAGCCACGCCTGCACGAGATAGACGAGCGTGAAGAGGGGCAGCCCCGAGGTGAAGCCGAGAAACACGCAGATCAGCATGTGCGTGTTCAGATACGCGCGCCAGCCGGGGTGT
Organism: Paraburkholderia sp. J63; assembly: GCF_905220245.1. NCBI lineage: Bacteria > Pseudomonadati > Pseudomonadota > Betaproteobacteria > Burkholderiales > Burkholderiaceae > Paraburkholderia > Paraburkholderia sp. J63. Next base: position 77,668 of record NZ_CAJMZF010000032.1, on the reverse strand, counting down.
TCTTCGTGTGCGTCGAGGTTGTGTGGCGTGTGCGGCGTGGGTGGCGTTTGGGGTGCCTCGGACGCCTCGGACGTCTGGGAGGGGTGGGTCTTGGCCTCTTGGGGCGAATTCTGCATGTCGTCCGGAGTGTCGTCGGAGGGCGGCGGCGCGGTGACCAGCGTGGTTTCCAGGTCTGTAATCTGTGAAAGAGGCGCGACGCCGCTGCCGGCGTCAGCGCTTCTTTACGCGATAGACCGCAAGACTACCACGCCAGTTCACGCCCCATCGAACCGTCTGGCCCCCGTGCAGCACGGCGCGGTCGAGAATCTCGATGCCGACCTCGGGCGCGAGCGCCTCGAAGTCCTTCACCGTGAGCACGCGCACGTTCGGCGTGTTGTGCCACTGGTAAGGCAGCGACTTCGAAACCGGCATGCGTCCGCGCAGCACCGAAAGCCGGTGCGGCCAGTAGCCGAAGTTCGGAAACGAGACGATGCATTCCTTGCCCACGCGCGCCGTCTCGCGCAGGATCGCGGCGGTCTGGTGAATGGTCTGCAAGGTCTGCGAGAGGATCGCGAAGTCGAAGCTCGCGTCTTCGAAAAGACGCAGGCCGTCCTCCAGATTCTGCTGGATCACGTTGATGCCGTTTTTCGTCGAGGCGAGCACGCCCGCGTCGTTGATCTCGATGCCGTAGCCCGAGCATTCGAGTTCCTCGGAGAGCAGCGAGAGCAGCGCGCCGTCGCCGCAGCCGAGATCGAGCACGGTCGAGCGCGGCTCGACCCAGCGCGCGATGGTGCGAAAGTCGGGACGGGCGGAAAGACTGTCTAAAGCGCTCTGGTTCATGCGCCCACCTCGTTGGCAATGCGTTCGTAATAGGCGCGCACGACGCCGTGATAGCGCGCGTCGTCGAGCAGGAAGGCGTCGTGGCCGTGCGGCGCGTCGATCTCGGCGTAGGTCACCTGGCGCTTGTGATCGAGCAGCGCCTTCACGAGCTCGCGCGAGCGCGCGGGCGCGAAACGCCAGTCGGTGGAAAAGCTCGCCACGAGATACTTCGCCTTCGTGTGCGCGAGCGCGCGCGTGAGATCGCCGTCGAAGTCCTTGGCGGGATCGAAGTAATCGAGCGCGCGCGTGATGAGCAGATACGTGTTGGCGTCGAAGTAATCGGCGAACTTGTCGCCCTGGTAGCGCAGGTACGACTCCACCTCGAACTCCACGTCGAAGTTGAAGTTGTAGCCGTTCTGGGCGCCCTCGGCGCGGCGCAGCGCGCGGCCGAACTTCTCGGCCATGTCGTCGTCCGAAAGATAGGTGATGTGCCCGATCATGCGCGCCACGCGCAGGCCGCGCCTCGGCTTCACGTCGTGCGCGTAGTAGTCGCCGCCGTGGAAGTCGGGGTCCGAGAGGATCGACGAGCGCGCGACCTCGTTGAACGCGATGTTCTGCGCGGAGAGCTTGGGCGTGGAGGCGACCACGATGCAGTGCGCGAGCCGGTCCGGATAGCGCAGGCTCCAGGCGAGCGCCTGCATGCCGCCGAGGCTGCCGCCCATCACGGCGGCAAACTTCTCGATGCCGAAGCGGTCGGCCACGCGCGCCTGGGCGTCCACCCAGTCCTCCACCGTCACCACCGGAAAGCGCGCGCCCCACGGCTTGCCCGTGGCGGGGTCCGTGCTCATCGGGCCGGTCGAGCCGAAGCACGAGCCCAGGTTGTTCACGCCGATCACGAAGAAGCGGTTGGTGTCGAGCGGCTTGCCCGGGCCCACCATGTTGTCCCACCAGCCGACGTCTTTCGGGTTGTCCGCGTAGACGCCCGCGACGTGATGCGACGCATTGAGCGCGTGACAGACGAGCACCGCATTGCTGCGCGCGGCGTTGAGCGTGCCGTAAGTCTCGACCACGAGGTCGTACCCGGCCAGCGCCGTGCCGTTCTGCAGTTGCAGGGGCTCGTCGAAATGCAGTGTTTGAGGAGCGACGATGCCGATCGATTCCATTCGTTCCGCCTTGGTTTTCTGGGCGGCTAAACGGTGTCGGCGGGCGCGGAGTGCGAAAGGATTGGCGCAGCTGACGACCTCTTTAGCCGCATTTATATCGAACTCCAGACCTGAGGCCCAGGGTTCACGCGCCCGCAATCGAGTCAGCAAATCGGCGCGTGGGTGATGCACAACGAACGCAAAGTATAACGGAAAACGCCAGGCGCCCCGCACCCTCGTACATTAACGCAGCCGAACCGGCGCGCGAGCGGCGCTGCGCGCGCTTGCGTGCCGCTGGTGCGCCGCTCGCGCGCCGCGCGGCTCAGACGCCGGCCGGATGCGCGTTGCGCCAGCGGCGCAGGCCGAACGCGGCGACGATCATCAAGACGCCGTAAAGGATCGCGTAGGCGGCGATCACCCAGATGAGCGAGAGCGCGCCCGCGCCCGGGAACATGATGATGAAGAAGCCCACCGCGGCGGAGAGCAGCCCCGAAAGGCCGACCGCCCACGGATGCGCGATCGCGTGGCGGTACTGGATCGCGTAGATGATCTCGAACACGCCCACGGCGAGCGCCCAGAAGCCGATGATCATCACGAGGACGATGGCCGTCTCGCCGGGCCAGAAGAACGCCACGAGCCCCGCGATCAGGCCGATCAGCCCCACGACGATATACGACCAGCGCCGCGTGCCGCCGCCGCGCGCGCCGTAGAGGAGCGCGAAGGCGCCGTCGACGATCGCGTAGGCGCCCCAGACGATGGCGAGCGTGAGCACGGTGAGGCCGGGCCAGGCGAACGCGAGCACGCCGAACACGATGGCGGCAATGCCGCGCGCGAGCAGCCACCCCCAATGGGCGGAGAGGCCGGCGAGAATGGGCAGGGCGGCGGGCGGGACTGGACGATTCATGCGTATCTTCTCCTTGTCGATGCGCGCCTCCTGCTTGGCCGCGCTACTGAAGAATCACGCGAATCTGCTCGTCGGCGTGCTCGCTGGGCGAGCGCTTGAAGCCGCTTTGCGCATAGCGGTGCCAGCAACCGATCACGTAGCGCACGAGCAAATTGGCGCGAACAGCGGGATCGTAACCGGTTTTCGACAAGCGGCCTTCGGCCGTGCCGCCCGCGGCTTGCGCCTGCTCCGCGAGGCTCACGCGCAGGCACTGGCGCAAGGTGGCCTCGATGCGGTCGAGCATCTGGTTCACGCGTTCGGCGAGGCGCTCGTGCTCGCCCACGAGCGCCTCGCAGGTCAGCACGCGCGTCATGCCGGCGTTCTTCGCCGAAAACTGAATCAGCATCAGGGCGATCGCGCGCGCCTGCAAAGCGCCGCTCGGCTCCTTCGCGACGATCTGGTTGATCAACTGGAACAGCGTCTGCTCGATGAAGTCGATGAGGCCTTCGTACATCTGCGCCTTGCTCGCGAAATGGCGATAGAGCGCGGCCTCGGAGACGTTCAGGCGCGCGGCGAGCGCGGCGGTGGTGATCTTTTCTCCGCGCGGCGTTTCGAGCATCGACGCGAGCGTCTGGAGGATATGCACGCGGCGCTCGCCCGGCTTCGGACGGGTGCCGCGGCGCGGTGCGGCGTCTGGAGATTCGGCTGCTGTGGTTGCTACGACTGGGTCACGCGTTTCGATCGGCTGCATGAATGTCGCCCCCTGGGTCCGGCTGGCGGGCTGCAATCCCGCCGGGCCGCTTGAGTCTTGCCGTTTATTGTCGCTCCGGATGGGTTGCGGCTCCGGATTCGCTGCGTTTTTGCTGTTTTCTTGTTGCGTTTGCGCTGCTGTTTGCTTTCGTTGACGCGCTCAGGCGCGCGCCCGGCTGCGCAATGCGCCGCTTTGCAGGCCGCGTCCCAGCGATTTTAGCGAACGAACGCAATGATCGACATAGTGGGGCCGCCCGTCGCGCGCCATGCGCGTGGGCAGATGCCCCGTGATCCAGACCGTGCGGATGCCGAGACGCCGGTAGCGCTTCAGATGCCCGCGCGTGTCCTCGACGAGGATCGCGTCGGCGAACGCCACGCGCGCGTCGCGCAGCGTCTTGCGCAGCATTGCGGGATCGGGCTTGGCGCGCCAGCGCTCGCGCGTGCGCATGTGCTCGATCGCCACGACGCGCTCGAACAGCCGCTCGATGCCGAGCGCCGCGAGCACCGCGTGCGCGTAATCGGTGGGGCCGTTGGTCAGCACGATCTTGCGGCCGGGCAGCGCCGCGAGCGTGCGCGCGAGGCCGCGCTCGGCGTGCAGCATCGTGGGCAGATCGTCGAAGGTGTGCACGACCTTCAGGAAATCGTGCGCATCGATCCGGTGATGGCGCGTGAGGCCCAGCAGTGCTGCGCCGTAGCGGTGCGTGTAGCTCGTGCGCAGATGGTTCGCGACGTCCTGGCTCACGCCAAGCGTATCGACGATGTACTGCGTCATGCCGCGATTGATGGCGGGGAAGATCGCGCGCGAGGCGCAGTGCAGTGTGTTGTCGAGGTCGAATAGCCAGACGGGGCTGCGTGCGGCGGGCATGCGCTCGCTGGGAGCACCGTAGCCCGGGCCGCGAACGCCCGACGCATGGGCGACGCGTCGCGGCCGGCGCCTGGCGTGCGGGCGGGAGACGGTCATGGTGGGCGTGAGATGCGGCGGCAGCAAGGCGCCGCCGCCGGTCAGGGAGCCGCTCAGTGCGAGCGGATCATCGTGCCGAACGGCTGCTCGGTCAGGATTTCGAGCAGCACCGAGTGCTCGATGCGGCCGTCGATGATGTGCACGGAGCGCACGCCGCTCTTGGCCGCGTCGAGCGCCGACGAGATCTTCGGCAGCATGCCGCCCGAGATCGTGCCGTCTTCGAAGAGCGCGTCGATCTCGCGCGCCGAGAGATCGGTGAGCAGGTTGCCCGCCTTGTCCATCACGCCGGGGATGTTCGTCATCATCACGAGTTTCTCGGCGTTGAGCACGACCGCGAGCTTGCCCGCCACCAGATCGGCGTTGATGTTGTACGAAAGGCCGTCCTCGCCGAAGCCGATCGGCGAGATCACCGGAATGAACGCGTCGTCCTGGAGCGCCTTCACGACGGCCGGATTGATCGCCTCGACTTCGCCCACCTGGCCGATGTCGATGTACTGACCCGGGTTGTCGCGGTCCGGCATCATCAGCTTGCGCGCGTGGATCAGGCCGCCGTCCTTGCCGGTCAGGCCGACCGCATGGCCGCCGAAGTGATTGATGAGCGTGACGATGTCCTGCTGCACCTCGCCGCCGAGCACCCACTCGACGACCTCCATGGTCTCTTCGTCCGTGACGCGCATGCCCTGGATGAACGTGCCTTGCTTGCCGATCTTCTTGAGCGCCGTGTCGATCTGCGGGCCGCCGCCGTGCACGATGACCGGATTGATGCCCACGAGCTTGAGCAGGATGACGTCGCGCGCGAAGCCCTGCTTGAGCCGCTCTTCGGTCATGGCATTGCCGCCGTACTTGATGACGACGGTCTTGCCGTGATACTGGCGGATGTAGGGCAGCGCTTCGGCCAGGATTTCGGCTTTCAGGGTGGGTGCGATCTGCGAGAGGTCGATGGGCTCGGACATGGCGGCGGAACTGGACAGGAAAACGGGGCGAAAACGTGGCGAATACGTACAAATACGGCTGAATCAGGCGCGTTCATTAAAGCACGGCTGAAACAGGCCGAATTGTACAGGACTGGCGCGGTGCAGCAGGGTTTTCGAGAGGGTGGGCGGGCGGCGGCGCAACGGGGCGCCGCGCCTCTCGCGCCGTCGCGCACAATTGACACGAATTCCAGGCGATCATGCGCGATTTCCGCCCAAACCGGTTCGATGGGAGAACCTCGGGCGCGGGCGCGATCCTGTGGCATCATTTTCCCATCTCCGAATCCGGCCTCGCCAGGAGCGCGCCGCCATGACCGCCCCCGCAAGCCCCGCCCACGCCGTCAAGAGCGCACGTTGCCCGCGTTGCGGCCGCGCGTTCGACTGCGGCAGGCACACCGAGCCGTTCGACTGCTGGTGCAAGACGCTGCCCGCCGTGCCCGCGAGCCAGCTCGACCCGCGCGGACGTTGCCTGTGTCCCGAGTGCCTCGCTGCCGCCGTCGCCGCGGGCGCGGCGCCCCAGAACGCGGGCGAGCGCCGCTGAGTCTCCGGGCCGCTCCAGGTTACCGAGTCGCCAGGCCGCTAAGTCCCCAGGCTCGCCCGATGATCGCCGGCGAGTTTCGCGAGGTCGGCGCTCACCTCGTCGAGCACCGGCCCCCACTCCCGGAACTGCTTTTGCCGATACAGCGTCGTGTGCGGATACCACGGGCTGTCGCGCCGCTCGAGCTCCCAGACCCAATGCGGATTCACGTCCAGCAGCACCCAGGTGCGCTGGCCGAGCGCGCCCGCCAGATGCGCGCTCGACGTGCAGACCGAGATCACGAGATCGAGCGCGTCGACGAACGCGGCGGTATCGTCGAAGCTGCGCCATTCGGCGCTGAAGTCGGCGATCTCGAAGCCCGCCGCGCGCGCGGCCTCGACGTCGGCGCCCGCCTCCGGCTGCAACGAGTAGAACGCGGCGTCGGCGATGCCCGCGAAATGCGCCGCGAACCGCTCGAGCCCGACGCGCCGGAACGGATTGCGCTTGTGCGTGAGGCTGCCCGTCCACGCGAGCCCGACTTTCAGGCGCTTTTCCCCCGCGAGCCGTTCGCGCCAGCGCGCCGCCGCGGCGGGCTCAGGCGCGAGATAGCGCACCGGAGCCGGAATCGTCTCTTCGCGCGTGCCGAAAATCAACGGCAGGCTCAGCAGCGACACCTCGCAGTCGTGAGGCGGCAAGGCCTCGACCGGGCCGCCCACGCAGTAGAGATCGCAATGGCCGCCGAGGCTGCGGGCGAGCAGCGCGCCCATCTGCGGGAACGAATTCCAGACGAGCCGGCCGCCTTCGCGATGCACGCGCTCGGCCAGCATCGGCACATAGCGGCAGAACTGCAGCAGGTCGCCCATGCCTTGCTCCCCCCACACCAGCAAGGTGCGCCCCGCGAGCGGCTCGCCTCGCCATTGGGGTTGGAGGAACGCGGGGCGGCCCGCGGCCAGTTCGCTGGCGCCTTGCCAGCGCAGCTCATGTCCCAGCCAGCCTTCAGCGAAGTTGCCGCGCAGGAGCTCGATCATCGACAGGTTCAGACGTGTCGATGCGTCGTTCGGCGCATACTGGCAAGCGCTGCGTGCGGCCCGCTCGGCTTCGTCCCATTGCTGCGCTTCGCGGCACGCCATCGCGTAGTTGTTCGCGGCCAGCGCGCTATGCGGCGCGAGCGCGAGCGCGCGTCGGCCCGCTTCGAGCGGGCGCGTCGCGTCGGTGTCGCTGGGCAGCACGCGGCCGAGGTTGATCCAGGCATTGGCATCGTCGGGATTCGCCGCGATGGTCTCTTCGAGCAGCGCGACGATCTCATTGCTGTCTGATTTGATTTGGATCAATGCGCCGGCAAGATTGTTACGCAGATTAGGAAACGTTCGCTCGATTGCGAGCGCGCGGCGGTAAGGTGCTATGGCGTCGGCGTGGCGGTTGGCGAACTGGAGTGCGAGGCCCGCGGCGAACCATGCGGCGGCCCGCTTGGGTTCGAGTCTCGCGATCGCGGCGCTCAGGCGCACGGCCTCGCTGGCCCGCGCGGGTTCTCCGGCGCTTGCCGCGATGCGCATGAGCGTATCGTCGTCGAGGCCTTGCAGCGAGGCGCGAGCCTTCACCAGCAATTCGCGGACGACAGCCGCGTCGGCTTTGCCGGTTGCGTCAGCCGTTGCGGCGTCGACGAAATCCAGGAATAGCTCACACATACGCGCAAGCGTGTCGGGAAGATGAGTCTGCATCGGGTAAATCGTCCTGTCGGAAAGTGCCGTTTCCCATGTAGCGGGTGGATGACTTAGATTGAAGCAAACCTTTTCAAGATGATGAATCAGACGTGTCCGAACAGGTAAACTGACCCCATGCATCGCATAACCGTCAGTGCCCGCGTCAATCTCAGCCATTTGTTCTGGCTGCGCAGTCTCGCCATCATCGGCCAGCTCTGCACGATCGCCTTCGTGCAATTCTTCTTTGGTGTGCAGTTGCCGCTGCCTGCCATGCTGTTCGTGATCGCCATGGAAGTGGCGTTCAACGGCGTCACCTGGCTGCGCGTCACGCAGGACCGTCCCGAATCCAATCTCGAATTGTTCGGCCAGCTCTGGGTCGACCTCGGCGCGCTTTCCGCGCTGCTGTTCCTCTCGGGCGGCACGACCAATCCGTTCGTCTCGCTCTATCTGCCCTCGCTCGCGATCGCGGCGGCCGTGCTGCCGTGGTATCTCACCGCGTGGCTCGCGTGCTTCGCCGTGGCTTGTTACGTACTGCTCGGTTTCGACAACGTTCCGCTCAATCTCGACAATCCCGCGAATCTCTTCGATTACTACCGCGCGGGCATGTGGGTGAACTTCATGGTGAGCGTGGCGCTCATCGTGTGGTTCGTCGCGCGCATGTCGCGCGCGCTGCGCCAGCGCGAAGCCGCGCTCGCCGACGCGCAGCAGCGCCTTCTGCGCGACGAGCGCGCGGTCGCGCTCGGGGTGCAGGCGGCCACCGTCGCGCACGAGATCGGCACGCCGCTTTCGAGCATCGCGATGCTCACCGAGGAATTGCGCGACATCGCGCGCACCGACAAGGGTCTCGCGCCGTATGGCGCCGACCTCGAACTGCTCGACAAGCAGATCACGCTTTGCACCTCGGCGCTCGCGCGGCTGCGCAGCCGCGCGTCGTCCACGGGTAGCCGCCAGGCCGTGAGCGAGTGGCTCGGGCCGTTCGTCGAGCAATGGCGCTTGCGCCATCCGCACGTGAAGTTCGAACTGCTCAGCAATGCGCCCGACGATCTCTGCCTCGACGACACCGTCGCGGTCGGCCAGATCCTCACGATCCTGCTCGACAACGCCGCGCGCGCGAGCCGCGATTTCGTGACGCTGCGTGCGTATCCCGCGTCGCGCGCGGGCTATATCGATTTCGAAGTCTGCGATGCGGGACCGGGCATCCCGTTGGCGCTACGCGCATCGCTTGGCGCGGCGCCCGTGGAAAGCACGCAGGGCGGCCATGGCGTGGGGCTGTATCTCGCGTTTTCGTCGGTGGCGCGGCTGGGCGGGTCGATCGATCTCGCCGATGTTTCGGCGGGCGGCGCCGTGCCAGGCGCCGGGGCCGAGGCCACGCCGGACGACGCTGCGGCGCCCTACGCAAGCACGCGGGAACTCCCGGTCACGGGCGCGGGCGCGACAACCGGCGGCGTGCGCGGGCGCAAGCCGCGCGGCACGCGTGCGGTGCTGCACGTGCCGGTGAGGGCGGTCCCGGCGGCGCAGTCGAATCATGCGTCGAGCACCGCGTCGAGCGAGGCGGCGCGCAGCGACGCTGCGGCCCGGAGTTCGGAAATTGGACGAGGCGAAGGACCAGGCCGGCCCGACGCCGCCTGACAACACGGAGAAGCAGTATGAGCGATATGAATTTCCTGGTGATCGACGACGACGAAGTGTTTTCCGACATCCTCACGCGCGGCCTCACGCGACGCGGCTACCAGGTGCAGCAGGCGCACAACGCCGAAGAGGCGATCCGCTTCGCGAATCAGCAGAAGTTCTCGCAGATCACCGTCGACCTGCATCTGGGCAACGACTCGGGCCTCTCGCTGATCGCGCCGCTGCGCAACCTGCAGCCCGACGCGCGCATGCTCGTGCTCACGGGCTACGCGAGCATCGCGACGGCGGTGCAGGCCGTGAAGGATGGCGCGGACAACTATCTCGCCAAGCCGGCGAACGTGGAAATGATCCTCACCGCGTTGCAGGGCGATGCGAGCGCGCTGCAGGCCGAGGCCGCCATCGAGCATCCCGCGCCGCTGTCGGTCGCGCGCCTCGAATGGGAGCACATCCAGCGCGTGCTGGCCGAGCACGGCGGCAACATTTCGGCTACGGCGCGCGCGCTCAACATGCATCGGCGCACGCTGCAGCGCAAGCTCGCGAAGCGGCCGGTGCGCCAGTAAGCGCATACAAGGCGCCCATAAAGCGCCTGAGAACTGCACAAAAGTAAAGGGGCTCCCGCCTTGGCGCGGAGCCCCTTTTCGTTCCAGCCTGCGCGTGCGCCAGGTTTCAGCGCACGCGACTAGCGCGGCAAGTCCATACCGTTACAGCACGTAGCGCGACAGATCCTCGTCCTGCGCGACTTCACCGAGCGCCTTGTCGACATAGGCCGCGTCGATGGTCACGCTCTTGCCCGCATGATTGCCGGCCGCGAACGAGACGTCTTCCAGCAGCTTTTCGATGACCGTGTAGAGACGGCGCGCGCCGATGTTCTCGGTCTTCTCGTTCACGGAGAACGCGATTTCCGCGAGACGGCGAATGCCGTCCTCGGCGAAATCGAGCTGCACGTCTTCTGTCGCGAGCAGCGCCTGGTACTGCTTGACGAGGCTCGCGTCGGTGGCGACCAGAATCGCTTCGAAGTCCTTCACAGACAGCGAATCGAGTTCCACGCGGATCGGAAAGCGTCCCTGCAATTCGGGAATCAGATCGCTAGGCTTCGAGAGATGGAACGCGCCGCTCGCGATGAACAGGATGTGATCGGTCTTCACCATCCCGTACTTCGTGTTGATGGTCGTGCCTTCGACGAGCGGCAGCAGATCGCGCTGCACGCCCTGGCGCGAGACTTCGCCGCCGCTGCCCTCGTTGTTGCGCGAGGCGATCTTGTCGATTTCGTCGAGGAACACAATGCCGTTCTGCTCGACGTTCTGCACCGCCTTGGCCTTGACCTCTTCGTCGTTGAGCATCTTCGACGCTTCTTCGTCGGTGAGAACCTTGAGCGCTTCCTTCACCTTGAGCTTGCGGCGCATTTTCTTGCCGCCGCCGAGATTGGCGAACATCGAGCGGATCTGCTCGGTCATGTCTTCCATGCCCGGCGGGCCCATGATGTCCATGCCCACTTGCGGCTGCTCGACGTCGAGCTCGATTTCCTTGTCGTCGAGCTGGCCTTCGCGCAGGCGCTTGCGGAAGGTCTGACGCGTGGCGTTATCGCCGCCTTCGGTGTGGCTGCCCGCATCGGACGAACCGAAGCCCACTGGACGCGCGCTCGGCAACAGGATGTCGAGGATACGGTCTTCGGCCTGATCGGTGGCCTTGCTGCGCACCTTGCGCATTTCCGTCTCGCGCGTCTGCTTCACCGAGATTTCGATGAGGTCGCGCACGATGCTGTCCACGTCGCGGCCCACGTAGCCCACTTCGGTGAACTTGGTCGCTTCGATCTTGATGAAGGGCGCGTCCGCGAGCTTGGCGAGACGCCGCGCGATTTCGGTCTTGCCGACGCCCGTCGGCCCGATCATGAGGATGTTCTTCGGCGTGATTTCCTGGCGCAGCGGCTCGGCCACCTGCTGGCGGCGCCAGCGGTTGCGCAGCGCGACGGCCACGGCCTTCTTCGCGTTCGCCTGGCCGATGATGTGCTTGTCGAGTTCCGAGACGATCTCGGCGGGGGTCATGGTGCTCATCCTGATTCCTTGTCCTCTGTCCGGCGAATTACTCGATGGTTTCGATCACGCGGTTGTGATTCGTGTAGATGCACATGTCGCCCGCGATTTCGAGCGACTTTTCGACGATCTCGCGCGGCGAGAGCGCGGTGTTCTCCATGAGCGCGCGGGCCGCGGCCTGCGCATACGCGCCGCCCGAGCCGATCGCGCAGATGCCTTCCTCGGGGTCGAGCACGTCGCCGTTGCCGGTGATGACGAGTGTGGTTTGCGCGTCGGCGGCGATCAGCATGGCTTCGAGGCGGCGCAGCATGCGGTCGGTGCGCCAGTCCTTCGCGAGCTCGACCGCCGCGCGCGTGAGGTTGCCCTGATGCTTTTCGAGCTTGGCTTCGAAGCGGTCGAGCAACGAGAACGCATCGGCCGTGCCGCCTGCAAAGCCCACCATGACCTTGCCGCCGTAGATGCGCCGGACCTTCTTCGCGCCCCCCTTCATGACGATGTTGCCGAGGGTGACCTGACCGTCGCCGCCGAGCGCGACCTTGTCGCCGCGCCGCACGGAAACGATCGTCGTGCCGTGAAATTGCTCCATGTGCGTTCCTTTTTACCGTTGATGCCAGGCAGGGCTGGAGCGGCGCGGCGGTGGCCGCCGCGCCGCATAGTCGGATTCGGTACGCGCCGCGCGCGCCAACGCTGGAATCCGGGCGCGCGAGCAGGCGTGTCGGTAGAAGTTTAGGGCGGCAGCGGGCAGTTCAAGGGCTCGCGGCGCAGAAATCGGGATAAGCGTGGGAGAGGGAAGCGGCGGGACGAGCCGGCTTTACGCCGCCGGTGCCGGCTGGCGCGGGGCTTGGCCCGTTATCGGCCCATCATGCGGCAATGCGCAATGGGCACGCGCGCACGGCGTCGGACGCGCAAACAAAAAAGCGCACGGGGCTCCGTGCGCTTCGACAAGGAAGGCAGCAAAATCCGGCACCCGCCGTGCGGCGGCGCCGGCAGCCAATCAATCGCCGAACAGCTTCTGGCGCAGCTCGCGGCGCTCTTGCGCTTCGAGCGAGAGCGTGGCGGTGGGGCGCGCGAGCAGACGCGGAATGCCGATGGGCTCACCGGTTTCCTCGCACCACCCGTAATCGCCCGCATCGATGCGCGCGAGCGATTGCTGAACCTTCTTCAGCAGCTTGCGCTCGCGGTCGCGCGTGCGCAGCTCGAGCGCATGCTCTTCCTCGATCGTCGCGCGGTCGGCCGGGTCCGGCACGATGACCGTTTCGCGCAGATTCTCGGTGGTCTGGCCCGCATTGCGGAGGATTTCCGCCTGCAGCTGTTCGAGCCGGTTCTTGAAGAAGGCGAGCTGATCCTCGTTCATGTAATCCTTGTCGCTCATCTTCAGGATTTCGGCTTCGGTCAAGAGTCGTTTCGTCGTCATCTGGCTTGCTTCTTCAATGAGTGAGGCAAAACTGGCACATCTTGCCTGCACTTTTGTGTTGCCCGCAGTGGCCTTTCCCACTTTTTACGCGCGCTTTTATCGCGCCAATGTACGCGCCGGCTGGCACAGACGATGAATTGTCGTGACGCCTGAGCGCCGCTGCGGGGCCGAACTCCTCTGGAAACCGTTGTTCAGATGCTTCTGAGGCATATTTCGTACCGGCTGCGCGCTGCGACGCGATGCGCGGCCGGGGGGCGACATCCTGCCGGAATTCGCTCAAATATCTGTTCCGGGGCGCCTCTCTTTCCAGTGGGGCCGTATTGTAACCGAACCGCAAACTCGCGCCGCAAGCGGGAAATCCCTGTATGAGCGGCTTTCGTCAACGTTCGATATCCAGAAAATATAACGCGCCCATCGTGAAAAAGCGATGGTCGGGTACGTTATTTGACATGTGCAGCGGCGAAACGTGATTTTGCGCCCGTGTGCGAGCCGGCTTATTGCGCGTTTCGCTCAGTCATATGGCGCTAAACCGCGCGGCACAAACGACAACGCCCGGCTGCGGGCCGGGCGTTGCGAGACAGCGTGAAACGGCGCCGCAGCGCCTGGCTTCAGGCGAGGCAGGCGTCGAGGCCGTCGGTAATGAGGTCCTGCGGCAGCTCGATGCCGATGAACACCATCTTGCTGCCCTTCTTCTCGACCGGCAGCCACTTGGCCGCGAGATCGCTGCCCATCATCTGGTGCACGCCCTGGAACACAACCTTGCGGTCCACGCCCTTCATGTAGAGCACGCCCTTGTAGCGCAGCAGGCGCTCGCCATAGATCTGCAGGATGCCGCCGAGGAAATCCTCCAGACGGTTCGGATCGAACGGGCGGTCGCTGCGGTACACGAACGACTTGATCTTGTCGTCGTGGTGCGCGTGATGATGGTGGTGGCCGTGGTCGTGGCCTTCGTGATTGCACTTGCCGTGGTCATGGTCGCAGTCGTCGTGATCGTGCGTATGGCCATGGTCATCGTGCGCGTGAGCGTGCGTGTGCGCGTGATCGTGATCGTGATCGTCTTCGGCGAGGAAGTCGGGGTCGATCTCGAGCTTGGCGTTCAGGTTGAAGCCGCGCAGGTCGAACACTTCCTTGATGTCGGCCTCGCCGAAATTCACCTGGCGGATCTGCGCGCGCGGGTTCATGTGCAGCAGGCGATGGCGCAGGTCCTCGAGCACCTTTTCGTCGACGAGATCGGCCTTCGTGATGAACAGGCGGTCGGCGAAACCGACCTGGCGCTGCACCACTTCGTGCTCGTCGAGCTGATGGTTGCCGTGCTTGGCGTCCACGAGCGTGATGATGGCGTCGAGCAGGAATTCGTCGGCGATCTCGTTATCCATGAAGAACGTCTGCGCGACCGGGCCCGGATTCGCGAGGCCCGTGGTCTCGATCACCACGCGGTCGAAATCGAGCTTGCCGTCGCGCTTTTGCTGGGCGAGGTCGCCGAGCACGCGCGCGAGGTCGCCACGGATCGTGCAGCAGATGCAGCCGTTGCTCATCTGGATGATTTGCTCCTGGCTGTCCTGCACGAGAATTTCGTTGTCGATGTTTTCTTCGCCGAATTCGTTCTCGATCACGGCGATCTTCATGCCGTGCTTTTCGTTCAGGATGCGCTTGAGCAACGTGGTTTTGCCGCTGCCGAGAAAGCCGGTCAGGATGGTGACGGGAATCGTGCTGTTTGCCATGCTCTTTGCCTGGAATTTACCTGGTAGATGTCGGATGCGCTCGCGCCGGACCGGCGATCGGATGGACCATGTGGCGCGCGCCGCGCCGGCCGGTGTTACAACATAACTGCCTATTGAAACATAACTGGGACGCGCCCGCTTGTCCCCCGCGTGTCCCGGCGAGCGGCGCGGACTGAGCGCCGATTCGGGGCCCGAGCGCCCGCGCGCCGTATGTATGTGTGCCAAATTTTCAGATAGACGCCTGCACGCCTACATTAGGCCGCTTCAGGCGATTTGCAACACCAGCCCCTTCAGATACTCGCCTTCGGGGAACGCCGTGAGCAGCGGGTGATCGACGCCCGCGCCGAGGCGCTTGAGGATGCGCGCATCGACCTTCGCGTCGGCGGCCGCGCCCGCGACGATCTTCTGGAACAGCGCTGCATCGATCGCGCCCGAGCACGAGTACGTGAAGAGCAGGCCGCCCGGACGCAGCAGCTTGAAACCCGTGAGATTGATGTCCTTGTAGGCGCGCGCGGCGCGGTCCACGTGCTCGCGCGAGGCCGCGAACTTGGGCGGATCGAGCACCACGAGGTCGAAGCGCTCGCCCTCTTCGTGCAGGCGGCGCAGCGTCTTGAAGGCGTCGGCGTCGAGCCAGGTCGCGCGGGCCGCGTCGAAGCCGTTCGCCTGAACGTTCTTTTGCGCGGTGGCGAGCGCCTCGCCCGACGAATCGATCGACACCACACGCGCGGCGCCGCCCTTCATCGCCGCGAGCGAGAAGCCGCCCGTGTAGCAGAAGCAGTTGAGCACGTCGCGGCCTTGGGCGTAGGTCTGCACGAGCGCGCGGTTGTCGCGCTGGTCGACGTAGAAGCCGGTCTTGTGGCCGTTGCGCACGTCCACGTGATAGCGCACGCCGTTCTCGTTCGCGATGATGGTCTCGGGCGGCTCGTCGCCGGCCAGCAGACCCGTGATCTGTTCGAGCCCTTCCTTTTCGCGGATCGAGACGTCCGAGCGCTCGTAGACGTTCGGGCAGCCTGTGGCCGCCGTGAGCGCCGCGACGATCGCCTCTTTCCACGCCTCGACGCCCGCGGCCATGAACTGGCAGACGAGCTGGCCGCGCGCGCCTTCCGCGCCTGCGGCCACGTCTTCCTTGTAGTAGTCGACGATCACGCCGGGCAGGCCGTCCGCCTCGCCGAAGATCAGCCGCACCGCGCCCGTGCCGCTCACCATCGCCTCGCGGTGCGCGACCGCGCGCTGCACGCGGCGCTTGAAGAACGCGTGGTCGATGGGCTCGTTCTCGTCGAAGCTCCAGACGCGCGCGCGGATCTGCGAATGCGGGCTGTAGGCGGCGCGCGCGAGGAAGCGACCGTCATGCGCGCGCACGATCACGGTGGCGCCCGACGCGGGCTTGCCCTCGACGCGGTCGATCGCGTTGGCATAGACCCACGGATGGCGACGCAGCAGGGATTTTTCTTTGGACGGCTTGAGGGTGACGATATTCATGATGGGTTCGATGCGAGGCGTCGCGGCGGATGGCGGTGCGAGGCGCCGCTCGCCAGATGACGGGTGAATCGGTTGAATCGGTTGAATCGGGGATAAATCAGTCGCGCTTCTTGGCGCGTGGATGCGCGCTGTCGTAAATCTTCGCGAGATGCTGGAAATCGAGCGATGTATAAACCTGCGTGGCCGAGATGCTGGCGTGGCCGAGCAGCTCCTGCACGGCGCGCAGATCGCCGCTCGACTGCAGCAGGTGCGTGGCGAACGAGTGCCGCAGCACGTGCGGATGGACGTTCGCCGGGATCCCGGCGGCGAGCGCGGCGCGCTTCACGCGCTCGCGCACGACGCCCGGCGCCATGCGGTTGCCGCGCACGGAGAGAAACAGCGGGGCGTCGTCGTGCTTGATCCAGGCGCCGCGCACGGCGAGCCAGGCGTCGAGCGCGGCGAGCGCCTTCTTGCCGACGGGCACGACGCGATGGCGATTGCCTTTGCCGTGCACTTCCACTTCGGCGGCGTCGCGCTTGAACCAGCTCGCCGATTCGTAGCCGTCGCGCTTCAGGTAGTGCACGTCGAGGCTCACGAGCTCGGCGAGGCGCAGCCCCGACGAGTAGAACAGCTCGAGCATGGCGTGATCGCGCAGCGTCTCGATGCTGTCCGCGGCGCCCTCGCCGGCATGAGCGGCGCTGGCGGGCGCTTCCATGAGCCTGGTGGCGTCGTCGACGGAGAGCGCTTTGGGCAGCGTTTTCGCGCGCTTGGGCGCGCGCACCGCGGCCACCGGATTTGCGTCGAGCTCGATGCGGCCCGCGAGCCAGCGATAGAACGCGCGCCAGGCCGAAAGCCGATGCGCGATCGAGCGCGCCGTGAGGCCGCCCGCATGGGCGCGCGCGACGCCGCCGCGCACGTCGGCGGGCGTGACCTGCTCCAGCGGCCGGCCATTCGCCAGCTTCTTGAGCTCGTCGAGCTCGTGCGTATAGCCGCGCAGCGTGTGCGCCGAAAGCCGGCGCACGTGCTCGAGCTCATCGAGATAGTCGGCGATCGGATCGGTGGGGTTCACGGTGGCGGTGGCTTCAGTGCAGGTGCGATGCGCGCGCGGCGTGTAATTCGGGTTGCATCAATGCGGCAGCAGCCGCGTGAGCCCGGCGCTCGCGAGCGTGCCGATCTTGCGCAGGAGATCGGTGGCCATGCCGTCGTGAAAGCGCCGCGGATCGGGCGAGCCCAGCACGAGCAGGCCGAACGCTTCGCCGCTCGGATCGCGCTCCTCGGCGCTCACGCGCTTGCGCAGCGTGATGATCGCGACCGATTGCGCGGCGTTATCGGCACGTTCCGCGCCTTCGGCGCCATGGCCACTACTGCCGCCATTACCGCCGTCGAGCCACTGCGCCGCTTCGAAGCCGGTGTTCGCGCCGCAATACGGCACTTCGAGGCTATTGGCGAAGATCCGCACTTCTTCGCCCGTGTGCTTCGCGAAACTCGCCTGCGCATAGGCATCGGCGACATCCCAGAGGCGCAGCGCCACTTGCGGCACGTCGAATTCCTGGCGCAACTGCTCGGCGATCAGGCGCGGCAGGGCGTGCGGGTCGCGCTCCGCGAGCACGTGCGAGACCCAGTGCACCGTTTTCGCGGAGATGCTGTCGTTCTCGTGGCCATAGCGCAGCAGCTCGGACAGGCGCAGCTCCAGATGCTTGTTCTTCTCGCGCAGCATCTCCATCTGGCGTTCCTGCAGCGACACGGCCGCCTTGCCGTGCGGATTGCCGAGCTTGATCGTGGCCAGCAGTTCGGCGTGCTCAACGAAAAAATCGGGATTGGCGAGCAGATAGTCGGCGACTTCGCGATCGTTCATGTTGGTGGCGCGTTCGATGAAGGAGCGGCGCGCGCGGGCGCGCCAGGCGTGATTGGGGTGATGCCGATGCGGTTGACTCGGGTTGACTCAGTTCGACAGTTCGTCGGCGATTTCGATCTCGCCTTCGAACACGGTCGCGGCGGGGCCGGCCATCGTCAGCGCAGCCGATTCGTCGCGCGCGCCGTCCCAGGCGATCGTGAGCATGCCGCCATGCGTATGCACTTTCACGGGCGAGTCGAGCAGGCCGCGGCGAATGCCCGCCGCCACCGCCGCGCACGCGCCCGTGCCGCACGCGAGCGTTTCGCCCGCGCCGCGCTCGTAGACGCGCAGCCGCACTTCGTTGCGCGAGACGATCTGCATGAACCCGGCGTTCACCTTGTTCGGAAAGCGCGGATGCGCCTCGATCACGGGGCCGTCGGCGAGCACGGCGAACGCTTCGGCGTCGTCGACCACCTGCACCGCGTGCGGATTGCCCATCGACACCGCCGAGATCCAGCGCGTCTGGCCGTTCACTTCGAGCGGCCAGAGCGTGTCGTTGCCTTCGCGGCGGCCTTCGAGGCCGTTCGCGTCGAACGGCACCAGCGCGGGCTCGAACACGGGGCTGCCCATGTCGACCACGACCTCGCCGTTTTCCTGCATGACGAGCGTGATGACGCCCTTCTGGACCTGCACGCGCACGCGGTTCGAACGGGTGAGCTGGCGGTCGCGCACGAATTTCACGAAGCAGCGCGCGCCGTTGCCGCAATGCTCGACCTCGCCGCCGTCGCAATTGAAGATGCGATATCGGAAGTCGACGCCGTCGACGGTGGGCTTCTCGACCAGCAGCAACTGGTCCGCGCCAATGCCGAAGTGGCGATTGGCGAGCGCGCGCACGCGCTCGGGCGTGAGCGCGATGGGCTGGCTATAGCCGTCGAGCACGACGAAGTCGTTGCCCGCGCCGTGCATTTTGGTGAACTTGAGTTTCATCCTGTCATTGTAAGCGAGGCGCGGGCGTTCGCCCCTGCGCCGTCCGCCCGATCAATAGACGCCCGGCTCGCCGGGCGGGCGCGTCTTGAAGCGCTTGTGAACCCAGTAATACTGCTCGGGAATGCGCGGAATCTGCTCTTCGAGGAAGGCGTTCATGCGGCGCGCATCCTCTTCGTCGTTGCCGGTCGGATAGTTGTCCCAAGGTTTGAAGATCTTGAGCCGATAACCCTTGTAATTGGGCAGCACCTCGCCGATGAACGGCACGACCTGCGCGCGGCCCACCTTCGCGAGACGTCCCACGGCGGTCAGCGTGCAGGCGGGCACGCCGAAGAACGGCACGAAGGTCGAATTGCGCATGCCGTAGTCCATGTCCGCGCCGAGCATCACCGGCTTCTTGTCGCGCAGCCAGCGCAGCACGACGCGCGCGCTGTCCGCGCGGCTCACCATCTCGGCGCCGAAGCGGCTGCGGCCGGCTTTCGCGGCGGCTTCGAATTCGGGGTTCGAGAACGGTTGATAGAGCGAGCCGCAGGGGCGGTGCAGCGAGTAATTGAGGAACATCGAGCCGGCTTCGATGCCGACGAAGTGCAGGCCGAGAAAGAGGGTGGGCGGCAGGTCGGGATCGCTGAGATCGACTTCGCTGTCGAGCTCGATGAGCTTTTCGAGCTTTTTCGCCGAGCCGAACCACTGCACGCTGCGCTCGAGGTAGCTGCGGATCGCGTGGCGAAAGTGCAGACCCGCGACTTCCTCGCGCTTTTCGTCGCTCCATTCGGGAAAGCACAGGCGCAGGTTAGTGTGGACGACGCCCTTGCGGCGGCTCGGGATCTGGTAGAGGAGCCAGCCGAGGCCGTCGCCGAGCCGGGCGACGAAGCCATAGGGCAGGATCGCGAACAGCTTGAGCAAGCCGATGGCGAGGCGGGAGCCGAGCTTGCCTAGCATAGGGCGGCTCCAGCGCCACACCTGGAGCAGGGCGCGAAAACAGTGGGGAAGGCAACGAACGGCACGCGGCGTGACTCTGCGACAAATTGGGGAAGTCGCTATAATAAGGGCTTCGCCGAGTTAATAGACAACTTGCGGGGCGAAGCCGGCAGGCAGCCGATCGTGATGTTCCATCCACGAGCGCGGCGCCAACTGGACAGGTAATCCGCTAAAGCGTCGCCGCTTCAAAGCTCCCGAAGCTGGCTACGTGAAATTCAACCGTCACCAGCTACAAGGAGCCTTACACGTGGCAAACGACTATTTCTTCACCTCCGAATCCGTCTCCGAAGGCCATCCGGACAAGGTCGCCGACCAGATCTCGGACGCGATCCTCGACGCCATCCTCACGCAAGACAAATACTCGCGCGTTGCAGCGGAAACGCTGTGCAACACGGGTCTCGTCGTGCTCGCCGGTGAAATCACCACCACGGCCAACGTCGACTACATCCAGGTCGCGCGCGACACGATCAAGCGCATCGGCTACGACAACACCGACTACGGCATCGACTACCGCGGCTGCGCGGTGCTCGTCGCCTAC
Organism: Paraburkholderia sp. J63; assembly: GCF_905220245.1. Classification (NCBI taxonomy): domain Bacteria; kingdom Pseudomonadati; phylum Pseudomonadota; class Betaproteobacteria; order Burkholderiales; family Burkholderiaceae; genus Paraburkholderia; species Paraburkholderia sp. J63. The sequence goes on along the minus strand of NZ_CAJMZF010000032.1, from coordinate 57,360 downwards.
GACAAGCAGTCGCCCGACATCGCCCAGGGCGTGGACCGCGCGCACGACAACAACCTCGACCAGGGCGCCGGCGACCAGGGCCTGATGTTCGGCTATGCCTGCGACGAAACGCCCGAGCTGATGCCGCTGCCGATCCACCTCTCGCACCGCCTGGTCGAGCGCCAGTCGAACCTGCGCCGCGACGGCCGTCTGCCCTGGCTGCGTCCCGATGCGAAGTCGCAGGTCACCGTGCGCTACGTCGACGGCAAGCCGCATGCGATCGACACGGTCGTGCTCTCGACGCAGCATTCACCCGACATCGATCTGGCCACGCTGCGCGAAGCCGTGATCGAAGAGGTCATCAAGCCGGTGCTGCCGCGCGAGCTCATCAAGGGCGACATCAAGTTCCTCGTGAATCCGACCGGTCGCTTCGTGATCGGCGGCCCGCAGGGCGATTGCGGTCTCACGGGCCGCAAGATCATCGTCGATACGTACGGCGGAGCGGCCCCGCACGGCGGCGGTGCGTTCTCGGGCAAGGACCCGTCGAAGGTCGACCGCTCGGCCGCCTACGCGGGCCGCTACGTGGCCAAGAACATCGTGGCCGCCGGCCTCGCCTCGCGCTGCCTGATCCAGGTCTCGTACGCGATCGGCGTGGCGCAGCCCACTTCGGTGATGGTCAACACGTTCGGCACGGGCAAGGTCTCGGACGCCACCATCACGAAGCTCGTGCGCGAGCACTTCGACCTGCGTCCGAAGGGCATCATCCAGATGCTCGACCTGCTGCGTCCGGTCTACGAGAAGACTGCGGCTTATGGTCACTTCGGTCGCGAAGAGCCGGAATTCTCGTGGGAAGCCACCGACCGCGCACTCGCGCTGGCCGAGGCGGCCGGTACGGAGCCGGTGGGCGCGCTCGCTTAAGCGCGGCGCACGAGGGCTGGCGCGCGCGCCGGCCTCGTCGGTTCCGTATGAACAAAAACCCCGCCAGGGCGCATGCCCTGGCGGGGTTTTTTCGTTCCCGGCGCGGGTTCGGTCAGCCGATCAGCGCATGGCGAAGCCGAACCAGCCCGTGCTGGTGGCGCCCATGCGGCGCGGGCGGCGGGTGTTGCGCGCCGTGTGCACCGTGGCGGGCGCGGCGAGCGAGCGCAGCGTCGCGTTGGGACGGTACAGCAACGTGCGCAGCGAGAAGTGCCGTGCGCCCGCGCGCAGGCGCAGCACCGAGAAGAACGAATGGAACCACGTGCGCATGCTGTCCACGGCGCGGGTGCCGCGCACCTGCTGCGCGAGCGCGCGCGTGCGTGCGGTGTGGTGGCGCAAGGCGCGCCCGACGTGACGGCGGGCGGGACGCGCCGCCTTCAGGGCGGCATGAGTCATGCGGCGGGTACTGAAAAGGGTATGCATGGCGTGTGCGATGTCAGGTTCGGAGTGCGCCTTGCGCGAGGCTTCGCGCGGCGCATCGATTCGAGCAGCAAACGTGCCCGTCTTCAGGACGGCCACGATAACGGAAGTGACGGGATGGGGCGCGTGGGGCAAAAGTCGCGTCGCCGGAGCGGACTGCGGGCGCTTCGCGGGTATCGGCGACCTTGCTGGGCAAGGCTTCGAGGGCAGCCCGTTCGTGCGATGAATGCGAGGGATGTTCTGGGTGAAGACACTGCATGCGCGCAGACTACACGCGAATCATGACGCCCGAAAGTCGGTTAATACCCGCGCCTGCTCAAGTTTGAGGCATATCGCGGCCGTTCGATGGCGCCCTTTGTCGTCATCGTGGTGCGTTTGCCTCGGCGTTGTGCGTCGGCCCCCCTTCCGCGGACGCGCGCACGTTTTACAATCGAGCGATTGGCGCGCGCGAGAAGCGGCGCCGCCGCTGCAGCCATCGCGGCTGCGGCCCCTCGCAGGCCTCGAACAACGGAAGTCCCATGTCAGTCCAGTCAAAAAAGGAACAGGTGCAGGCGCTGCGCGAGCGCGGCTTCGTGGTCGTGCCGGGGCTCGTCTCGCCCGAGCGGTGCGACGAGCTCAAGCGCGTGGCGCAGGAGCAGTTGCTCGCGGCCGCCACGCCGCTCGAATTCGAAGCCGATCTGCGCTACCCCGGCGCGCCCGAGTCGAAGGACGCGCCCGGCGGCCATACGGTGCGCCGCCTGCTCGACGCGTACTCGCGCCATGCGCGTTTTCGCGAGTGGGCGATCTCGCCCGAAATCGCCGGCTGGATGGAGCTGTATTTCGGCGAGGAGCCCGTGCTCTCGCGCGCCCATCACAACTGCATGATGACGAAGCACCCCATGTACGGCAGCCTCACGGGCTGGCACCGCGACTCGCGTTACTGGTCGTTCGAGCGCGACGATCTGGTGTCGGTGTGGCTCGCGCTCGGACCCGAGACGATCGAGAACGGCGGCCTCTGGTTCGTGCCGGGCTCGCATACGGAGCCGTTCACCTCGGAGCGCTTCGACGCCGCGAAATTCTTCCGCGCCGATCTGCCGGAAAATCAGGCGTGGATCGATCGCGCGACCTCGCCCGCGCTCAATCCCGGCGACGTCGTGTTCTTCCACTGCAACACGCTGCACTCGGCGGGCCAGAACCTGAGCGGCAACGTGAAGTTCTCGCTCGTGTACACGTATCACGGCGCGAGCAACGTGCCGTTGCCGGGCACGCGCTCGGCCTCGCTGCCCGAGGTGAAGCTCGTGTGAGGGCGGCCTCGCGCGCGGCGGAGCGCGGCCTCGCGAGGCTTTAGCGCCGGCGCCCCGAAACCGCGAGGCCCGTGATGCCGGCGATGGTCGCGGCTATGCCGCCCACGATCAGGATCATCGTGCGGTCGGTGGGCGCGCCGGTGAACACGCGCGAGACGTCGTTCGAGAACGAGTGAAACGACTGGCCGCCAAAGTAGAGCAGCGCGACGCCGCAGGCGATCAGCGCGAACGAAATCGCTTTGACCATATAGACCTCCCGGGGTATGACGAACGCCGCAGTGTAGGCGAGCGTCGCCGCGGCGTCCATCCACGCGTCCCACATGGTGGACATCTGCAGGCGCCGCGCGGATTGGCTACCATGACAGCCCGCGCCCGCCTGTGTGCGCCGCTGGACCCGCTGTTGGACCCTGTTATTCCCTCATTTCGTCGAGGATTCGAACGATGGCCTACGAAGCCGCTGCTGAACGCTATTCAGAGATGCAATACCGCTTTTGCGGCAAGTCGGGACTCAAGCTGCCGGCGCTGTCGCTCGGGCTGTGGCACAACTTTGGCGATACCACGCCGATTTCGACGCAGCGCGAAATCCTGCGCACGGCGTTCGATCTCGGCATCACGCACTTCGATCTCGCGAACAATTACGGCCCGCCCTACGGCAGCGCCGAAACCAATTTCGGCCGCATTTTCAAGGACGATTTCCGCCCGTACCGCGACGAGCTGCTGATCTCGTCGAAAGCGGGCTGGGACATGTGGCCGGGCCCCTACGGCCAGGGCGGCGGCTCGCGCAAGTACGTGCTCGCGAGCCTCGACCAGAGCCTGAAGCGCATGGGCCTCGATTACGTCGACATCTTCTATTCGCACCGCTTCGACGTGGAGACGCCGCTCGAAGAAACCGCGGGCGCGCTCGCCACCGCCGTGCAGCAGGGCAAGGCGCTCTATGTCGGCATCTCGTCGTATTCGGCGGCGAAGACGCGCGAGATGGCGAAGCTGCTCGCCGAATACAAGGTGCCGCTGCTGATTCATCAGCCGTCGTACAACATGCTCAACCGCTGGATCGAGCACGAGCTGCTCGACACGCTCGAGGACATCGGCACGGGCAGCATCGCGTTCACGCCGCTCGCGCAGGGGCTCCTCACGAGCAAGTACCTGAACGGTGTGCCCGACGATGCGCGCGTGAACCGTCCGGGCGGCAGCTCGCTCAAGAACGAGCATCTGAGTGCGCAGAACATCGAGCACGTGCGCAAGCTCAACGAGCTCGCGCAGCGCCGCGGCCAGAGCCTCGCGCAGATGGCGATCGCGTGGACGCTGCGCGGCGGCCGCGTAAGCTCGGCGCTGATCGGCGCGAGCCGCGCGGAGCAGGTGCGCGAGAACGCCGCCGCGCTGAAGAATCTGGAATTTTCGCAGGAAGAGCTCGCGGAGATCGACCGCCACGCGACCGAGGGCGGCGTGAACCTGTGGGAGAAGCCATCGACGGACCAGCATATTTGACGACGGGCGTCTGCCGGTTTTTGCCGCAAGCGTCTTTGGAAACTGGACCGCCTCGCTTCATGCGAGGCGGTTTTTTTATGGGCTTTGCTTGCGCTTGCGCGCAGGCGTTCGCCGGCCATTCCGGCCCAGCCGTAGCGGCGGCGCTTCACGTCTCTCGGCGGCGCATTCGGGCGCACTCCAGCGTATTCGGCACGTCTTCGGCCTGTCACGCGGCGCTGCTAACGTCGCGGCAGTCTTCGCCGCGAGGAATATCGATGGAGTCCACGAGCGCCGTTCGTCCCGTATCTGCCGGGCCTGCCGGGGCCGCCCCGCCGCCGGCTGCACCGGCGTTGCGGCGCGCTCCCCACGTGGGCGCGAACGTTGCGTTCATCGCCGTTGCCGGGCTGGCGCTCGCGTATCAGCTATTCGGCCTGCCGCTGCTGATGCGCGCGGCGGACGGGCCGTCGTTTGCGCTGCTCGCGTCGCTGGTGCCGGTCGTGTTCGCGACGCCGAGTCATTGGGGCTTGATCCACGAGGGCATACACGGGCAGTTGCTGCGCTCGCGGCGCGCCAACGAAGTCGTTGCGCGTCTGCTTGCGATCGGCTTGGCGATACCGTTCGACGCGGTACGTTTCGGACACCTGATGCATCACCGCTTCACGCGCGAGGCGTTCGATCGTCCCGATGTCGACGATGCGCGCGGTCCGCGCTGGCTGCGCCGGATCGCGTGGTACGTGCGTTTGCTGGGCGGCCTTTACGTGGCCGAATTGCTCGCGCCGCTGCTGGCGTTCGTGCCGGCGCGCATGGCGCAGGCGCTGGTCGAGCGTGGCGTGGGCGCGCATGCCGCCGAGGGGCGCCACGTGCAGCGGCTATTCGCGAACCATGCCGCCGATCCGGTGCGCCGCCGCCGTGCGCGCCGCGACGGGCTCTGCTCGCTCGCGCTCTATGGGCTCGCTTTTGCGCTCTATGGAAAGGCGTGGCCGGTGCTGGCCGCGGCGATGTATCTGCGTGGGCTATGGCTCTCGCTCGCCGACAACCTGCCGCATTACGGCGTGGCGCTCGACGAGCCGGGCCGCGCGCGCGACTTTCGCGTGCCGCGCGGGATGGGCGTGCTGCTCATGAATCATCATCTGCATCGGCAGCATCATCTGCATCCCACGTTGCCGTGGGTCGCGCTGCCCGCGCTCGCGCGCGCCGACGAGGCAACGGACGGGCACGCGCGCATGCCGTATTGGCACGCGGCACTGCGGCAGTTCAAGGGATTGCAGCCGGGTATCGGGGTGCGCTGAACGGTGCGCCGACGTGCGTGCACAGGGCAGCGATCCGCGCTGGCGTTGCCCGGCGCCTGGCATTCACGGGCGCGCGGGGCGAGCGCCCGGCGGCGAGCGCGAACGAAGGTCGGAACGAAGGTCGACTAGAGCCGTCGCGCCGCTACATCAGCGCGGGCAGCGTTTCCACCAGCGCAACGGCGCAAAGCGCACCGATCAGCGCGCCGATCACCCGCAGCGTGTTGTGCCTGAATTCGGTTGCGCAGGGCACGGCGCCGAGAAAGAGCGCGCCGGCGAGGGCCATCGGGATGATCATCACGAAGTCGCCAATCGTGAAATAACCTTCCATGCTCGTCTCCTTGTCATATCGGTCACCGAAGACGCGGCGCATGAAAGAGTCGTTATCGCATGCCATGCGCCGCTGCGGCTTCGGGCCTGAATCGAGTATAGGTGAGGCTCGCGAACAAGGCGGCACGCGGGCGCGGCGATGGTGCATGCGCTGCGGCGCGCAGCCCGGTGTGGCGGGCATTACGGCGATTCGGCTGATGCAGTGCGCAAAACATTCGCTTTTGTAGAATGTTACGAATGCCTTTCATTTCAGGTGGCTAATGCGCCCGCAGGCAGGGCATGCAACTCACCTGATGCGCACGGCCGCCAAAGGCCGTATGGCGCGCCCAGAGCGCACCTCGTGCCACCTCTTTGGTGGCCCCTCACGCCGCCCCGGCACGCTCCCGTGCGCGCAGCATCCACGCGCCGGCGAGCCCCGCCACGAGCAGCACCGTGACGAGCCCCGTCACGCCACTCCAGCCCCAACTGGCCCAGAAGTGCCCGCCGATCGACCCCATGATGCTCGAACCGAGGTAGTACGCGAGCAGATAGAGCGCGGCGGCCTGGCCCTTCGCTTCGCGCGCGAGGCGGCCGACCCAGCCGCTCGCCACCGCGTGCCCCGCGAAGAAGCCGATGGTGAGGCAGCCGATGCCCGCCGCGATCATGCCGAGCGACGTGAACATCGTGAGCACGACGCCCGCGAGCATCAGCACGATCGCGGCGATCAGCACGGGCGAGCGTCCGAACTTGTCGGCCATGCGGCCCGACCACGGCGAGGCGACCACGCCGGTCAGATAGACGAGAAAGATCGCGCCGATGGCTGCCTGGCTCATGTTGTAAGGCGGCGCGATCAGCCGGTAGCCGATGTAGTTGTAGAGCGTGACGAAGCTGCCCATCAGCACGAAGCCGAGCGCGAACAGCATGGGCAGCCCCGGCCGCGCGAAATGGCGCATGAGCGCCGCGCGATGATGCGCGAAGCCGAGGCCGCTCCTGGGCGCGAAATGGCGCGAGGGCGGCAGGAGCGCACGGAACGCGAACATCGAGGCGAGCCCGAGCACGCCGATCACGGCAATGGCCACGCGCCAGCCGAAGAGGTCGGTGCAGATGCCCGTGATCACGCGTCCCGCCATGCCGCCGATGGCCGTGCCGCCCACGTAGAGGCCCATCGAGAGGCCGAGGCCCTCGGGGTGCATCTCCTCGGCGAGCCAGGCCATGGCGACGGCGGGCACACCGCCGAGCGCGATGCCTTCGAGCGTGCGCAGCACGAGCAGCGTGTGCCAGTGGGGCACGAACGCCACCGCGAGCGTGAAGAGCGAGGAGGCGGTGAGCGACGCGGTCATCATGGCGCGCCGGCTCCAGCCTTCGGAGACGAAGCCCGCCACGAAGATCGCGCAGGCGAGCGCCGCCGTGGTGAACGAGAGCGAGAGGCTGCTTTGCGCGGGGCTCACGCCGAACGCCTGCGAGAACGCGGGCAGGAGCGGCTGCACGCAATAGAGCAGCGAAAACGTGGCGTAGCCCGCGAACAGCAGCGCGAGGCTCGCGTGCCAGAAGGCGGGCGTGCCGCGCTCGATATAGGGGACGGCCGCGGGGTTGGACGATGGGGCGGCGGAGGATGAGGCGGTGTTGCGCCCGGCGCCCGGTGATGCAGTCACGACTGAAACTCCTCGCGGAAAAGCAAAGGCGCAACGATACGCCTTTCGCACGATTCGTGCCGCGCTCGATTGCAGGCGCGTGGCTTCTGCGGTGCGAAGTCATCGGTGCAATGATGGTTGCGTGCGCAACGGATGAGGATGGCGTCGGGCGTAGCGGCGAGGCCCACTTTCTCGCGCCCCAATTTGCGTGCCGCCGCGCCGCCTTATGGCGTTTCGCGGCCGTTCGCGGATGGCGGCGGATGCACGAGCGCATCGTCCGTGGGCAGCGCGGCCGTGCTCCAGCCGCCGCCCAGCGCCTTCACGAGCGCGACGCTTGCCGCGAGCCGCCGGCGCGCGATGCTCACGGCCTGGCGCTCGCTGGAGAGCGCCGTGGTCTGCGCGACCACCACGTCGAGATACGTGATCGCGCCGCTCTTGTAGCGGTTCTCGATGATCGCGAGCGTGCGCTGCGCCGCGTCCACCGCGCGGTCCTGCGCGATGGCTTCCTGTTCGAGCACGCGCAGCGCCGCGAGGTTGTCCTCGACCTGGCCGAACGCGTCGAGCACGGTCTCGCGATACTGCGCGACGCTCTCGTCGTATTGCGCGCGCGCCTCGTCGCGCACGGCGGCGCGGCCGCCGAAGTCGAGCAGCGTGCCGGCGAGCGCCGGGCCGAGCGACCAGAAGCGCGCGGGCGCGACGAGCCACTGGCTGTAGTTGGTCGCCTCCAGCCCGCCCGTGACCGCGAGCATGAGGCTCGGGAAGAACGCGGCCTGCGCCACGCCCACCTGCGCGTTGGCGGCGGCCACGCGGCGCTCGGCGGCGGCGATGTCGGGGCGGCGCTCCAGCAGCGTCGAAGGCACGCCGGGCGGCGCGACGAACGCCTGCGCGGTGAGCGGCGCGCCGGGCAGCACGGGCAGCGCGAAGGTGGAGGGCGATTGCCCCGTGAGGATCGCGATCGCGTGTTCGAGCTGTGCGCGTTGCACGCCGAGGTCGATCGCCTGGGCTTCGGTGGTCTGCAATTGCGTCTGCGCCTGGCCGACGTCGGCGTCGGTGGCGATGCCGCCGTCGTAGCGGTGCTGCGTGAGCGCGAGCGATTCGCGGTAGGCGGCGAGCGTGTCGTCGAGCAACTGGCGCTCGCGGTCGATGCCGCGCAGCTCGAAGTAGTCGGTCGCGAGCTCGGCCTGCATCGAGAGCAGCACGGCCTGCATGTCGGCGGCGCTTGCCTGCGCGCTGGCCTTCGCGCTTTCGACGCTGCGCGCGACGCGGCCCCAGACGTCGGGCTCCCAGGTCGCGTCGATGCCCACGAGGTAGTCGTTGAGCGTGAAGCCCGCCGTCGACTTGAACTCGATGTTCTGCGAGGTGCGCGCGCGCGAATAGTCGGCGCCCGCCGTCACTTGCGGGAAGAAGCTCGAGCGCTGCTGCGCGACGTTCGCGCGCGCGGCGCGAAAGTGCGCCTGCGCGGCCTCTACGTTCTGGTTCGCGCGCTCGACCTGGGCTTCGAGCGCGTCGAGCTGCGCGTCGCCGTAGATCGACCACCAGGCGCCGCGCGGCGCGGTGTCGGCGGGCGTCGCGCTGGTCCAGCCCGTGCCGTCGAGCTCCTTGTAGGTGGCGGCGATGTCGACCTTCGGGCGCACGTAGTCGGGGCCGACCTTGCAGCCCGCGAGCGCGGCGCTCAGTGCGAGGCAGAGCGTCACGCGGCGCGGCAGGCCGCGCTTCGCGCAGGCATTCGGGCCGAGGGTGTGCTTCGTTGTGTGCTTCATGGCGATGCGCTTCATGACGTCGAAGCGGAAGCCGCCGCATCCGAACCCGCAGGCGCAGAGGCCGGCTTCTCCACGATCCGCACCGGCGTCCCGTCGACGATCGAATCCTGCGGATTCACGATCACGCGTTCATTGCCCGCGAGCCCCGCCGCCACGGCCACGCGCGTGCCGAAGTCGACGCCGAGCATCACCTTGACGAGCTTCACGCGGTTGTCCGCGCCGACGGTCGCGACCTTCACGCCATCGGGACGGAACAGGAACGCGTTGCCGGGCAGCGTGAGCGGCGTGGCGTTGCCGTCGAGCGCGAAATGCACCTGCGCATAGGCGCCGGGCAGCAGATCGCCGTTGGGATTGTCGACGTCCACTTCCACGAGCATGGTGCGCTGCTGCGGATCGACCGCGCCCGCCGTGCGCGCGACCACGCCCGGATAGCGCTTGCCCTGCGTCTCGTCGAGCGTGAGATACGCGTGCTGGTTCGGGCGGATCTGCTGCGCGTAGGCCTGCGGCACGTTCGCGTAGACGCGCAGGCGGTCGGCCTGGGCGACGTGGAACAGCTCCTTTTGCTGGCCGCCCGATGCACCCGCGTCGATCAGCGCGCCCACGTCGACGTTGCGCGCCGTGACGATGCCGTCGAACGGCGCCGTGACCTTCTCGTACGACTGCAGTTGCGAGAGCCGCGAGACGTTGAAGCGCGCCGCGTCGAGCGTCGCCTTTTTCGCGAGCATGTCGCCGACTTTTTCGTCGGCGTCCTGCTTCGCGACCGAGCGCGTCTGCAGCATCTGCGTCCAGCGGTCGGCGGTCGTTTTCGCGAGCGCGTAGTTCGCTTCGGCGTTTGCGAGGTCGGCGCGCGCGGCGCGCAACTGGTCGTCGACTTCGGGCGCCTCGATGTCGGCGAGCAACTGGCCCGCCTTCACGTGCGCGCCGATATCGGCGTACCACTTGCGCAGATAGCCGTTGGTGCGCGCGTAGATGGGCGTGTCGAGAAACGCCTGCACGTTGCCGGGCAGCACGAGGTCGAGCGCGCGCGCCGAGCGCTGCGGCGTGACCACCTGCACGGCGAGCGTGCTCGCGCGCTGTGCGTCGCGCTCCAGCGCCGCCTGCGCGTTGTGGCGCGACCAGATGCCCTGCGCCGCGAGCGCGATCACCACGAGCGCCGCGAGCACGAGCGGCCAGCGGCGCTTCTTGCGCTCATCGTGGCCATCGTGGCCGCCCGGCGGGTCGCGCGGCGGCGGCGCGTCAGCGTGGCCCGGCTGCATGGCGGCTCCGCATCGAAGGGGAAAGAAAGATCGTCGTCATGATTTGGGCACTACGTTTTCGATGGCGCGCTGGCGGTGCTCGCCGAGCTTGCGGTACACGAGCGAGAACACCACGGGCACGAAGATCAGCGTCGCGAGCGTGCCGATCGTGAGCCCGCCGATCACGGCGCGCCCGAGCGGCGCGTTCTGCTCGCCGCCTTCGCCAAGACCGATGGCCATCGGCACCATGCCGATCACCATCGCGAGCGCGGTCATCAGCACCGGGCGAAAGCGCGTGAAGCCCGCCTCGATGGCGGCGCGCGCGGCGTCGCCATGTTCGCGCAGTTGTTCGCGCGCGAAGCTGATCACGAGAATCGAGTTCGCCGTGGCGATGCCGATGCACATAATGGCGCCCGTGAGCGCGGGAATGGAGAGCGTGGTGTGCGTGAGGAACAGCATCCAGACGATGCCCGCGAGCGCACCGGGCAGCGCCGTGATGATGATGAACGGGTCGAGCCACGACTGGAAGTTCACGACGATCAGGAGGTAGACGAGCACGATCGCGAACACGAGGCCGCCCAACAATCCGGAGAACGAATTATTCATCGTGTCGACCTGGCCGCGCAGGCTGATCGTCGAGCCCTTGGGCAGATCGGCGCGCGATTCGTTGATGAGCTTCTCGACGTCGTCGGAGACCGCGCCGAGATCGCGGCCGTCCGCGCTGCCGTAAATATCGATGGTCGTCTGCGCGTTGTAGTGCGTGACCACGGCTTCGCCCGACATGCGCCGCATGCTCGCGAGCGCGCCGAGGATATTGCTGCGCCCGTTCGCGGTGAGCGGAATGTTGGCGAGCGATTGCAGCGAATCGATCGTGTATTGCGGCGCTTCGGTGACGACGTTGTAGCTCACGCCGTTCATCGGATTGAGCCAGAACGTGGGCGTGGTCTGCTGGCTGCCCGAGAGCGTGATGAGCAGGTCGTTCGCCACGTCCTTTTGCGTGAAGCCGGCCTGCTGCGCGCGTGTGCGATCGACGTCGATGAAGATGCGCGGCAGGTCGGCGGGCTGCTGGATGCGCGCGTCGACGAGACCCGGCACGCCGCGCAGCTTCTCGAGCAGGCGCGCCGCGAAGGCGCGGTTGGCGTTGGCGTCGCGGCCCACGATCTGCACGTCGATGGGCGAGGGCATGCCGAAGTTCAGCGTCTGGCTCACGATGTCGGCGGGCAGGAAGGCGAACTCGACCCCGGGGAATTCGTCGTTGAGCGTGCGGCGCAGCAGGCGCACGTAGTTCGCCGTCGGGTGATGATCCTCGTTCAGCGAGATCAGCACGTCGGCGTCCGAGGTGCCGATCGTGCCCGTGTTGCTGTACGAGAGATTGATGCCCGAGACCGGCAGGCCGATGTTGTCGATGATCGAATGGAGTTCGCGCGCGGGAATCAGTTGGCGGATGCGCTTGTCGATGCGATCGGTGATGACCGCGGTCTCCTCCACGCGCGTGCCTGTTTTCGCGCGCAGGTGCAGCGCGATCGTGCCCGCATCGACTTGCGGGAAGAAGTCGCGGCCCAGAAACGGCAGCAACAGCAGCGAGAGGCCGCAGCACGCGAGAAACGCCGTCACGAACCAGACGGGATGCGCCACGCGCGCCGCGAGAAACGCGCGATAGCGCACGCGCGTGCGCTCGAAGCCGCGCTCGAACGCGAGGTGCACGCGCATGAACGGGTTGCGCGTGCCCGCGTGCTGGTGATGAAGATCGGCGCTCTTGTGGTGATAGCGCAGCAGATACTTCGCGAGCGTGGGCACGAGCGTGCGCGAGAAGAAGTACGACGCGAGCATCGCGAACACCACGGCTTCGGCGAGCGGAATGAACAGGTAATGCGCGACGCCCGTGAGCAGAAACATCGGCACGAACACGATGCAGATGGAGAGCGTGGAGACGAGCGTCGGAATCGCGATCTGGTGCGCGCCGTCGAGAATCGCCTGTTCGAGCGTCTTGCCCTGTTCGAGCTGCTGGCTGATGTTCTCGATGGCGACTGTTGCGTCGTCAACGAGTATGCCGACCGCGAGCGCGAGCCCGCCGAGCGTCATGATGTTGATGGTCTCGCCGAGCGCCGAGAGCACGATGATCGAGGTGATCATCGAAAGCGGAATCGAGATTGCGATGATGAGCGTCGCGCGCCAGTTGCCGAGAAACAGCAGGATCATGAGCGCGGTGAGCGCGGCGGCGATGAGCGCCTCGCGCAGCACGCCCTGCACGGCGGCGCGCACGAACAGCGACTGGTCGGCGACCGGGTCGATGCTCATCGAAGGCGGCACGAGGTTGCGCAGCGCCGGCATCATCTCCTTGATGCGGTCGACGATCTCGAGCGTGGACGTGTTGCCGCTCTTGTTGATCGTGAGGAGCGAGGCGCGCTGGCCGTTCACGCGCACGATGTTGGTCTGCGGCACGAAGCCGTCGCGCACGTGCGCGACGTCGCGAATATAGATCGTGCCCGCGGCCGTGGTTTTCACGGGAATGTCGTTCAGACCCGCTATGGTGTCGGGGCTTGCGTTCATCAGCACCGAATACTCGGCCGCGCCGATCTTCGCCGTGCCCGAAGGCAGGATGAGGTTCTGCGCGCTGATGGCGTTCACCACGTCCATGGGCGAGAGATTGTGCTGCTGGAGCGCGCGCTGGTCGATGTCGACCATGATCTGCCGCTGCTTGCCGCCATAGGGCAGCGGCGCGGAGGCGCCCGGCACGGTGGCGAGCTGCGTCTTGAGGAAGTTGTTGCCGTAGTCGAACAGCTCCTGCTCCGTGAGCTGCGGCGAGGAGAGCGACAGGCGCAGGATCGGCACCGTGGAGGCGTTGTAGCGCAGGATGAACGGCGGCGTGATGCCGGGCGGCAGCGAGCGGACCTGGGCCTGCGAGAGCGCGGTGACTTCGGCCAGTGCCTCCTGCACGTTGGCATGCGGCTGGAAGTAGATCTTCACGACCGCGACGCCGTTGAGCGACGTTGATTCGGTGTGCTCGATGTCGTTGACGGCTACCGAAAGCCCGCGCTCGTAGTTGAGCGCGATGCGGCGCGACATCTCGTCGGCGGGCAGGCCCGTGTAGGTCCAGATGACCGAGAGCACGGGAATGTCGATGTTCGGAAAGATGTCCGTGGGCGTGCGCTGAATCGTCAGCGGGCCGACGATCAGGAGCAGGAGCGCCAGCACGATGAACGTGTAGGGGCGCTTGAGTGCGAGCCGGACGATCCACATGGAACGGCAGATTCCTTCGCTTGTGGCGGTGCGCGGCGCGAGGGCGCCGGCGAACGGCGTCGTGGCCCTGGCAGCGATGTTATTGCCGATATCAGCGTGCAGTTATGGCGCCGCTATCGGATCAGGCGGCGGCGCGTGCCTTGAGGCGCGCGCCGTCTGTCTCCTTCGCCCGGAACGGGCGTATGGCTGCCTCGCTCGGGACCCTGCTATGTGCTTGCTCCGGCAGGACTATAGCGCTTGCGTGCAATAGTCAGAGTACTTTTGCAAACGACGCTCCACAAGCGCGCGCAAGGCGGTGTTTACCATCTGTTACAGTCAGGGTTTCGTAAGTTGATTGGGACGGCGCGAGCCGCCCCCCTATTTTTGCTTTGCGCAAGCGGCCGAAATGAGGCAAAAATGCGTAAACCGGTCGCGTTGGACGCGCGCCAGCGGGCATCGGAGAAACAAGCCGTGAAGATGCCGTGGAGCGAGGCAGCGGCGCGCCGGGGCAGGTTGGATGTGTGCGCAACTTCGCATGCGCACCAGTTTTTGTCAGCACAGTGACCGGCTTTCCCGCGAGGAAGCCGGCAATGGAATGGGAACGGGGAAACATCATGCAAGTCGGTTCTATCGTCCGCACCGTACATATCGCCGTGCCGCATGGCGCGCGCGGTATCGTGATGCGCATTCTCGGCGACATGGCCATGGTCACGTGGTACGTCGGCGAGCCTGGCGCGTCGAAGCAGCTCAATACCGAACCCTTTTTTCTGGTGGACCTGATAGACACGGGCGAGCACGTCATGCCCGCCGGCGCGAACCTGCACTGAGCGCGCCTTCGATTTGGCCTGAATTTGTGGCGGGTTCGCGCTGAACTCGCCGCCGCGGCCCGCACGATGCACAATGCGGGGATGAACGATCCAACCACATCCGCATCGGGCGAGCCGTCCGCGCCCATGCCCGGCAACACGGCGGGCGACCCGCCGGACGCGAGCCCGGCCGCCCCCTACGCCCGCCTCACGCCCGAGTGCGTGCTCGACGCCGTCGACGGCGTCCTGATGCCCGCAGGCCGCCGCACCGACGGCCGCATGCTCGCGCTCAACAGCTACGAGAACCGCGTCTATCAGATCGGCGTGGAAGACGAAGCGCCGCTCGTGGCGAAGTTCTATCGTCCCGAACGCTGGAGCAACGAGGCCATTCTCGAAGAGCACGCGTTCGTGGCCGAACTCGCCGCGCGCGAGATTCCCGCCGTGCCCGCCCTCACGCTCGAAGGCCGCACGCTGCACGAGCACGATGGCTATCGCTTCGCGCTCTTCGAGCGGCGCGGCGGCCGCGCGCCGGATCTCGACCGCAGCGAGACGCTCGAATGGATCGGCCGCTTCATCGGCCGCATTCACGCGGTGGGCGCCACCGAGCCCTATCGCGCGCGTCCGTCGCTCGACATCGAAAGCTATGGCTACGAGCCGCGCGCGTACCTGCTCGAGCACGGCTTCGTGCCCGCCGACGTGCGCGAGGCCTGGCAGGCCGCCATCTCGCTCGCGCTGCAAGGCGTGGAAGCCGCGTTCGAGCGCGCCGGCGACGTGCGCCAGCTCCGTCTGCACGGCGACTGCCACCCGAGCAACGTGCTCTGGACCGATGCGGGTCCGCACTTCGTCGACTTCGACGACAGCCGCATGGGTCCCGCTATCCAGGATTTGTGGCTGCTGCTGCCGGGAGACCGCGCGGACGCCTCGCGTGCGCTCGCCGATCTGCTCGCGGGCTACGAGGACTTCTGCGAATTCGATCAGCGCGAGCTGCATCTGACCGAAGCGCTGCGGACATTGAGGCTCATTCACTATTCGGCGTGGCTCGCGCGGCGCTGGCACGATCCCGCGTTCCCGGCGGCGTTTCCGTGGTTCAACACGCAGCGCTATTGGGAAGAGCGCATCCTCGAACTGCGCGAGCAGATCGGCGCGATGCAGGAAGGGCCGCTCTGGCCCGTTTGAGCCGCACGCGTCACTGCGTGCGTGGCGGCGCCGACGCCAGCGGTTCATCGAAATCCAGCACGTCTCCCGTTTGCTCGGTCGCGCCCATCGCCGGCTTCGCAACGGGCTTGACGATCAGCGGCGCGCGCAGGTCGCGCGCCATCGTCTCGAATGTGGGGCGCATCTGCGCGAAGTCGGCGGGCGTGCAGACGTCGCTCGCAAAATGCGTGCGGCCCGTGCGCGTCACCCGCAGCACGTTCGCATCGAGCGTGTACTGCGAGCTGTAGTCGATCAGCGCGTTTTCCGCGTGCTGCGGCGAGGGCATGTCGAGCACGCGTAGCCCCGGCGGCAGCTCGATGCGCGCGCGCTCGGTCACGGCCACGTTGCGGCAGACGAAGGGCTGCGTGCGGCGCGGCTCGCCCAGCCAGTAGCGCAGATTCGCGTCCAGCCCGCCCACGAGGCTCGTGAGCGTGGGCACGGGCGTCGTCATCTGCGGATCGACGAAGCCGTCGAGCGTGCCCGTGAGCGTGACCACGAGCGGCCCCGAGGTGGCGTCTAGCGGGCTCGACGCGAGCATCGCGTTGCCGCGCAGGTTCGCGTTGTGCAGCTCCCATTGCAGCGATTCCTCGCGCTGCGCGGGCGTTTGCAGACGCAGCACGCTGCGCGTCTGCTCCGCCGCCCACCCTTCGGATTCCAGACGATAGACGAAGCGCGCCGAGCCATCGGGCGCGACGCTGATGTCGAGATCGCTGTCGCGCGAGGTCATTTCGGTGGCGGGCGTGCGCATCAGCGTGCCGTCGCCGGCGAGCACGGTTTCGCGGTTCATGTCGGTCGAGGGCAGATAGCCGAACTCGACGTTGTTCGCCGTGGAGTCCGCGAAAAGCTGCAAGTCGGGCAGCCAGGTGATGACGTGATTGATGATGCCGAAGCCCGGCACCGAAGGCAGCGTGTAGATCGTGCCGCTGTTCAGGAGCGCGGGCACGTTGCGCACGCCCACGGCGTCGAGCAGCGCGCCATAGAGCGCGACGTGGTCCTTGCAGTCGCCGTAGCGGTTCGTGAGCACCTCGGTCACGCGGTGCGGCACGATCTCGCCGCGTCCGACGTTGACCGCCACGTAGCGGATGTTGCGGCGCACCCAGTCGTACAGCGTTTGCGCCTTCGCGCGCGGGGTGGCGTCGTGCGCGGTGAGCGTCTGCGCCAGTTGCACGATGGCCGCGTCGCGTGCGCCCGGATCGACGGCGGCTTCGCGGTAGACCTTCGCGAAGGCCGCGTAGTCGGGGAAGGTCGAGACCATCAGCCGGTCGCCGTAGCTTACATAGGAAACCGAACCATATTCGAGGCGCGCGAAATTGGCCTTGTCGTAGCGGTATTCATAGCGCGTACGGCCGTTCGCCATCACCGGTTTGAGCACAGTGAAGCCGCGCGCGTCGGCGTAGAGCGGCACCTTCGCGGGCAGATCGTAGATCACGCGGAAATTGTGCGTGGGCGCGAGGTCGGGCGGCGTGAAATCGCTGAACCAGCCGGGCACGAGCGGCACGCGCTGGGTCTTGCGCCACGTGAGATGCACGCGCGCGCCGGGCTCGACCGCGGGGAACACGATGACCTTGTCCTGCACGTCCTGGAACATCGGGGCGTCGAACGAGCGCACTTCCTGCACGTCGCGAATCTGCTCGGGCTGCACGTCGTGGCGCTGGCCCTGGGCGTCCTCGGTCCACGCATCGAGCACGTCCACGTGCGCCATGCCGCGGTTGAACCACACGTAATACTGGCCCGCGCGCGCGATGCCCGCTTCGGTGTTGATGCGCAGGGTGAGCGTGTCGAGCTTGGTGTAGGAGCCATCGGCGTTGATGGTGAAGGTTTGGGTCTCCGCTTCGTTGGTATAGGGCGCCTGATCGGCGGCGTTGATGACATTGGCGGCGGGGGCTTCGGCGGTCCCGGCGGTGGTTCCGGCGGGCGCGGGCATTCCCGCCGCATGCGCGCCGAAGGTCGGGCCGAGAAGTGCGAGGCAAAGAACGAGGACGTGGCGCATGGCGGCGTTCCGTTTAGCGGCGCTGCAGTTATGGGGACAGGTCTCGCAGGAAAAATCGGCACAATGTCACACTTAAAAGTTACCTTTTTACCTTGTCAAGCGGCTCCCCCGCATAGCGGTGCGGATTGCCTTGCGGCCTCACCTTGCATATATGTAATAATAATTGTTCTCATTTGTAAGGTGAGGCTGACGCAGGCTGCGCGGCCCTCATTCCCGTTCGAATTGGCGTGCGCAGGCGCGGCCCGGGAGGGCTGAGCGACGCTCGTGCGCCGTGTCTGGAGCCGTGTCTTGAATGCCCGCGTTGACGAGTCCCTGATCTCCCCCGCGAGCGAACCGCCGGGCGCCGAAGCCGACGACGCCGTTCGCCTCGATCCCTTGCGCCGCGCCGGCCAGCCGCTCGACGCCGCCGATCTTGCCGCGCGGCGCCAGCGCTCGCGCCGCGCGAACTTCATCAAGTGGCTGCGCAAGGTGCACGGCTGGGTGGGGCTCTGGGGCGCGGTGCTGGGGCTGCTGTTCGGCGTGACGGGCTTCTTGCTCAATCATCGCGCGGGGCCGCTGCATATCTCGCCGGGCACGCCGCAGGTCACGCAGATGCAGCTCGCGCTGCCCGCCGAGCGTCCCGCCACGCCCGAGGCGCTCGCACAGTGGCTTCAGCACGAGCTCGCGTTCGACGGCAAGCCCGGCAAGATCCGCCGCGAGCACGCGCATCCGGTGGCGTGGGGCGAGCGCAGCGTCGTGCAGCCCGAGTCCTGGCAGTTCGCGCTGCTGGGGCCGCGCCAGAGCGTCGCCGTGGAGTACTGGGTGGGCAGCGGCACGGTCGCCGTGCGGCGCACGCAGAACGCGTTTCTCGCGACGCTGAGCAATCTGCACAAAGGCGTGGGCATGGGCATCGGCTGGGTGCTGCTCATGGACACGATTGCGGGCAGCCTCGTCCTGCTTTCGCTGACTGGCGTGCTGCTGTGGACCGAGCTCAATCGCCGCCGAACCGTGGGCGTGGTGCTCGTCGCGGGCTCGGTGGCGGCGGCGTTCGCGTTCGGCTTGCTCTAGGGGCTGCTCGAACAACGCATTTGCCCGAGCCATTGGGCCATTGGGCCATTGGGCCATTGAGCCATTCATTCGCGCGACCGGGCCCCGGCCCGTTTGCTTGCGCGCGCAACCGATGATCGGGCGCGCCTCTACGCACTGCGCACCTTCGTGGCAGGCCTCGGCCGGTGCGGCGTAGCATCGCTGTCTTGAAAACCGCCAGTGCGGAGCGAACGATGGTGCGGCTCATGATGATCCTGCTGGGCGTCGGAACCTGCTGCTGCTCGCGCTGCGCGCGCGGCGGCTCGGCGTGAATCCGGCGGCGGCGCAGGGCGGCGCGGCGGCGCTCGCGGCGAGCGCCGTGGGCGTGACGGGCAGCGTGGGGCCGAGGCTCGCGCAGACCGTGTTCGACGGACCGCCCGAGGCGCAGGAGCCCGCGCTCACCGTGCACGTGTGGACGCCCGTGGGCACCTCGAAGACCGAGGCGCGGCGCCAGCCGCTGATCGACCGCTATATCGCGGCCGTGGACCGCGACGGCGTGATCTCGACGGGCCACGCGGCGCTGGAGTCGCCCGAGGACGTCTACATCAGCCTGTATCCCGCCGTGGAGATCGACCGCTCGCCCGACGAGTTCTCGCGCATCCTGCGCGCGAGCGCCGAGAACGACGTGCCGGGCCTGTTCCAGCCCGACTACGCGACCGAGTCGAAGGCGTGGTGCCCGTCCACGCGCCAGGTGCGCATCCGCAATTACGATCCGCAGCGGCTCGCGCGCTTCTGGCTGCACTATCGCGCCAATACGACCTACAACCTCACGCACCGCAACTGTTCGAGCACGGTCTCGCATGCGCTGGAAGCGGCGCTCGAAGGCGCGACGCCGCGCGTCTGGGGCGGCGGCTGGCTCGCCTTCGTGCGCATGCTGGCGACGCCGGAGCTCTGGGTGGCCGCGCAGGTGCGCAAGCGCGGCCAGACGATGGCGTGGACGCCCGGCTTGACGCTCGACTATGCGCGGGCGCTGAGCATGCTCGCGGACCCGCGCCCCGCGGGATGGACGCGCGCGATGCGGCTCGTGCGGGCGCGGCTCGGCCGGCTGCTGAGGCCGCGCGGCGCGCGCAACATGTGAATACGCATCACGCCGCTATCTTCAGACGTCGCAGCTCGACCCGACGCTCGCCGCCTGCTCGCGCGCGGCCTTGGCGCCTTCGACCTGGAGGATGGTGGGCAGCGAGACGCCGTTCTTCGCGGCCGTGACTTCGGCGAGTATCGACACGGCGATCTCGGGCGGCGTGCGGCTGCCGATGTAGATGCCCACCGGCCCATGCAGCCGCACGAGTTCGGCGTCGCTCAGATCGAATTCCTTGAGCCGCTCGCGCCGCGCCGCGTTGTTGCGCCGCGAGCCGAGCGCACCCACGTAGAACGCGCGCGTCTTGAGCGCCTCCATGAGCGCGAGGTCGTCGAGCTTCGGGTCGTGCGTGAGCGCGATCACGGCGCAGCGCTCGTCGAGCTTCATGTCGAGCACGGTGTCGTCGGGCATGGTGCGCACGAGCGCGGTGCCGGGCACGTCCCACGTGTCGGTGTATTCCTCGCGCGGATCGCACACGGTCACCTGATAGTCGAGCCCCACGGCGATCTGGCACAGGTAGTGCGAAAGCTGCCCGGCGCCGATCACGAGCATGCGGTAGCGCGGGCCGTGAATCGTGAGCAGGCGCGTGTCGTCGAAATCCACGCCGTCGGTGGCGTTCGCGGGGCCGAGCGTGGCGCGCCCGGAGGCCATGTCGAGCGTGCGCGCGACCAGCGCGCCGCGCTCCACGGTTTCGAGCAGCGTGCGAATGCCCGATGCCTCGGTGAGCGGCTCCAGCACGAGCTGGATCGTGCCGCCGCAGGGTAGTCCGAAGCGATGCGCCTCTTCGGCCGTGATGCCGTATTTCACGGCCTCGGGCTTGACGATGCCGATGCCTTCGCGGCGCACGCGGTCGATCAGGTCGTCTTCGATGCAGCCGCCCGAGACCGAGCCCACCACGAGGCCGTCGTCGCGCACGACGAGCATCGCGCCCTCCGGACGCGGCGACGAGCCCCACGTCTTCACCACCGTCACCAGCAGGGCGCGGTGGCCTTCCTCGAGCCAGCGTACGCTGGATTTCAGGACTTCGAGATCCACGCTGTCCATGATCGTTTCCTCTTTTGCGGTTCGTCGCCGCCCGCGCCTTCGGCGTCGCTGGCGGCCTGTGTTTCGGTTGTTTCCTGCGCTTCCTGCGTATCTTGTGTGTCTTGCGCCGCGGTTTCCTGTCCGGCGGCGCCCCCGCCAAGCTGCTCGGTGAAGCGCTTGAAGAACTCGGCGGCGATCTTGCGCGCAGCGCCGTCCACGAGACGCGAGCCGATCTGCGCGAGCTTGCCGCCCACCTGGGCGCTCGCCGTGTAGCTGAGCGTGGTGGCGTCTTCGCCCGCGGGTTCGAGCGTCACGCGCGCGTCGCCCTTGCCGAAGCCCGCCGCGCCGCCCTGGCCCTCGAACTGGATCGTGTAGCTGCGCGGCGCGTCGATGTCGGCGATTTGCATGCGGCCCTTGAAGCGCGCCTTCACGGGCCCGACAGCGGCGGTGAGGGCGACAGCATACGCGTTCTCGCCGTCGGCATCGATGCTCTCGCAGCCCGGAATGCACACCTTGAGTATCGCCGTGTCGTTCAGGGCTTCCCACGCGCGTTGCTGCGGCACCGGCAGCGTGTGGCTTTCGGTCAGCTCCATCGTGTCGCTCCTTGTCGGGTGGCTGGCGGGCGCGAGCGGCCGGACGACGCCTCTTGCAGGCTGCGGCCGAACGCTTCCAGGCTCTCCAGGTTATGAACGGGATGGTGCGCGTCGACGTGCGGGAGCATCGCCTGCACGCCGCGCGCCTTCGGCTCGAAGCCGCGATAGCGCAGCAGCGGGTTGAGCCACACCACACGGTGCGCGAAGCGGTGCAGGCGCGCCATTTCCTCGGCGAGCGCGCCGCCGGGGTCGTGGTCGAGGCCGTCGGTGACCATCAGCACCGTTGCCCGACCGCCGAGCACGCGGCGCGCCCAGCGCCGGTTGAACTGCGCGAGCGTCTCGCCGATGCGCGTGCCGCCCGACCAGTCCGCCACCTGCGCGGCCAGTTGCGCGAGCGCCACGTCGGGGTCGCGTTCGCGCAGCGCGCGCGTGGCGTGCGTCAAGCGCGTGCCGAACAGGAACACCTGGAGGCGTTCGCGCGATTGCAGCAGCGCATGGCAGAAGTAGAGCACGGCGCGCGAATAGCTGCTCATCGACCCGGAGATGTCGAGCAGCAGCACGAGCGGCACCTTGCGCTCGACGCACGCGCGGTACTTCCAGACGGTCCAGTCGCCGCCCGCGCGCACGGCGTGGCGCGCGCTCGCGCGCAAATCGGCATGCGTGCCGTGCGACGACGTCTTCAGGCGCCGCGTGCGCTCGGTCGCGAGCGGCAGGCGCCGCGCGCGGATCAGGTGGCGCAGCGTGCGCCATTCGTCGGCGGAAAGCGTGTCGAAGTCGCGATGGCGCAGGCGCTCTTCGGCAGCGAAGCTCGCATGCGCACGTAGTTCGTGCTCCTCATGAGCGGGCGGCGCGTGGGCGCCCGCGCGTGAGGCCGAACGCGCCGAGAGCGCATCGGCGAGCCGATTGTTGCGGCGCGGCGGCGGCAGCGCGCCTTGCACCTTCGGCAGCAGCAGCGCCCGCAGCTTGCCTTCCCAGTCGGGATCGCGCCAGAACAGCTCGAACGCGGCGTTAAAGAGCTCGCGCTCGTCGGGCGCCGCGGTGAGCAGGGCGGCCAGCGCGGCGCGCACGTCGTCGCGGCGCGTGAGGTCGATGAAGCTCAGCGCTTCGAGCGCGTCCACGGCGCGCGCGCTCGACATCGGCAAACCGGCGGCGCGCAGCACGCGCACGAAATGCACCACGTTGCGGGCGAGCATGGGCGGCAGCGCGTGCGGCATCGGCTCTACTCCGCGAGCGCGAGCGTCTGCGCGATTCGCCCCGCGTCGAGCTGCGCGAGATCGTCCTGATACTTGAGCAGCACGCCGAGCGTGTCCTGCACCGATTGCGGATCGAGCTCGGTGACCGAAAGCGCCGCGAGCGCGCGGCACCAGTCGATGGTCTCGGCGATGCCGGGCGCCTTGAACAGATCCATCGAGCGCAGCTGATGGACGAAGGCCACGGCGCGGCGCTGCAGCTCGGCGCCGGTTGCGGGCGCGCGCGCCGCGACGATGGCCAGTTCGCGCGCGCGCTCGGGATAGCCGAGCCACTGATAGAGGCAGCGCCGCTTGAGCGCGTCGTGCACCTCGCGCGTGCGGTTCGAGGTGACGACGACGAGCGGCGGCACGCTCGCGCGCACCGTGCCGTATTCCGGAATCGATACCTGGAAGTCCGAAAGAAGTTCGAGGAGGAAGGCTTCGAACGGTTCGTCGGCGCGGTCGATCTCGTCGATCAGCAGCACGCGGCGCGCGCCGGGATGATGCGGGTCCGGCTGCAGCGCCTGGAGCAGCGGGCGCTTGAGGAGGAATTCATCGCGATAGAGCGTGTCGCCGCGCGGTTTTTCGCCCGCGGCTTCGGCGAGGCGCAGCGCCATGATCTGGCGCGGATAGTCCCATTCGTAGAGCGCGCTCGCCGTGTCGAGCCCCTCGTAGCATTGCAGGCGCAGCAGCGTGGTGCCGGCGAGCGCGGCCGCCGCCTTCGCGAGCTCGGTCTTGCCCACGCCGGGCTCGCCTTCGAGAAACAGCGGGCGTTCCATCTTGAGCGCGAGAAAGAGCGCCGTGGCCAGTTCGCGGCTCGCGAAATAGCCGTGCGCTTCGAGTTGCGAGAGCGTGTCGTCGATGGTGGCGGGGAGCATGGCGGGTCTGCAATCAGGGCAAGGAAGGTGGCCAAAAACGCGGATAAAAACGCGGGCAAAAACGCGTGCGCGGCGCGGCGTCGTGCAAGCGAGGTGGCCGCTCGCGTCGCGCGTGATGCCGGGCGCGGGCGAGCGGCCGTGGACGGCGGAGTCTAACCGAGCGCCTTCGTCACCGCGCGCGCCGCCAGCACCGGGATCAGATGCGCGCGGTAGGCCGCGCTCGCGTGCAGGTCGGTGTTGAGCTCGTCGGGTGCGATGCTGACCGCGCGCGCCGCGGCGGGCGTGAAGCTCGCCTTGAGCGCGTCTTCGAGCGCCGTCGCGCGGAACACCGAAGGCGCCGCGCCGGTGATCGCCACGCGCACAGAACCATCGGCAAGCTGCGCGACGAACACCCCCGTCAACGCGAAATGCGACGCCGGGTTATGGAACTTCTCGTAGGCGGCGCGCTGCGGCACGGGAAACTCGACCGCGACGATCAGTTCGTCGGGTTCGAGCGCCGTCTCGTACATGCCGAGGAAGAAGTCGTCGGCGCCTATGCGCCTGCGGTCGGTCACGACCGTGGCGTTCAGGCCGAGCACGGCGGCGGGGTAGTCGGCGGCGGGGTCGTCGTTGGCGATCGATCCGCCCAGCGTGCCGAGCGCGCGCACCTGGCGGTCGCCGATACTCGCGGCCAGCTGCGCGAGCGCGGGCAGCGTGGCCTGGATCTGCGCGTTCGCGGCGACATCGGCGTGGCAGACCGCGGCGCCGATCTTCACCACCTTGCCGTCCACCTGCATGGTCTTGAGCTCGGGAATGCGCGTGACGTCCACGAGCGTCGAAGGCTGCGCGAGCCGCAGCTTCATCGCCGCGAGCAGGCTCTGGCCGCCCGCGAGGAACTTGGCGTCGGGGTCGGCGCCGGCCGTCTTCACCGCGCCTTGCGCGTCGCTGGCGCGCTGGTAGTCGAATGCATACATGGTGCGCCTCCGCTCAAGGTTGTTGGGATGCCGACGTGGACTGGGCGGCCTGGATCGCCGACCACACACGATGCGGCGTGGCCGGCATCTGCAGGTCCTTCACGCCGAGGGAGCTAAGGGCGTCAAGGATCGCGTTGATGACGGCGGGCGGCGAGCCGATCGCGCCCGCCTCGCCGCAGCCCTTTACGCCGAGCGGATTGTGCGTGCACGGCGTGCCCTTCGCGGTCTCCACGGTGAACGACGGCACATCGGACGCATGCGGCATCGCATAGTCCATGTACGAGCCCGAGAGCAACTGGCCGCTCTCGTTGTCGTAGACGCAGCGTTCGAGCATCGCCTGGCCGATCCCCTGGCCGAGCCCACCGTGCACCTGGCCTTCGACGATCATCGGATTGATGACGTTGCCGAAGTCGTCCACGGCCGTGAAGCGCTCGATGCGCGTCTCGCCCGTGTCGGGATCGACTTCGACTTCGCAGAGATACGCGCCCGCCGGATAGGTGAAGTTGGTGGGGTCGTAGAACGCGCTTTCGTCGAGGCCCGGTTCGAGCGTTTCGAGCGGATAGTTATGCGGCACATAGGCCGAGAGCGCGATCTCGGCGAAGGTCTTGGTGCGGTCGGTGCCCGCGACGCGGAACACGCCGTCGGCGAACTCGATGTCCTCCACGCCCGCTTCGAGCATGTGCGCGGCGATCTTCTTCGCCTTGGCCTCGATCTTGTCGAGCGCCTTCATGATGGCCGAGCCGCCCACCGCGATCGAGCGCGAGCCATAGGTGCCCATGCCGAACGGAATGCGCGCGGTGTCGCCGTGCACGATCTCGATCTGCTCGATGGGCACGCCCAGACGCTCGGACACCACCTGCGCGAAGGTCGTCTCGTGGCCCTGGCCGTGGCTGTGCGAGCCCGTGAAGACGGTGACGGAGCCGGTGGGATTCACGCGGATCTCGCCCGCCTCAAAGAGGCCCGCGCGTGCGCCGAGCGCACCCGCGATGTTCGACGGCGCGAGGCCGCACGCCTCGATGTAGCACGAGTGGCCGAGGCCGCGCAGCTTGCCGTTGGCCTTCGAGGCGTCGCGTCGCGCTGCAAAGCCCTGCACGTCGGCGAGTTCGAGCGCGCGCGAGAGGCACGCTTCGTAGTCGCCGGTGTCGTAGGTGAGGCCCACGGGCGTGGCGTAGGGGAAGCTCGTGATGAAGTTGCGGCGGCGCAGTTCGGCCGGGTCGATGTTCATCTCGCGCGCGGCGGTCTCGACAAGCCGCTCGACCACGTAGGTCGCCTCGGGGCGGCCCGCGCCGCGATACGCATCTACGGGCACCGTGTTCGTGAACACGGCCTTCACCTCGGCGTAGATCGCGGGCGTGGTGTACTGGCCCGCGAGCAGCGTCGCGTAGAGGATCGTGGGCACGCTGGAGGCGAAGGTCGAGAGGTACGCGCCCATGTTCGCCGTGGTGTGCACGCGCATGGCGAGGAATTTGCCGTCCTTGTCGAGCGCGAGCTCGGCCTTCGTCACGTGGTCGCGGCCGTGGGCGTCGGAGACGAACGACTCGCTGCGCTCGGCGGTCCACTTCACGGGGCGGCCGATCTTCTTCGCGGCCCAGGTGAGCGCCACGTCTTCGGCGTACAGAAAGATCTTCGAGCCGAAGCCGCCGCCCACGTCGGGCGCGACGATGCGCAGCTTCGTCTCCGGCAGGCCGAGCACGAACGCGGCCATCAGAAGGCGCTCGACGTGCGGGTTCTGGTTCGCCACGTAGACGGTATAGCCGTCGTCGTGGGCGCTGTAGCTCGCGTTCACGGCGCGCGGCTCGATCGCGTTCGGAATGAGCCGGTTGTTCACGATGTCGAGCGTCGTGACGTGCGCGGCCTGGGCGAAGGCGGCGTCGGTCGCGGCCTTGTCGCCGTGGCCCCAGGTGTAGCAGGTGTTGTTCGGCACGCCGTCGTGCACGAGCGGCTGGCCCGCGTCGGCGGCATGCGCGGTGTCGACGCTGGCGGGCAGTTCCTCGTAGTCGACTTCGACCAGTTCGGCGGCGTCCTTCGCTTCTTTCAGGGATCCGGCGATCACGAGCGCGACCTGGTCGCCCACGTGGCGCGCCTTCTCGTGCGCGATCACGGGATGCGGCGGCTCGTGCATGGGCGTGCCGTCGATGCTGTGGATCAGCCATCCGCATGGCAGGCCGCCCACGTTGTCGGCGGCGAGGTCAGCGCCCGTGAACACGGCCACCACGCCGGGCGCGGCCTTGGCCGCGTTGATGTCGATGCTCTTGATGCGCGCGTGCGCATGCGGCGAGCGCACGAACACGGCGTACGTCTGGGCGGGCAGGACGACGTCGTCGGTGTACTGGCCCGCGCCGGTGAGGAAGCGATAGTCTTCCTTGCGCTTGACCGAGGCGCCGATCATGCGGGGCGTTTGGGAGTCGGGTGCGTTCATGGCGTTCTCCCCTCAGGCCACTTTTGCCGGTTCAGCCGCGCCGGAGCGCATGCCTTCGGCGCCCGCGAGCACGGCCTTCACGATGTTGTGATAGCCGGTGCAGCGGCACAGGTTGCCGTCGAGGCCCGCGCGCACGTCGGCTTCGCTGAGGCCCGGCTTTTCGGCGACGAGCGCAGCCGCGCTCATCACCATGCCCGGCGTGCAGAAGCCGCATTGCAGGCCGTGGCATTCGCGAAAAGCCGCCTGCATGGGATGGAGTGCGCCGTTACCGTCGTTGTTTCCACTCGCGGTGGCGAGCCCTTCGATCGTCGTCACGTCCATGCCCTCGCACTGCACGGCGAGCTGGTTGCACGACTTGATCGCGCGGCCATTGAGGTGGACGGTGCACGCGCCGCACTGCGCGGTATCGCAGCCGACGTGCGTGCCGGTGAGGCGCAACTGCTCGCGCAGGAACTGGACTAGCAGCGTGTGGGGTTCGACTTCGGCGGTCACGGGCTTGCCGTTGACCGTCAGACTGAGACTGATCGCCATTGACTGTCTCCTGTTGACCAAAGCTCGAGCGTCTTTGGTCCCATGCAAGGTGATGGGTAGGGACCGGCCTGGGCCCGCATTCACCAATTGCCCCGCTGGTGCCGCCTGCTGTCTTTCGCCCAGAATGCGTCGCGCAAACGGGCGCGATGCGTCTGCCGCGCGCGAAGGCGGGCAGGCTGGGCGGAAGCGGGGACGAGGGTCCGGCTGGTGTTTTGCTGTCGGTAATGCCGGGACAGTAAAGCACACTTTACTGATTCGCGCTGCGCGGGCTTTTACCGTTTTTTAGCCGCTTTTTAACGGCTGGCCGAGATGCAAAACGGCCCGCGCCGGGAGACCGGGGCGGGCCGTTGCAGTGCAGCGAAATGCGCGCTTAGGCGTCGCAGTGAAGCGTACTCAAATACTCAAGGGCGCGCGGCCGGCGCGCCGTGCGGGGACGTTTCAGTGCTCGTGCGGATGATGCGCGAGGCGCGAATGGTTGCGCGAGTAGAGGAAGTAGATCAGGAGGCCGATCAGCAGCCACGCCACGAACGCGACCCACGTGATCCACGCGAGATTGAGCATCAGGAACAGGCACGAGGCCACGGCGAGAATCGGCACGACCGGCACGCCGGGGCAGCGGAACGCGCGCGGCAGATCGGGGTGGGTCTTGCGCAATACGAGCACGGCGATCGAGACCATCGAGAACGCCGCGAGCGTGCCGATGTTGATGAGCTCGGCGAGCACGTTCAGCGGCACGAGCGCGCCGATCAGGCCGAAGAAGATGCCGACGAGCCAGGTCGTGAAGAACGGCGTGGCGTAGCGCGGATGCACCTTCGAGAGCTTCGCGGGCAGCAGGCCGTCGCGCGACATGGCGAAGATGATGCGGGTCTGGCCATAGCTCATCACGAGAATCACGGTGAGCATGCCGAGCACGGCGCCCAGGTCGATGAAACCGGCGACCCATTTCTCGCCGGCCACCTGGAGCGCATACGAAACCGGGTGGGCGATGCCGGCGAACTGCTGCCAGGGCACGATGCCCGTGACGACCGCGGCGACGGCCACGTAGAGCACCGCGCAGACGATGAGCGACGCGATGATGCCCACGGGCAGGTCGCGCTTGGGATCCTTGACCTCTTCCGCGGCCGAGGACACCGAATCGAAACCGATGAACGCGAAGAACATCACGGCGGCGGCGCCGAACACGCCGTTCCAGCCGTGCGGCATGAACGGATGCCATTTCTCGGGCGTCACGTGGAAGGCGCCCACGCCGATCACGAGCAGCACGACCGTGACTTTGATCGCGACCATGACGTTGTTGATGCGGGTGGATTCGCGCACGCCGATGGAGAGCAGCGCGGTGATCGCCATCATCACGACGAACGCGGGCAGGTTGAAGAGCGTGAACGAGCCGGGCACGGCGCCGGGCGCGGCGGTCAGCATCGTGGGCAGCGAGACGCCGAAGCCCGAGAGCAGCGACTGCAGATAGCCCGACCAGCCCACCGAGACCGCCGAGGTCGCGAGACCGTATTCGAGCATCAGGTCCCAGCCGATGATCCACGCGACCAGCTCGCCGAGCGTGGCGTACGAGTAGGTGTAGATCGAGCCCGCCACGGGAATGGTCGAGGCGAATTCGGCGTAGGCGAGCGCGGCGAAGCAGCAGGCCACGGCGGCGATCAGGAACGAGAGCATCAGCGCGGGGCCGGCCTGCACGGCGCCGGTGCCGGTCAGCACGAAAATGCCGGTGCCGATGATCGCGCCGACGCCGAGAAAGGTGAGGTCCAGTGCGCCGAGAGCCTTCTTCAGGCCGGCGCCCTTGGCGCTCGCCTGCAGCATGTGTTCGACGTTCTTCTTGCGAAAGAGGGACATTGGGCGGGGAACTCCAGGTAAAACGCGCGGGCGGCCACGCAAACGCGGGGAGCGCAATCGCGCTCTCGTGCCTTCCCAAGCCGCATACGGCAGGGAAGGCGGGGAAACCCGCAATTTTAGCGGATCGGGGCGCGCAGGCCGGTTCAGCCGGGTCGGGTGCTGAAGGGATTCGGCGCGGGGCGGTGGTCGATTCCGCCGCAAAGGGGCGCGGGTGCGTGCGTTCTTTGCACGAACCCGGTCGAAAAGGCGGAATTCATTTCCAGATCAACGGCTTGTGGCGAGAAGGCGTCTTAGTGACGCTTCTTTTGCGATGCAGGTGCGGCGCGGCCTGCGGTGTGGCCGCTTACCGCGTGGCGGGTCTTGGCTCGACGGCTCGCCGCCTCAGATCCCCGGCGCGGGCGCGAGATCCACGAGCCGGTTGCTCATCACGTAGAAGGTGAGCTCGGCGTTGTTGCTGAGCTTCATCTTTTCGAGCAGGCGCGTGCGGTAGACGCTCACCGTCTTCACCGAAAGCGAGAGCGTGTGCGCGATGTCGGTGAGGCGCTTGCCCGAGGCGAGCATGCACAGCGTCTGGTACTCGCGGTCGGAGAGTTTTTCGTGCGGCATTTGCTCGCCGTCGACGAGCACGTATTCGGCGAGCGCCTCGGCCATCGCCGGGCTCACGTACTTGCGACCGCTCGCGACCTGCTGGATCGCCGCGATCATCTGCGCGGCGTCCACCGTCTTCGAGAGATAGCCCGACGCGCCTGCCTTCAGCGCACGCACGGCGTACTGGTCTTCGCGATACATCGAGAACATCAGCACCGGCACGCGCGGCGCCTTTTTCTTCGCGCGCTTGAGCACTTCGATGCCGCTCATGTCGGGCAGCGAGATGTCGAGCAGGACCACGTCGCAGGCTTGCCTGGCAACGCTGGCGAGCGCTTCGGCGCCGCTTTGCGCCTCGATCACCGTGCTTGCGACGCCGCGGTCGAGCAGTAGCTGGCGCACGCCCTGGCGTACCACGGCGTGATCGTCGACGAGCAGGATGCGCAGCGTCATGAGCGCACGCCCTTCATGAAGTTGGGAGCCGGTTCGGCGGATGCCCGCGAGAGCAGCGTTTCCCAGCGGAAGCGCGCTTCGATGGTCGTGCCGGGGCGGGACGGATTGTTGCCTGCCCGGTCGATGGCGTTGTCGCTGGTCTTGATCTGATTGATCTCGCTGATCTCGCTGATCTCGCCGGTGGACGGGTTATGGCCAGCGGGCGCGATGAGCAGCGTGCCGCCGAAGGCGGCGCAGCGCTCGCGCATGCCGGCGATACCATAGGCGCTGCGGCCGTTTGCACCGTGCTCGCCGTTCGGCGCTGCTTGCTCACGTTGCCGATGCCGCTTGGCGCGCCGCGCGGCTTCGTGCGAGAGGCCCACGCCGTCGTCGACCACGCTCACGATCAGCTCGTGCGGCGTGCTGGTGAGGCGCACCTCGACCCGCGTGGCCTGCGCGTGGCGGGCGACGTTGGTGAGCGCTTCCTGCGCGACGCGGAACACCGCGAGCGCCGCTTCGGCGGGCAGGCGCGCGAGGCGTGCTTCGTCGTCGCGGGTGAGTTCGGTGGTGTGCGTGGCGTCTGGTGAGCTGGCGATCGAGCAAGCGGTAAAACGCACGACAAGCCCGGTGCGCGTAGCGAAGCCACGCGTCCAGTCGGCGAGCGCGGCTGCGAGGCCCGCATCGAGTTCGGGTGCGTGCAGCCCGTCGAGCACACGTCGCACGGCGTCGCCGGCGGAGTCCAGCGAGCGCATGACGAGCGCGAGCGCCTCGGTGCATTGGGGCGGCGCGTCGGCGGGCAGCCAGGTATGGACGTTCGCGAGGGCGAAGCGCGTGGCCGCCAGTTCGGCGCCGACGCTGTCGTGTAGCTCTCGTGCGAGCCGGTGGCGCGCGGCCTCGTCGGCGTGGATACGAGCGGCACCCGCTGCGGCAATCTGTCGCTGCACGCGCGCGATGGCGTCGAACGCTCCGCGTGCGCCTTCGGCGTTGGCGAGCAAGGGGACGCCACCGGCCGTGCAGGCCGCACGCGTGCCTGGCGCATCGGCGCGAGGCACGCCCGCATCAAGCGCGGTGCGAGTCGACATATCCATCTATCCCCCGTGATTTCCCGTTCAGAAACCGGTCCTTTTGTGCTCTGCTTGCGCGCCGGAGCATGCCAGTGCGACGACGTTTTGCGTCATCCATGGCAGGCGCAGCGTAACGAAACTTACATCCTGTAACAACCGGCCTCCGACGCTGTCAGACGCCCCGATATCGCCGATGCTGCGCCGCGATAATATCTGAAAAAAGCGAAAACTTCAGTCGGGACAATACTTAGCGACGAAAGCTCACGGACTGAATGAGGTTGCGCCGCGCGCTTTCTGTAGGAAAAACACTGACACGGAAGCTACGCGAAGTTTGTGAAAACTGTAACCATCAGACATGAAGGTCCGCGTGGCTTTTTGACGCGCCGCTGTGACGCGCCGGGATGGGCAAAACGCAAATAAAAAAACCGGAGCGCGAGGCTCCGGTTTCTTGTGCCGATCACGGCGGCCCAGCGGCGCGCCGCCCGATTTAGCCGACGAACGCCTTTTCCACGACGTAGTGGCCCGGCTCGTTGTTGCTGCCTTCCTTGAGGCCGGCCTTTTCGAGCAGGGCGACGGTGTCGCGCAGCATGTGCGTGCTGCCGCACATCATGATGCGGTCGCGCTCGGGCGTGAAGCCGGGCAGGTCGAGGTCGGCGAACAGCTTGCCGGTGTCGATCAGCTCGGTGATGCGGCCGCGGTTGTCGAACACTTCGCGCGTCACGGTCGGGTAGTAGACCAGCTTCTCGCGGACGATCTCGCCCAGGTACTCGTGCTCGCGCAGCTCTTCGGTGATGAATTCCTTGTACGCGAGTTCGTCGACGAAACGGCAGGTGTGCGTGAGCACGATCTTCTCGTAACGGTCGTAGATGTCCGGGTCCTTGATGATCGACATGAAGGGCGCGAGGCCCGTGCCGGTCGAGAGCAGCCACAGGACCTTGCCGGGCAGCAGGTTGTCGGCCACCAGCGTGCCGACGGGCTTCTTGCCGATCAGAACCTTGTCGCCGACCTTCAGGTGCTGCAGGCGCGACGTGAGCGGGCCGTCCGGCACCTTGATGCTCAGAAACTCGAGATGCTCTTCATAGTTCGCGCTCGCGAGCGAGTACGCGCGCATCAGCGGCTTGCCTTCGACCTCGAGGCCGACCATGGTGAACTGGCCGTTGTCGAAACGCAGGGCCTGGTCGCGCGTGCAGGTGAAGCTGAAAAGCGTGTCGGTCCAGTGGTGGACGCTCAGAACGGTTTCTTCGGTGTGTTTGCTCATGGTTCCTGATGATGCGAAACAAGGTCCGCCGGACGGGGCGTTCCTTCCGGCCACGCATGACGTGCATGACAGGCTCGGTTTGACGATGTGCGGCGTGCGCTTCTCCGGCGGTTGCCCATGCGTGTGCCTGGCATTCTGCCTCGCGACTCGCCTGGGTTCCCGCTGTGCTTTCCGCTTCGTGCCCCGCTTTTTGCCAGCGTGCCAGCCTTCCCATTGCGAACGAGGCGCAGTCCGCTATTTTACCGCGAGCGTGCCTCGTGGGCTGCGCCGCGTCTAACGAGCGTGATGGCCTGCGCTACGCGGGGTGTCGCGAGATGCCGTATCGCGCTCGCACAAGCCCTTGCGTACGGGCCGTGGCGCGATAAAGCGGGCTTCGGCGGGAGGCGGCGCGAGGCACGAAAGCCCGGGAATCCGGCAGCCCTTCTGGCCGGGCCGGTTCGCCCCTTCCAGGGCATGCGTGCTCGCCGCTGGCGGCAACGCGCACGAATACGACGCATACCGCCCGAATCTTCGCCCAAATCATACCGGAAGGTCTGACAGGTCGCAGCAGAGACCCTGCTGGCGGGGGCAGATTCGGCGCGCGGCGGCATAGGGTCGCGCTTTTACGATCGATACGACTGATTGCTATGGAGATCTCAGCGGTCGGCGGCGAGCTTGGCGGCGAGACCGATCAGCGCCGCGCCGCAGAATGCGTCGATGGGGCGGCGCAGCCGCTTGTAGCCGCGTTGCGTGCGCTGGTCGGCGAACAGCAACGCGAGGCTCGAGTGATAGCCGAACGACATCGCCGCCACGAGTGCGAGCGCCGCGCCGTAGAACCACAGCGGCGGGTGAGCCGGAAAGATCGCCGCGAATACGCTGGTCCAGAACACGCACGACTTCGGGTTCGTCAGGCAGGTGAGAAAGCCCGCGCGCCACGTGCGCAGCCAGGCGCGCCGGTCGGGCGGCGGCAGCGCGGCGACGGGGCTTTCGATCGCGTGGCTGGTGTCGGCGGAGCGGGCCGCGTCAGAATCGCGGCGCACGCCCGAGCGCAGCAGCTTGATGCCGAACCAGAGCAGATAGAGCGCACCGGCGACGCGCACGCCGTGATAGAGCCATTCGATATGCTGGAGCACCGCGGCGAAGCCGAGCATCGCGAGCGCGGCCCAGAGCGTGGAGCCCGTGCCCACGCCGAATGCCGAGGCGATGCCAAGGCCGCGTCGGCCCGCCAGGGAGAGCTGCGTCACCATGAAGAAGTTCGGGCCCGGGCTGATGAGCGCGAACAAATAGACGATGGCGATCTGGAGCAGCGTGGCGAAGAGGTGCATGCGAGGCCCGGTGGGAAGGGCGCACCCCAAGGGCGCGCGACGCGGACATATTAGCGCGATTGCGTTGGCTTCTCGTGGCGCGTCATTCGAGTCGCAGCCGCGCCATATAAGGCAGGTGATCGGAGAGCCAGGCCGTCTCCTGCGGCGGCTGGATCAGCTCGACGGGCTGCAGGCCGCGCACGAACATCTTGTCGAGCGCGAGCGCGGGCGAGAACGCCGGAAACGTGCGCGCCGGCTCGCCGAGCAGCGTCGCGACCTCCTGCAGACCGTGCTCCGCGAACAGCGGCACCGAGTCGTTGCGCCAGTCGTTGAAGTCGCCCGCGAGCACGAGCGGCCCTTGCGGCGCTTCCTTGGCGATCCAGTGCGCGATCCAGTTCATCTGCCGCAGGCGCGCGCTACGCGTGAGCGCGAGGTGCGCGCACAGCAGCGTGACCGACTGGCCCGCCACGCTCGCGCGCGCGACGAGCAGGCCGCGCCGCTCGAAGCGGTGCGCCGAGATGTCCCAGCGTCCGCCCAGATCGAGCGGATGCGGCGAAAGGATGGCATTGCCGTGCCGCCACGAAGGCTTGAACACGTTCGGCCCGAGCGCGATCTTCAGCTCGAGCGCGTCGGCGATTTCGGTGGCCTGGCAGTGCCAGACGTCCTCCAGCGGGTCGCCGAGCTCGGCGCCGAAAGTCGAGGAAAGCACCGGCTGCGGCAGACGCCGCGCCATCGCCTCCTGGAGGAACCAGGCGTCGGCGTGGGTCGACTGCACCCAGCGCCGCATCGCCTGCCAGGCCTGAAAGCCAAGCGGTGAGCGGCCCTTGTGCAGGTTCCAGCTCACCGCGACGAAGTCCCCGGTGTTGGCCGGCACCGCGTCGATGAGGGGTTGTTCGAAATTTCGCATGCGCTTGTGACGACGAGTTCCTGGACAGTTTCGTGCGGTTGGCGGATTCGCGCTTCGGGGCGGCACGTTCGGGCGGCCCTCAGGGCTGCTGGGACGGCGGCGCGAGCGTGGCGCGTACCCGGTACGCGAGCGCGGGGTCCTTGTTGATGATCGGCCAGCTGACCCATTGCCCCGCGGGCACGACGAGCCCCGGGTGGCTCGCGTGCACCTGGCGCGGCTGCGGCGGCAGCTTGCAGCCTTCCGCGGTTGTCGGCGCGGCGCCGTCTTCGAGCGTCTCCTGGGCGTCGATCGCGAGGATCGACTCGGTCGGATTCGCGCGCAGCGGCGAGACCGTGATGGTGCGCTGCAGGTCGATGCTGCCCGCCGGCTGATCCTTGCAGCCGACGTCGTGCGAAACGACCTTGTGATGGGTGTCGGTGTGCGCCTGGCCGACCGTGGTCGTGCCGTCGAACGAGTCGATCAACTGGCCATTGCGGATCACCTGCAGCGTCCAGTTGACGGCGCGCTGCTCGGCCGGTTGCGCGTAGGGCTGCGGTGTGGGCGCGGGCGCGGGCTGAGCGGAGGGCGGCGGCGCGGGAACGGGCGCCGGTGCGGGCTGCGCGTAGGGCTGTGGCGTTGGCACCGGTTGCTGGGCGGGCTGCACGACGGGCTGCGGTGCCGGCTGCATGGCGGGTTGCGGAGCCGGTGCTGCCTGTATCGCGGGTTGTGACGTGGGTGCCGGCTGCATCGCCGGTTGCTGGCCCGGCGCCGGCAGCAGCGGGGGTTCCTGCGTGGGCGCCTGGTGCTCCACGGGTTGCGCCGCCGGCAAGAGCGGGACGTCGGGTTGGGGCACCATGGGCTGCCCGGTGGGCAGCGCGTAGGGTTCGGGAGCGGGCTTTTCGGCGAGCTTGTGCGCAGGCTTGTGAACCGGCTTTTGCACGGGCTTCTCAGCAGACTTTTGGGCGGACGGCGCGGCTGGCTGTTCAACAGCCTGCGGGGGCGCTTGCGGAGCCGACGTGGCAGGGTTCGCCGGAACGGCGTGCACCACCGGCTGCGAGGCGGGGAGCGCGGGCTGGACGACCCCTTCCACCGTCGTTTGCGCGCGCGCGGCCACGAGTGCGGCGGCAGCGGTCAGCAGGGTAGCGGCGAGGCAGTTCTTCCACAACATCATGTCGGCAGGCTCCATGTACGCGGGCGGTTGCGAGTCGATAAGGTCGGCAGGCAG
This sequence comes from Paraburkholderia sp. J63, assembly GCF_905220245.1. Classification (NCBI taxonomy): domain Bacteria; kingdom Pseudomonadati; phylum Pseudomonadota; class Betaproteobacteria; order Burkholderiales; family Burkholderiaceae; genus Paraburkholderia; species Paraburkholderia sp. J63. The sequence continues at coordinate 21,462 of NZ_CAJMZF010000032.1, read as the reverse complement.
CGGCGAGGCGGACTCTTTATGACCTTCGATCCTATACCGGGTTCGCAAACGCCGGACCTCAAACAGTCGATTCACTTGGGGACGCCGCAGCGCCGCATCAATGAAGGTGTGTGTATCCATTTGTAATATAGGGGCAACAACGGCGTATTTCGAGCGTGTATTGCGAAGGAATTGTTATTTTTTACGCAACAATGACTGAGTAGTACCGATCGATGGTCGGGACATGCGCCAGCGCGGGCTCAATCCGGCACGCCTGCGCCAATACGTGGATTTGCCCGCATTTCCCGCACGTATTCGATTCGAGCCCGTCCCGCGCGAGGCGTACAATTTTTCTCATGGCGGTGCCGGCCATGGCGCCGCCGCCTCACTCGCCGGACGCAGGGACATGGATCAAATCGAGTGTGTGGTGATCGGCGCGGGCGTGGTCGGCCTCGCCGTGGCGCGTGCGCTGGCCGCGCGCGGACGCGAGGTGATCGTGCTGGAGGCCGCCGACGCCATCGGCACCAGCACCAGCTCGCGCAACAGCGAAGTGATTCACGCGGGGCTCTACTATCCGCGCGGCTCGCTCAAGGCGACGCTGTGCGTGCGCGGGCGCGAGATGCTCTACGAGTATTGCGCGGCACGCAATGTCGCGCACGCGCGCTGCGGCAAGCTGCTCGTGGCCACGACGCCGGCCCAGATCGCGCAGCTCGAAGCGATTCGGGCGCGCGGCAAGGAAAACGGCGTGTTCGACCTCACGCGCATCAACAAGACCGAGGCCCTCGCGCTCGAGCCCGCGCTCGAATGCGTGGCGGCGGTGTACTCGCCGCAGACGGGCATCGTCGACAGTCATCAGCTGATGCTGGCCCTCCAGGGCGACGCCGAACGCGAGGGCGCCGTGGTGGCGCTCAAGTCGCCGGTCGAGTCGGTGGACGCGAGCGCGAACGGTTTCGTGATCAGGACGGGCGGCGACGCGCCCACCGAAATCCGCGCGGCCTGCCTCATCAACAGCGCGGGCCTGCACGCGACCCGGATCGCGAAACGCATCCGCGGGCTCGATCCGCGCCACATCCCGCCGCTCTATCTCGCGCGCGGCAATTACTTCAGCGTCTCGGGGCGCGTGCCGTTTTCGCGCCTGATCTATCCGATGCCGAACGAAGCCGGGCTCGGCGTGCATCTCACGCTCGATCTCGGCGGGCAGGCGCGTTTCGGTCCCGACGTGGAGTGGATCGATTCGATCGACTACGACGTCGATCCGCGCCGTGCCGAGACCTTCTATGCGCAGATCCGCAGCTACTGGCCGGGTCTGCCCGACGGCGCGCTGCAGCCCGCCTACGCGGGCATCCGGCCCAAGCTCTCGGGGCCGGGCGAGAGCGCCGCCGACTTCGTGATCCAGGGCGGCGCGGCGCACGGCGTGCGCGGGCTCGTGAATCTGTTCGGCATCGAGTCGCCGGGGCTCACGGCGTCGCTCGCCATCGCGCAGCGCGTGTGCGAGGTCGCCGGGCGCGCCTGAGCGGCCCGCAGCGCTTCGAGCTGGGCCGCGGGCTCGAGCGGGTTGTTCGCCTGCGGCAGCGCTTATCCAGCTTATCCATCCTGTACGCACGCCGTCGCCTCGCGGGGCGGCATCCCCATTGGACATGCCGGACAGCCCCTGCCCGCCGCACATCGTTCCCGGATGCGAATCGCTTATCTCCGGAATTCTTGACGCACGCACGGCGGCTTCGTTGTTATTCTTCTCGCCACGCCGTCGTCAGAACGGTGTGCCCACAATATTGGATGGAGTACTGCCCATGAAATCGTCCCGCCGCAGCTTTCTGATTACGAGCCTTGGCGTCGCCACGACGGTTGCGCTCTCGCGCCAGGCTTTCGCCGATACGCCGAAGGTCGCCGACACCGATCCCACCGCCCAGGCACTCGGCTACAAGTCCGACGCCACCAAGGTCGACAAGGCCAAGTACGCGAAGTACGCCGCCGGCCAGGATTGCAGCAACTGCACGTTCTACCAGGGCAAGGCCACCGACGCCTACGCCGCCTGCCCGATGTTCCCCGGCAAGCAGGTCGCGGGCAAGGGCTGGTGCAGCGCCTACAACAAGAAGGCTTGATCGCCTGATCCCGGGCGCTCAACGAGGTCTGACGCCGGGCCCGAGGCCTCGCGCGTCGGGCGCGCCGCGCATCGATGCGCGCGCACCGACCTCGTCACGCCTCGCCCGGCGCCCGGTTCAGGGCTCCTCGCTCAGGACCTAGACGCGCGCCATCAGCAGAGGCGGGCGCCGCCCGAACCACGGGCGCGCCGCTTCGAGCTGGGCCGCGAGGCGCAGCAGCAACGCATCGTTGCCCTCGCGCGCCGCGAATTGCACGCCGATCGGCAGCCCGCGCGCATTCCACGCCAGCGGCACCGACATCGAAGGCTGCCCCGTCAGGTTGAACAGCTCGGTGCAGCCGGCCCACGCGAAAGCCTTGTTCGAGGCTTCCGTCAGCAGTTTTTTCATCAGCGCTTCCACCGGCATCGCGGTGACGGCGCGCATCTGCATGCGCTCCGCGGGCGTCGGCTTCAGCTCGCCGATCTTCACCGGCGGCGCGGCCAGCGTCGCGCACAGGATCACGTCGAAACGCGTCATCAGGTCGGCGATCTGCGCCGTCACGCGCTGCTGCGTTTCGAGCGCGGCGGGCAGCGCCCGCTCGCCCAGCTTGCGGCCGATGTGCGCCATCGCCCACGTCGCGATCTCGAAGTCCTGGCGGCGCGGCTTGACGCCCGTGATCGTGTCGGCTTCGAGCACGTATTTCTCGGCCACCACCGACCACAGCATCAGGAACGCCTCGCGCGCCGACGCGAAATCCACGCTGAGCCGCATCGGCTCCACGTTGTGCCCGAGCGAGGCGAGCAGCGCGGCCGCGTCGTCGAGCGCTTCGCGTACGTCGGGCGCGAGCGTGTCGGCGAACATCGGCTCGGCGATGAAGGCGATCGAGAGCGGCTTGCCGCCGTCGAGCGGCTCGCGCGCCGCCGCGAGAAAGCTGCCCGGCGCGCCGGGCGCGCGCGCGGGGTCGCCGGCGAGCAGGTCGAGCACGAGCGCGGTGTCGCGCACGCTGCGCGACACCGCGAGATCGACGCCAAGCCCGCCCGGCGAGGGCGGCACGTCCGAAGGCGGCTGGTTGCCGCGCGAAGGCTTCAGGCCGAACAGCCCGCAGCACGACGCGGGAATGCGGATCGAGCCGCCGCCGTCCGAGGCGTGCGCGAGCGGCACGATGCCGGCCGCGACCGAGGCGGCCGCGCCGCCGCTCGAACCGCCCGGCGTGTGATCGAGACTCCACGGATTGCGGCACGGCCCGAACAGTTCGGGCTCCGTGTACGGCATCTGGCCGAGCTCCGATGCGCTCGTCTTGCCGAACAGATTCAGGCCCGCGGCGCGAAAGCGCTCGACCACAGGCGAGTCCGCGGGCGGCACGTAATGGCGATAGTGGCGGCTGCCGAGCGTCATGCGCAGGCCCGCGACCGCCGCGCCCAGATCCTTGACGAGAAACGGCACGCCCGCGAGCGGCCCCTGCGCGAGGGCATCGACGCCGTTGCCGCCCGCCTCGATGCGCAGCGCGCGCTTGCGCGCGGCGTCGTAGTCCTTGAGCACGATCGAATTGATCGCGGGATTGGCGGCCTCGGCGCGCGCGATTGCGGTGTCGAGCAGTTCGCGCGCGCTCACTTCGCGACGCCGCACGAGCTCCGCGAGGCCGATGGCGTCATATTCGAGATAGTCGGACTGCAAAGCGCGCACTCCTTGGGGACGTCGGGGGATTCGGGAGGCCCGGCCTTCGATCGTTCAAGTCGATCGTTCAACTCGATCGGTCGATGACTCGAAGCGCCGCCGGGCGCTCCAGCGCTTCGGGCGCGATGAAACGAAAGCGGCCATTGCGGCGATTCTGCCGCAATGGCCGCTGGTTTTGGCCCGCTCGTGCGCGCGTGCGTGCGCTTTACGTGCGCTTGTACACACCCGCGCCGTGCGAGCCGGGCCTGCGCGGCTTAGAGATGTTGCGCGAGGAACGCGAGCGTGCGGCCGTGCGCGAGCGCTGACGCATTCTGGTTGTACGACGCGCGCACCGAGCAGTTGAAGCCGTGATCGGCGCCGGGGTAGATATGGACCTCGGCGTTGTTGCGGCCCGCGAAGCGCTCCTTCACCTGGCCCACCGCGTCGAGCGGAATGCCGTGGTCGAGCTCGCCGTAGTGGAACAGGATCGGCTGCTTGATCTTGTCGGCGAGATCGAGCTGCGTCTGGATGCCGCCGCCGTAGTACGAGACCGCCGCATCGACGGAGCCGGTCGCCGCCGCCATGTACGCGAGGCGGCCGCCGAGGCAGTAGCCGATGGCCGCGATCTTGCCGGTGCACTCGGGCAGCTTGCGCAGCGTGTCGGCCGTCGCCGCGATGTCCTCGACGACGAGATTGAGGTCGGTCTTCTTCATCAGCTCGATGCCGCGGTCGCGGTCCGCGTCCACGTAGTCGAGCTCGACGCGCGGCGCCGTGCGCCAGAAGATGTCGGGGGCGATCGCCACGTAGCCGTCGAGCGCATATTGCTCGACCACATCGCGAATGTGGCCGTTGACGCCGAAGATCTCCTGAATGATGACGATGCCGGGGCCCTTGCCGCCCTTGGGCAGGGCGAGATACGCGCCGAAGCTTTCCTTGCCGGCGGGGATGTCGATCCACTTGGTCGATACGCTCACGTTGCTCTCCTTCTACGCGAATGGGGTGATGCCGATGGTGTCGATGATGTCGATGGTGCCTGCAGGAGCCTGTCATGCGCGGGCCCAGGCTCCGCAACGGGGAGCCAGTTTGCCACGCCGTCGCCGAGCCTGCAGCGCGCTTCATTCTCGCAAGCGGATCGTAACGATCTCGATTATTCATTTTTCGGCCGTGGCGGGCTCCGCTACAGTCGAAGCCGGTGTCGCGCCGCGTGCATGGCGCCGCACGCGCAGTGCCCAGCCCGGCGGCCCGGCGCACGAGTACTGCGTGTGCTCGCCGCGCTTGCCGTCCATGCCGCGAGCACGGCGCGTGCATCGAGCGCTTTCGCTTCCATCAGCCAGGGTATCGCCATGATCTCCGTTTCCGCGTCTCAGTCCGCCGCCGCCGCAGCGTTTTCCACACCGTTCAGCCGGCGCTTCGGCCTGCGCCTGCCGCTCGTCCAGGGGCCGATGGCCGGCGGCCCCACGACGCCCGCGCTCGTCGCGGCGGTATCGAACGCGCTCGCGCTCGGCTTTCTCGCCGGAGCCGCGCTCGCGCCGGAGAAGATCGCCAGCGAAACGGCGGCGATCCGCGCGCTCACCGACCGGCCCTTCGGCGTGAATCTCTTCGTGCTCGACACGGCCCGCCCCGACGACGCCACCGTGCGCCGCGCGCTCGCGTCGATCGACCCGCTGCGCGCGCATTACGGCTTGCCGCCCGGCGCGCCATTGACACCACCCGCCCGCTACGCGCCCGACTTCCGCGCCCAGTTCGACGCGCTCGTGGACCTGCGCGTGCCGGTCGCGAGCTTCACCTTCGGTCTGCTCGCGAAGGAGGACGTCGCACGCCTGCACGCGGCGGGCAGCTATGTGATCGGCACGGCGACGCACGTGGCCGAAGGCCTCGCCTGGCGCGACGCGGGCGCCGACGCGATCGTCGCGCAAGGCGCGGAGGCGGGCGGGCATCGCGGCACCTTCATCGGCGAGGTGCCGCACGCGCTGGTCGGCACCATGGCGCTCGTGCCGCAGCTCGCCGACGCGACCGGCCTGCCCGTGCTCGCCGCGGGCGGCATCATGGACGGGCGCGGCATGGCCGCCGCGCTCGCGCTGGGCGCGCAGGGTGTGCAGATGGGCACGGCGTTTCTCGGCTGCGCGGAAAGCGCGATTCCCGCCGACTGGAAGGCGCGCCTGCGCGATTCGGCCGATACGGCAACCTCGGTCACGCGCGCGATCACGGGCCGCCACGCGCGCGGCATCCGCAATCCGCTGATGCAGCAACTCGAAGCGCACCCCGAGAACGTCGCGCCGTATCCCGTGCAGAACGCGCTCACCCAGGAATTGCGCCAGCACGCGGCGCGCGCGAACGACGGCGATTATCTTTCGCTGTGGTCGGGGCAGGGCGCGCCGCTCGCGCGCCGGCGCGAAGCCAACCTGGGCGCCGCTCAACTGGTCGATGCGCTCGACACCGAATTGCGCGCAACGCTTGAGCGTTTCGAGCGTTTCGCAGCGGGCGAATCCTCATCGGCCTGAATTTGCCGCGGCAGACCAGGAGAAAACCCTGGCGCGCGCAACGATTTCCGCGCGCCCGGAATTAATCGAAAGCTGACTTTAATTCCCGCTAATCTCTCGATAGGCGAGAGCACCTGAAAAAGCAAACGTTATCGTGTGCCGGTGTTGCATTCCACACCTGCGGCATAACCGGCCAAAAATCCCAAAAAATATCCGGGCGCACCCTGGAAAATGCTTTCGAAAGGATTGCAAACCTCTTCGTCGACCCTTGCAGCACAAGGTTTCCGGGCCGATTGATCAGGCCTTCGAAGCACTCGGGTGAAAGCCTATTGGTACTCGCCCCGATATCTGAAAAAAATCCCCCAAATTAATTTGATCACCTACACTTGCGCGCAAGTATGGATGGGCGGTCTGCCATGAGCGGGCTTTTCGCCATACGAGCCAGGTGCATCAAGGATGCATCCTGCGTGGTCGTCCGCACGGGGAGCGACACGTTCGGGGCGCGGGAGCACAGGGCGATTACGTTGCTTTTGGGTTCGAAACTGGAGACTTACATGAATATCAAGCTTCACAAGCTGTTGCCGATCAGCGCGGCAGTCGTTTTGTTCGCGACTTTTGCAACGGCATCCAGCGCAGATGAAGTGGTCAAGATCGGCCACGTCGCGCCGCTGACGGGTGGCATTGCCCACCTCGGCAAGGATAACGAAAATGGCGCACGCCTCGCGATCGAGGAAATCAACGCCAAGGGCCTGACGATCGGCGGCCAGAAGATCACGCTCGTGCTCGACGCACAAGACGACGCGGCCGACCCGCGCACGGCGACGCAGGTGGCGCAGAAGCTCGTCGACGACAAGGTTGTCGCGGTCGTGGGCCACCTGAACTCGGGTACCTCGATCCCGGCTTCGAAGATCTACAGCGATGCGGGCATCGTGCAGATCTCGCCGTCGGCGACCAACCCGGCCTACACGCAGCAGGGCTTCAAGACCACCTATCGCGTGGTGGCGACCGACGCGCAGCAAGGCCCGGCGCTCGCGAACTACGCGGCGAAGACCATGAAGCTCAAGAGCGTGGCGATCGTCGACGACTCGACCGCTTACGGCCAGGGCCTCGCGAACGAATTCGAGAAGACCGCCAAGTCGCTCGGCATGAACGTGATGTCGCATGACGCGACCAACGACAAGGCCGTGGACTTCCGCGCGATTCTCACCAAGATCAAGGGCGAGAATCCCGACGCCATCATGTACGGCGGCATGGACGCCACCGGCGGCCCGTTCGCCAAGCAAGCCAAGCAGCTTGGCCTGCGCGCGAAGGTGCTCGCGGGCGACGGCGTCTGTACCGACAAGCTCGCAGACCTCGCCGGCGACGCGACCGACAACATCGTGTGCTCGGAAGCGGGCATGGCGCTCGAAAAGATGCCGGGCGGCAAGGCGTTCGAGGCGAAGTTCGAGAAGCGCTTCGGCCAGCCGATCCAGATCTACGCGCCGTTCACGTATGACGCGGTGTACATCATCGTCGACGCGATGAAGCGTGCCAACTCGACCGATCCGGCGAAGATCCTCGCGGCAATGCCGAGCACCGACTACAAGGGCGTGATTGGCGAGACGACCTTCGATTCGAAGGGCGACCTCAAGCACGGCGTGATCTCGCTTTACAACTACAAGGCGGGCAAGAAGTCGCTGCTCGACGTGGTGAAGATGTAATTGCGCGTTGCGCTGCCTCGTGCGGCGCGAGGTGAGAAAAGCCCGCGAGTTTCAGGACTCGCGGGCTTTGGTTTTTTTGGAGGAAGGTCGATTCGGGCGGGGGCGGAACTGACTGTCAGCGATCTTCGCGTGTATGCCACAAGCGCAGAACATAGACGGTCGAGTCACGAATCTCATAGCGCATTTCGTAATGACCGACGAGTAAGCGCCGTACCTCCCTGGGTTCGAATTCGAACAGTTTTTCGCCTATACGCGGATTGGCGATGAGCAACTTTGGCGCGTCGGTCAGGGCGCGCACGACGCGGACGGCAGCCGGTTCGTTGACCGGCGCGAGAAACTCGTAGAGCCGCGTCAAATCCGCCAACCCTTTACCGGTCCACTTCAGTTCCATCAGCGGGGCGCCGGCAGCGGGTGATCGGTATCGAGGCTATCGGCCCATGCCTGCACCGCCTGATGATCGATGACGTGGCCCGCGTCGACGTCCGCAAGTGCTTCGCGTGTCAGGCGCTCCCGCTCCTCCTCCTGGTCGATCCAGGCCGATAGCGCTTGCTTGACTATCCAGCCGGGCGAGCGCTCCAGCCGCTCGGCTAACTGATCGACTTTCTCGGCGAGAGGCATCGGCACGTTTGCCATCAACGTGCGGGTTTCGAGTTGAGTCATCTGTGGCTCCCCAAAAGTAGCGATTCGTTTTCGATGATACCGAACCCAAGTCCGACCAGCATGCGCTCGCGCTGGCCATTTTGCCCCGAAGGTTTGATCCGGTAGACGGCCCCCCCTCAAATCCCCAGCCGCCTGAGCACCTTCGGCCCCGCGAACGCCACGAGCGCGGCGCATAGCGCGACGACCGCGAGCCCGACCGTGAGATTCGTCACCTGGGTGATGCCGCCGATCACGACCGGCCCGAACAGCAGTCCGAAATAAGCGATGCCGGCCACGTGCGCGAGGCCCTCGGCGGCATGGATGCCCTTCACGCGCGCGGCGGCGGCGAACAGCACCGGCATCATGTTCGCAAGGCCGAGGCCCATCAGCGTGAAACCCGTGAGCGCGGAGAACGAATACGGCAGCAGCAGCGCGCCGATCATGCCCGCGCAGGCGAGCGACGCGCTCGCGAACACGAGCTGCGGCGCGCCGAAGCGTGCGCGCACGGCGTCGCCGGCGAAGCGCGCGGCGGCCATGCCGCCCGAGAACGCGGCATAGGCGGCGCTCGCGAGCGCGGGCGTCGAGACCACGACGTCGCGCATATAGACCGTGGCCCAGTCGTACATCGCGCCTTCGGCGATCAGCGCGATGAGCGCGATGCCGCCCAGCGCCCATAGCGCGGGCGTGCGCCAGCGGTTGCCGGTCCGCGCGTGCTCGCCGTGGGTGGCGTGCGGCACGTGCGGCAGCACGGCGGGGCACGACACGAGCAGCACGAGCGCGGCCAGCGCCGAGGCAAGCAGCAGATGCAGCGCGGGCGCCATGCCGCGCGCGAGCAACGCGCCGCCAATGGCCGCGCCGGCCATGCCGCCCAGGCTGAACATGCCGTGCAGCGACGACATGATCGGCCGGCCGATGGCTTCCTCGACGGCGCTCGCCTCCGCGTTCATGGCGACGTCGAGCGTGGCCATGCCCATGCCGAACGCGGCGAGCACGACGAGCAGCATCCAGTAATACGGCACGACGAGAATCAGCGCGCCGCATACCGACATCGTGAGGCCGCCCGTGAGGCACGCGCGGCGCGTGCCGGCACGCGCGATCCAGCCGGCGATGGTCGTCATGGCCGCGATCGAGCCGCCCGCCACGGCGAAGAGCGCGTACGAGAGCAGCGCGGCGTCCAGATGGAACTTGTCGCGCACCGTGGGCACGTGCACGCCCCAGGACGCGTACATCATCCCGGCGATGAAAAACAGCGCCATGGTCGCAATGCGCGCACGCTGGCGCGTGGCGGCGGGCAGCGCGCGATGGACGGCATGGGGCGGCACGGCGAGTGCCGGTTCGGAAGGGCGGTCGGACACGGGAAATCCTGGCGTTGGGCGAGAGCGAGGCCGAACGGCTCGGGAACGGCTCGCGAATCAGCTTTTTGAAAGGCAAGGGGAAATTCTAGCGAAGGCGCGCGCGGGCTGCTTGCGGCGCTCCGGCCTGCTCTAATAGTGGAATGGCGCGATGTGCGCGCGGCTCGATCCAGGCTGGCGGTTTTCGTCTCGCTGCGGTCGCGCACCGCGATAATCCGTTGATAACGCGCCATAGTGCGTCGATAGCGCATCGAAAACCCATCGATCGAGGACATTGCCTTGAAGATCCCCGCTCACGCGCCGCTCCATCTGCTGCATCAGACTTCCACCGGCACGCTTGCGACCCATACGCGCGAGCCGCTCGGCTTTCCGTATCCGACGCTGCTGCCTTTCGCGCCCGATGCGCGGCATCGTCCCGTCATTCTCGTGAGCCGGCTCGCCGAGCACACGCGCAATCTGCAGGACGATCCGCGCGCGGGCTTTCTCGTCGCGCAGATGAGCGGCGCGGGCATGCCCGACGACGTGCTGAGCGCACCGCGCATGACCTTACTCGGGCTGTTCGAACCGGGCGACGCCGACGCCAGCGCCAACCCCGAGGCGCCGCTCGCGCGCCGCTACCTGCGCTACCACCCGGACGCGGCGCGCTATCTCGCGCTCGGCGACTTCACGTTCTGGACGATGCGCGTGGAGCGGCTGCGCTATATCGGCGGCTTTGGTGCGATGGGCTGGCTCGACGGCGCGGATCTCGACACGCTCGATCCGCTCGCCGCCGACGAGGAAGACGCGCTGATTCGTTTCTTCGAGACGCATCCGTTACGGCGCGACGCGCTCGTGCTGCTCGGCGTGGATCGCTACGGCGCCGATCTCGCGATTGACGGTATACGCACGCGCTATGTTTTCGAGGCACCGCAACGGGACACACAATCCTTGCATGCCGTGCTAGCCGATTGCCTCGCGCGGCATGCGAGCTGACTATTTCTGCGACAGGGTGGCGGACGCTGTCTGCTGCCACTCATAGTGCATTGCAAACTTTCGAGATAATAAGTCGGCCCCGGCAAAAGCTCGCATGAGATGAAATGTTTGCACGTTTTTTCTCAATTAATTTTCACGCCCTGCGAATTATGAGAGCCGGATTTATCTGGAAAAAGGCGAATTGGGTAAAAGCGCCGATTTGCACGAAATGAAAGCTCTTCGAGAGCTGACGCAGCGTTGAAGAATGCGTAAAACATTTTAATTATTTTTATTGCCCGCGCTTTTCGCGACATTCGATTCTGTGTTAATCTCGCCTGCAATTTCCGAGGCGAATCACCTGTCAATCGGCATACTGACTCAAGATCGGTAGCCATTAATTAGCAAACCACCAGGATACCTATGTCTTCCTACAAGGAACTCCTCGCACAGCGAGAAAAGCTGGAGAAGCAGATTGAAGAGGCAAAGGCACGTGAATATGCCGAAGTCCTCGACGAGATCAAGCAGAAAATGGCCGACTATGGCATTACGCTAGCCGAACTCGGCGGCGGCCGTGCAGCCGGTAAAGGCGCCAAGGCAGCCAGCCGCTCGCGCGCAAGCGTTGCACCGAAATATCGCGACCCGGATAGCGGGAGCACGTGGTCGGGCCGCGGCAAGCCGCCGCGCTGGATCGCCGGCCAGGACCGCGAAAAATACCTGATTCAGAAGTAAATCGCTTCCCAGTATTTAGCTTCTGGCATGGGGCCCTGCGGCCCGCCGAGCGAAAAAGCCGCGCCGTCACGGGGACTTGCGCGGCTTTTTTGTTTCCTTCTTACTGATACCTTTCAGTATTGCCCTGCGCGAGTTGAACGCGAATGCGAAGTGTTCTCGTAGTTGCCTGATTTAAAAGAAGTTTTCAAGGTTATCTCCAATTGGTCATGGTAGGGCCATTACAATCGCGACTATTCCCCGTTCGCGTTTTGTTCGCATGTCCACAACCACTGCCGTATCGTCATCGGAAAAACAGCGCGTCGCGCGCAAGACTACGCTTGTCAGCGTCGCCCTCAATTCCGTGCTGGTCGTGCTGCAAATCGCAGTCGGCGTGTTTGCGCATTCGCAGGCCTTGATCGCCGACGGCATTCATTCGCTTTCCGATCTCGTTTCCGATTTCGTCGTGTTGCTCGCGAACCGCCATAGCGGTGCAAAACCGGATGCCGACCATAATTACGGTCATAGCCGTTATGAAACGGTTGCTTCATTATTTCTCGGCGCATTACTGATTGCGGTGGGCGTGGGCATGCTCGCGCGCGCCGGCACGCGCATCGCCCATCTCGGCGATATTCCGCCGGTTCATGCGAGTGCGCTCGCGGTGGCCGTGCTCGTGCTCGTCTCCAAGGAGACGCTGTTCCGCTACATGCTGCGCGAGGCGCAGCGCGTGCGCTCGGCCATGCTGATCGCCAACGCCTGGCATGCGCGCTCGGACGCGGCGTCGTCGCTCGTGGTCGCCATCGGCATCGTGGGCAGCCTCATGGGCGTGCGGCTGCTCGATCCGATCGCGGCGGCCATCGTCGGCTTCATGGTCGCGCGCATGGGCTGGGTGTTCGGCTGGGACGCGCTGCAGGACCTCTCCGATCGCGCGCTCGACGACGCCACCACGGCCGACCTGCGCACGCTGCTGCTCGGCACGCCCGGCGTGCTCGACGTGCATGAAATGCGCACGCGCAAGACCGGCGACCTCGCGCTCGTGGATGCGCATATCCTTGTCGATCCGTTCATCTCGGTGTCGGAGGGGCATTACATCGCGGAGACGGCGCGCGCGCGTTTGCTCACCGACCCGCGCGTGCTCGACGCGCTGATCCACGTCGATCCCGAGGACGACATGCACGTGCGCTCGGTCGCGAACTTGCCGCCGCGCAGCGAAGTCGCGCACGCGCTGCGCGAGGCGCTCGCGGCGCACGGCATACGCGTGGAGGCGGTGACGCTCCATTACCTGAGCACGGGGCTCGAAATTCAGGTCGTGCTCTCGACGCAAGGCGATGCGCGGCGTCTCGACGACGTCGACATGCAGACGCTCGCGCGCAAGCTCGGCGCGAGCAAGCTGGAGGCCGTGCAGGCCGCGACGCCGGCGCCAGCGTCGTCGGCGGATTCGGGATCGGCAAGGGTTTCGCGCGGCGCGCGTGGCTGATTCGTTGCGGCCGCGTCGTTAGTGGGCACTGGAGCACGCACGCCCGCGAACGCGCAGGCGCCGCGAGCCTGCGCGTTCCCGCGCGCCGAGCCGCCGCTCAAAGCGGCAATTGCGTATCGAACTTGATTTCGCGAAGCACGACGCTCGTGCGCACCTGCGCGACGGCCGGAATGCGGAAGATGCGCTCGTGCAGGAAAGCGTCGTAGGCCTTGATGTCGGGCGCGACGATCTTGAGGATGTAATCCGATTCGCCGGTCGTGCTGTAGCACTCGGTCACTTCGGGGCAGGTGGCGATCTCGCGCTCGAACTCCTCGACGCCGCCTTCGGTGTGCCGCGTGAGATGGATATGCGCGAGCGCGCAGACGTGCAGGCCAAGCTTCTCGCGATCGAGCAGCGCCGTGTAGCGCTGGATCACGCCCGATTGTTCCATGTCCTTGATGCGGCGCCAGCACGGCGTGCTGGACAGACCCACCTGATCGGAGATTTCCTGCACCGAACGGCGCGCGTCGAGCTGCAACAGGCGCAGGATCTTCTGAGAGAACGTATCGAGTGTCAAATGCGCCTCCATGTGCGTCGCCGTATTCCCGAATGTTAGAGGCCGGGAAAACGAAACGCAATGCAAACCGCACCTGACGAGGGAGATTCCCTAATTTGCCGGCCTAGTAGCGGCTTTTTGCCCTGAGGCGTCCCCATCATCGGACGTGGCGGCCGCTTCGGGCGCCGCCTGCTGCGCGCGCAGATCGGCGAGCATGTTGCAAAAGAGCGCGCCTTGCTCGATGGCGTCGTCGAGCGCGACATGGGTATGCGGATGATCGTCGAACCAGTGCTTCGGAAAGCGCGGCTTGATGCACTTGCGGTACGGCAGGCCCGTCATGGCGAACGCGAGCGTCTTGATGTCGAGCGCCGACCACGAGAACGGGCAGCGGCCCGCAAAGCGCATCATGTACCAGAACATGAAGGTGAAATCGAAGCCCGCGGGCATAGCCACGAACACGGGCTTGCCGGGCAGCGCCTCCACCCACTCCACATAGGTATTGAGCGCCGCGGCCGGGTCCTGCAGATCCTTGCGGCACGCGGCCCACGCGTCGGGCTGCGTCTCCCACCAGGCGGCCTGCACCGGATGCGGCGCCGAGCCCTCGAGCGTGACGAGATTCGCCGAAAAGGTGGCGATCAGGCGCTTGTCGGCGGTATAGGCCGCCGACGCGAAGCTCAGCATCGAATGGGGGCCGGGGATGGGCCCGTCGGCCTCGACGTCGGTGCTGACGTAGATCTCTTCAATGGCGGCTTGATTCGCTGGATTCATGGGCTGGATTCGTTGACGGTTTGAGGCGTGACGGCCCGCGCGGGTGGGTTGGCCCGGCGCTCAGCCCCAGGGCGCCGCGCTCGCGCCGGCGGAGACGCCGGGCACGCTGTCTGCGACGTAAGGGTTGGTGCGGCGCTCCTCGCCGAAGGTCGACACCGGGCCGTGGCCCGGCACGAACGTGACGTCGTTGCCGAGCGGCCAGAGCTTCTCCCGGATCGAGCGGATCAAGTCCGCATGATTGCCGCGCGGAAAATCGGTGCGGCCGATCGAGCCTGCGAACAGCACGTCGCCCACGAGCGCGATCTGATGCTGGCGGCTGAAGAACACGACGTGCCCGGGCGTATGCCCCGGGCAGTGATAGACCTCCAGCTTCTCGTCGCCAAACTGCACGGTGTCGCCGTCCGCGAGCCACTGAGCCGGCTCGAACGCCTGCGCATGGCCAAAGCCGAAGCGCACGCTCTGCTGCGGCAACTGATCGATCCAGAAGCGCTCGTCCTCGTGCGGACCAATGATCGGCACACCGAACTTTTCGGCGAGTTCTTTCGCGCCCGCACAGTGGTCCAGGTGGCCATGCGTGAGCAGCACTTTTTCGAGCTGCACGCCCTGACGCGCGATCTCGGCCTCGATGCGATCGAGATCGCCACCCGGATCGACGACGGCGGCGCGCCCCGTGGCTTCGCAGACAAGGAGCGAACTGTTTTGCTGGAACGGCGTGACGGGGATCAGCGTGACTTTCATGCGCGCGGCTCGTGGATGATGGGGTTCTGGGCAGGCCAAAACCCCGATTGTACCGGGGCGCGCAAGACGTCGCCCGCGCCTGCCGAGGGCCGTCCGCGCGCCTTGTCAGACAAGGCGGCGGGCGCTGGAGCCAAACGGCTTTGTTGCATCAATAGGGAAAAATCATGGAGATTTGTACCGGGTAAGGATGGCAAGAATTACTTTTAGGTATAATGCGCTCCATCAAGCACGTTTACGCGTGCATTCACTGGGCGATGTGACCCGCAGTAAAAAATGGGTCGCGATACATCGCCGTCAAGCAGTGCCGTCAAGCAAGGCTGGCTAAACAGGCTGCCTTACAAGACGGCAAATCAGGTGCCGATTCGTTCGGCACCGCACGTCTTGCCCAGCCAGGCGCCACGCGCCTGCCACGGACTTGCTGCCGTGACGCTGGGTGGGGCCTACGCCGCCGTTCCTGTACGCCGTGTGTCACCGGCGTGCCTGAACGTGTACATCGCGTTCGATGGCGGCATGTGGGGTCTGGTCAGGCTGCCGGGGACAGGCTGCGCCAGACGTGAAAGAAAACCAGCGGTTAGCGGCAAATAGGGCCGCATCCGGGTATGGGCATTCGCTCGCCGTTTTTCATCGATCGGCGGGTGGGGTGTTCTTTTGCCTGCGACCGCCGGGGCCAACCACGAACGCGCAACCAAGGCGCGGGACGGCCCCGAAACGTGATGGCTAAATTTATGAACTTCGGACTTTCTCGACGACGACTCGGGAGTCTCGCAGCCGTGTCCGTGCTGGCCGGTTGTGCCATGCCGCCTGGTCCGCAAGACCAGGCGCAGGGCAACGCGCTCAGCACCAAGGACGCGCACACCGCATTCGCCGCACCGCAGAGCTATGGCTCCGCGTTCGGGGCGCTGCCCGCATCGGGCGCCGGCAAGGACAACTCGCTCGCCGACGCGCAACCGATCGACGATAACGCGCCGGACGTTGCCTCGTTCCACCAGACCGGCCGCGCCTCGTGGTACGGCCGTGCGTTCCACGGCCGCAAGACCGCGAGCGGCGAGCGCTTCGACATGCGGGCGCTGACCGCCGCGCACCGTACGCTGCCGCTCGGTTCCTACGTGCGCGTGAGCGTGCCCGCGACCTCGAAGTGGGTCGTGGTGAAGATCAACGACCGCGGGCCGTACGCGCGTGGCCGCGTTCTCGACCTGTCCTATGCGGCGGCGAAGGTGCTGGGCCTCCAGCACGCGGGCACCGCCAAGGTGGATATCGAAGGCCTCTCGCGCCAGGAAGCGAAGGCTGCGCAAGCGGAAATGGTGGCGGCGAACTCGAACGGCAACTGAGATTCGCTGCGCTAAAAGCGCATGATCGATTCCATGGGTTTCGTCCGTGCTGGCGCGTGGCGCGCACCGGACGGCTCACAAGCTCCATGTGTCTATATGGCCGAATGGCCGCCTTCGGCGGCCATTCGGCTTTTCTGATGACCGCGTCCGTCGTTCAACCCGGCGCGCCAGTCATGCCACTGCCGGTCGGTTTGCCTGTGACGGCTCAGTCGGCCTCTTCCTCTCCGCCTTCGTTCTTCAGCTCGAGCGCGCGCGCATAGAGCGCATTGCGCGACGCACCCGTGAGCGCCGCTGCGATCTTCGCCGCGCCCTTCACCGGCACTTCTTCGAGCAGCACGCGCAGCAGCGCATCGTGATCGGCCTCGCCGGACACCTGCGCGCTTGCGCCTTCCACCACCAGCACGAACTCGCCGCGCTGACGGTTCGCATCGGCGGCGAGCCACGCTGGCCCTTCGGCCAGGGTGCCGCACCAGAGCGCCTCGTGTAACTTCGTCAATTCGCGGGCGATCAACAGACGCCGCGCCGGACCGAACGCATCGGCGAGCGCCTGCACGGTCTCGACGATGCGATGCGGCGCCTCGTAGAACACCATCGCGTGCGCATGATCGGCGAGCGGCTTCAGCGCGGCCGCGCGTTGCTTCGGCTTGGGCGGCAAAAAGCCTAGGAACGTGAACGTCGCGACCCAGTCGCCCGCCGCGCAAAGCGCCGTGGCGAGCGCGCTCGCCCCCGGCAGCGGCACGACCTGGAAACCGGCGGCGCGCACGGCATCGACGAGCTTTGCGCCCGGGTCGGAGATGCCTGGCGTGCCCGCGTCCGAGACGCAGGCCACGCGCTCGCCCGCGCGCAGATGCTCGATCACGCGCAGCGCCGCCTCGCGCTCGTTGTGCTCGTGCACGGCGAGGAGCGGCTTCGAAATGCCGTAGCGCGCGAGCAATTGGCCCGTGTTGCGCGTGTCCTCGGCCGCGATGCGATCGACGAGGCCGAGCACGTGAAGCGCGCGCAAGGTGATGTCGGCCGTGTTGCCGATGGGCGTCGCCACGACGTACAGCGTGGCGGCCGGATACTGCTGGACCTGGGCGAGTTCGAGGAGGGACGTCATGACACGGAGCGCGCGAACGCAGGAAAAGAGGCCGACATTGTGCCACGCAGGGGAGCGCGCGGCGGCACAGGACGTGCCGCGTCGCGAGGCAGGCGCGCGGGTTTCGCATGCGGACGTGGGCAACAAGGCGCGCGCAGATACGCGGCGCGACAACTTTTCCGCACAAGCCCGGTCCAACGCCGGAGCGCGCGCGGGCGAACGCCGCGAAGCAGGAGCGCGCTTCGAATCGCATGCACTCGCATTCCTGCAGCGCCAACGCCTCGCACTGGTCGCGCGCAACGTGTATTGCCGGGCCGGCGAGATCGACCTGGTGATGCGCGACCGCGACGGCACGCTCGTCTTCGTGGAAGTGCGCGCACGCACGCGGCACGGTTACGGCGGCGCGGCAGCGAGCGTGGGCTGGCACAAGCAGCAACGCATCCTGCGCGCGGCGCGCTATTACCTGGCGAACGTGGGGATGTGTGCGCATACGCGGGAAGCATTGCCGCCCGCGTGCCGCTTCGACGTGGTGACGTTCGAAGGCGGACGCCTCACGTGGCTGCGCGACGCGTTTCGCGAAGACGGGCGATAAGCGGGCGAAGCGTAACCGGATGGTATGACCGCGCGCCTTCACATGAGGTCACGCGCGCGAAAAAAGCGGTCTGGAAAGCGCGTACAGAAAAGAACGCCGGAAGAGAATGGGCTTGAGTGCGCTAAACTTGCGCCACACCGCATTCACGCGGAATATTCGCGATATACGCAGTACAGATTAGAGAGTCGATGTCCGTCGAACGAATTCAACAGCACTTTCGCGACAGCGCAGCACTCAAGCTCGCCGCGATGGAAGCCCTGGCCGTGCCGATTGCCGCCGCGGTCGATACGATGTTCGCCGCGCTGGCGAACAGCAACAAAATTCTCGCATGCGGCAACGGCGGTTCGGCCGCCGACGCCCAGCACTTCGCCGCCGAACTGATCGGCCGATTCGAGCGCGAGCGCCCGGGCCTGCCCGCGCTTGCGTTGACGACTGATGCATCGGTGCTCACGGCACTGGCGAACGACTACGCTTACGACCAGGTGTTCGCGAGACAGGTCCGCGCGCTCGGCCAGCCCGGCGACGTGCTGCTCGCCATCACGACCTCGGGCAACTCGGCGAACGTGCTGGCCGCCGTCGAAGAAGCGCACGAGCGCGAAATGATCGTGATTGCGCTGACCGGCAAGAGCGGCGGCATGGTCAACGACGCGCTCGCCGACACCGACATCCACCTGTGCGTGCCGTCCGAGCGGACCGCGCGCATCCAGGAAGTACACCTGCTGACGATCCACTGCCTGTGCGACGGCATCGACGCGATGCTGCTGGGCGACGACTGACACCGAAGGACGAAGGAGAGGGAGTTGATGATCAGAAACAGCATGACGCGTGCGCTGGCCCGGACCACGCTGACGATCGGCTTCGCGGCCTCGCTGTGCGCGAACCTGCAGGGCTGCTTCCTCGCCGTTGCGGGCGCGGCGGCGGGCGGGACGGCGCTGGTGGCGACCGACCGGCGCACGGTGGGCTCGCAGACCGAAGACCGCGAGATCCAGGTGAAGGCGCTCAAGGACCTGAACGATGGGCTGCCCGATGCTTCGCACGTGAACGTGGCGGTGTTCAATCAGCGCGTGCTGCTGACGGGTGAAGTGCCCGACGATGCGTCGAAGCAGAAGGCCGAGGGCATCGTGCGGGCGATTCCGAACGTCGGCTCGATCCTCAACGAACTGGCGGTGTCGCCGGCGAGCTCGTTCTCGTCGCGTGCCAACGACTCGTATCTCGAAGGGCGCGTGAAGAGCGAGCTCGTCTTGTACAAGGACATCTCGGCGAACAACTTCAAGGTGGTGAGCGAGCGCGGCGTTGTCTATCTGATGGGGCTCGTGACCATGCAGGAAGGCAGCACCGCTGCCACTGCGGCGAGCACGGTGCCGGGCGTGATGCAGGTGGTGAAGTGCTACCAGTATATTCAGCCGGAGCAGGCGATGGTGGCGAATGGAGCGGCGAACGGGAATGCGCCGACGCCGGCGCCTGTTAGTGCCGCCGATGCGCCGACGGTGGGGGCTGTGCCTGATGCGGACGTCAGCTCGAGGCCGCTCGATTCGCAACACCAGGCGCCTGCGCCGGTGACGGAGCCCGCGCCAGCCGGTGGCAATGGGGCAGCGATGTGATGGTCGCTCGGGCTTTTATGATGCGTGGGCGTTGGATGGCTGGAGCGATGCTCGTTGGGTTGTTGGGGGCGTCGTCTTTGGCTTTTGCTGCTGCTGGTAGCGATGGGGCGGCTATTGCGCGTTCCAATGCCTGTATGGGCTGTCATGCGGTGGATCGGAAGCTTGTTGGGCCTTCGTTTAAAGATATCGCCGCGAAGTACAAGGGCGATGCCGGGGCGCAGGCCAAGCTCGAGAAGAAGGTGCGTGATGGGGGGGCCGGGGTTTGGGGGGCGATTCCTATGCCCTCGCATCCTGCTATGAGTGCGGGGGATATTCGGGATGTCGTGGCTTGGGTGCTGGCTGGGGCGCCGGGTTCATCCAAATAGCTTTCTTGAGGCTCTGGGGGGTTGATGTCGCGCAATTTTGGCGCTTGGCACAAGCGGAAGTTGCTGTGCTAGAATCTTTTGGATAGTGGGGCGGTAGCTCAGCTGGGAGAGCGTCGCGTTCGCAATGCGAAGGTCGTGAGTTCGATCCTCATCCGCTCCACCAAAAGTTCCAATAAAAACAACGCACTACGTCTTGCGATGTAGTGCGTTGTTTTGCATTCTGGCGCAGGTTTTTGCACACTAGATGTGGCAAATTTGTGGCGCCGCGCAGTGGGTCGAGATCGCGCAGCCCATTGGTAGAAAACACTTCACGTCTCTACCGAGATTTCGGTGACCCTAAGAGTCAACCTTGCAGACATCAGCTAACCAACGCCGCTGTGTGCACAAATGTGACATGGCGGAAATAAGGGCCAATGTCCATGCAAGCGCTACTCACGGTCGATCAGCTCGCTGAGCATCTACAGAAATCTGTCGCCAGCATCCGCAGCGATGCGACGCGCAATCCGCAGTCCCTTCCGCCGATCTGCCGCCTTCCCAACACGAAGCGCCTTCTTTGGCGCGCTGAAGATGTAGAGAGATGGATTGGCCTACACGTCACCGGCGCCGACTCTCCCAACGTGACGGAACTGGCTTCACCTGAAAAGCGTCGGCGGGGCCGCCCAACCAAAGCCGAATCGGTAGCCAAGCGCGCGCATAGCGACGTCAAGTGGTGAGTCATGCCGCTTGACGATTTGAGGGGCCGCGCTGTCCGCACACCCGTGCTTGGGCGGGGACCAACAGGCGCAGGCGGCGATTCGGAGCGCCACTCGGTTGATGCACTGGTCGCACGCGTCGCGGAATTGCAGAAGAAGCACCGAGAGCGGGTCGCCAGTGAAAAGCGCAACAAGCTGCCCGGCGCACCGCTTCCGCACGACGTGGTTCAGTTGCCGCGTTGGCCGGACTTTGTGCGGGGCGTGCCCAACGGCTTCCTGCGGTCAGCACTGTTCGGCGCTATCGCCAAGGGACGGCGCCGCTATATGTCGGGCGAGCGGGTGACAACGCTCGACGGTCTGACAATTCTTTACACTGGCGAACGCCTTGACCAGGGCGACCTCGATGGGTGGGAAAGCGTGCTCCACGTCTTGCGCCTTCAGGCGCTGGGGGTGCCGTGCCGTGTAACGTCCTACGCGCTGCTAAAGCTTATGGGCAAGACTGACACGGGCAAGAACCGTAGGGTGCTGCACACGCGTATCACCCGTCTAAGAGCCAACGCAGTAGAAATCAAGCAGGACGGGTGGTCATACATCGGCGGCCTGATCGATGAGGCCTACAAGGACAACGAAACCCAGGAATGGGTGATCGTGGTCAGCCCTAAGCTGCAAACTCTGTTCGCAGCGGACCAATTCACGCAAATCGACTGGAATGTGCGTCGCGCGCTGGTCGGAAAGCCGCTAGCTCAAT
>NZ_CAJMZF010000031.1:0-94208 GCF_905220245.1 Paraburkholderia sp. J63 | reverse complement strand
CGCCTGAGCAAACTCCTGGGTGAGCAGTTCGAGCGACCAGGCGTCGGAGACGATGTGATGCATCGCGAAGTGGAGCACGTGCGAATCGGGTGCGAGACGTACGAGCGTCACGCGCAGCAGCGCGTCGCGTGTGAGGTCGAACGGGCGCAGCGAGAGGTCGCGCAGCAGCGGTTTGATGCTTGCTTCGGCATCCGGATCAAGCTCGCATTGCTGCCAGTCGTAGCGAGTCTCGCCGACGATCTGCCACGCCACGCCGTCGTGTTCCTCGAAGCGCTTGCGCAAGCTCTCATGGCGCGCGCACACCGCCTGCACGGCGGCCCGAACAGCGTCGGTGTCCAGCGTGCCGTCGAGTTGCACCGCACCCGTAATGTTGTAGCTGGCGCTCAGCGGTTCCAGACGCCAGAGAAACCAGAGACGTTCCTGCGCGTGCGACAAGGGAAACCGCCCGCTCTGGCCAGGAAAAGGCACGATCGGCAGGCTCGCGCGCGCGACGCCGCGCTCGGCTAGCCTCGATCGGAACACCTTCCGCTTTTCCGGTGGCAACCCGACATACGCCCGGGAAACGGAAAGCAACTCGCTATCCAGGTCGCGTGCAATTTCGCTCATCTCGTACCCACTCCGATTTACGCACAACGCCGGACCTCGACCGCGCTCACTGGCGGTCGAGGTCCGGCTATTCTTATGTTCTGCTTATTTACCAACGATATTTGCCGACAATATTTGCCGACGAATCGCCGACGAATCGCGTCGTCTCACACCGGCGTATCGCGCGCTTCCCGCACCGGGGCGTCCGCATCGAGCATCAGCTCCGCCATCGCGTCGTCCCCGTCCTGCGCTTCACGCGCATGCTGCTCATGGGCTATCCGCTTGCCGCCGCCCTGCTTCGCGGCGGCGGCCGCACGGTTACGTCGCGCGAGAAATGGGCAACGGTCCGCGGCCGCCTCGTTCGTATCGGCGAGGAAATACTGCTTCCATTCGAGATTGCCCGGATCGCCGTAAAAACCCAGATCCGGATGCGGCTCTACGTCGTCCCACTTGCGCAGGCGTTCGCGCACCTGGTTGCGCGCTTCGCGGCCGATCACCTTGTTCGTGATGGTGTCGACGAACACCGCGCGCGGCTGCAGCAGCAGGACCATGCCCGGCCCGAGATTGCGGCTGTGACGCTGCGCGAACGAAGGACAGGCGCAGACGACGAACATCTGCACGCCGCCGAACGAGAACTCCCATTCCTCGTGCGAGGGATCGGGCTGCCGGTCCGCCTGGGGATCGGGATCGACGTCGTGCAGGAATTGCAGCGTGTCCCAGAACAGATCGTGATACGTCTGATGCGAAAGCGGCTCGGCATCCGGCTCGAAAAAGATCGCAATGTTGTAGCGGCGAAACTCCGGCTGCGAGGCGAGCCGCGTGAACGTCGCCATGGTGGCGGGCAGCCCGCTCGTGTCCTTGTCGCGCACGTAGGCATAAAACATCTCGCCGCGCCGCTCGGCAATGGTGCCGAAGAAACACGGGTATTCCGGGTGCATCACGAGCGAGCGCAGTTTTTCGTAGGACCCGCCCAACCATTGCGGAAACTCCGTTACGCCAATCTGCTCGCCGTGAATGATCCGCGAGCGCCAGTCGCTTGCGCCTCGTTTGCCGCTTTCCCGCGTCGCTTCGCTCTTGTCTTCGGGCTGCATGACCCTCTCCAGTCGGAAAAATCGCTGCATGTGGGCAGGCGCTGCGCCGGTGCATTGAAAAATGCGGGCGAAAACGTCCCCCGGGGCTCGTCCAGACGAGCCCTTCGACATGCCTTTAGTAGTACCTATGATGCGCATCGGTGCGGGGGCTCCAGCGCCCCGCCCGACCACGAATGGGGCGATGCCCCATTCATGCCGCGCTTATGCGGCCTGCTCGGCCTCCCGGCGAGGCGCGTCGAGCAGCTCGGCGATCCACTCCTCGGGAATGATCGGCTGATCGTAGGTGCACTCCTCGCAGATCACGGTCGAGCCGTGCAGACGGCCGTCCGGAATCAGCACCTTGTCGCCCTGCTTCATTTCGAGGCGCATCCCGAGGTTGCCCCAGAAGTGCATCTGCACGGTGTCCTGCGGCGCGCTGCTCTGGATCACGACGAGCCGGTGATCGTTGTGGACGTGCGTGGTCGAGCACATGTCGCGCGGCTCGACGAACGTTTCGCGGTCGATGCCGGGGCATTCGGCGGCAATGCGGCGATCGATCTTCTCCGCGAAGGCGATGTAATGCTCGATCGCCGATAGCCACTTGAGCTGTTCGCCCAGGTCCCAGCGCGCGCGCTCCGCGAGCTTGACGCCGGCGCCCAGGCCCTGAGAAACACGGAAGCGCCCCTCGGCGCCGTATTCCGCTTCGAGCGCGGCCAGCGCCCGCGCGAAGCGTCCGCACAGATCGCCAGCGGCGTCTGTCTCTGCGGCCCCGGCGCGCGCGCGTTGCGGCAC
Source organism: Paraburkholderia sp. J63 (assembly GCF_905220245.1). Classification (NCBI taxonomy): domain Bacteria; kingdom Pseudomonadati; phylum Pseudomonadota; class Betaproteobacteria; order Burkholderiales; family Burkholderiaceae; genus Paraburkholderia; species Paraburkholderia sp. J63. The sequence continues at coordinate 91,761 of NZ_CAJMZF010000031.1, read as the reverse complement.
CAGATGAGGGCAAGCCGCTGCCAGCGCCTGCTGGAACGCGACCGCTTCGGCCTCGGCGGCAAAGGCGGCGCCCAGCAGCGCGAAGGCGCGGTCAGGCCGCGAGCCCAGCGCGTAGAGCAGGTTGCACTTCGCCATGCTGGTCGGCAGATAGAACTGCCAGTACGAGTGCTCGCGCTTCGTCACGCCGGCGAATTCCGCCACCGTGGCCAGCAACGGATCGCTCGCCTGCGCCGCGAGCTGCGGCCGGTCGGCTGCGGGCACCGCGTTGAAATAGCCCGACACCTCGGCCCGCTCGACCGCCACGCGGCGCGACGGCGCGAGGCTCCAGCGCTGGATCATGATGAAGCGCAGCCCGTCGACGAGATAGTCGTTGCGCGCCAGCATCGCGAACATGTCGGCCCAGAAGGCGGTTTCGTCGTCGATCAGCGTGCGCAGCCGCTCGGCGAGCGCGGCGGACGTGTCGTCACGCGTGGCTTCGCGGCCCAGAAACGTGAACCCGTAGTGTTCGAGAAACGGCCGGATGCGCGCGCCGAGCACCTGGTTCTGTTCGCCGTAGAACGCATCGAACCGCGCGAATTCGCCGTCCACGTCCTTACGCGGCATGCGCGCCACGCCCACTTCGTTGAGGCTCATGAGCAGGCGTTGCGTCGCGAGCGACGGCAGGCGGCTGATGCTCAGCGCCGGCACGGCTTTCTTGAACTGCAGAAACTCCAGGTCTTCGGGGCGCAGCGGACGTCGGTAGAACTCCTCATCAAGTTCGAGTTCTTCGACGGCCGCGCTGCGAAACGCCTGATGCGATGCGAATTCGCGAATCAACCCGATGACTTCCTCGCGCTGGGCGAGGTAGGGGGCAAAGTCAAACAGCGCAGACGACTTGTCCATTGATGTATATCTCCACGTGAGACGCTGACCGTCAGGCGTACGATCGCCGCAGCGAGTCGTCGAACCGTTCGCCATGGCGCAGCACGCGGGCGAGGCTGCCGACGACCAGCTCGATCAACGCATCACGGTGCGTATTGATGAAAAAGTGACCTGCATCGAGCGATTCGAGCCGGAACGGTCCGCTCGACTCGGCCTGCCAGTCGAGCAGGTTGCGCGCATCGCCAACCAGCTCCTCGTCCTGCGCGCCGCCGATGGCCAGCACGGGACATTGAAGCGGCGGCCGCTGCCGGTAGTCGTAGCTGCCGCACAGGTGAAAATCGGCCCGCAGGAACGGCAGCACGAGCTCCATGAACTCGCGGTTGGCGAGCAGTTCATCGGGCATGCCCTTGAGCGAGCGCACCTCGTCGAGGAATTCGGCGTCCGGGCAGGTCAGCCAGTGCAGTTCACGCTCGCGGCGCGACGGCGCCTTGCATGCCGAGACACCGAGCCACACGGGCGAGCGACCGAGGCGCGCCCGCAGCGCATGCGCCAGCTCGAAGCCGATCAGCGCGCCCATGCTGTGCCCGAAGATCGCGAACGGGCGCTGCAGATGCGGCTGCATATCGTCGATCAGCAGATCGAGCAGTTCCGGCCATTGATGCATCGCTCGCATGCCATGCCGCGTGCCGCGCCCCGGCATATGAAGCGGCACCAGCTTGAGCCAGGCCGGCACGCGCCTCGCCCACTCGCGGTAGATGGCCGCGCTGCCGCCCGCATAGGGCAGGCAGAAGAGCGTGAGCGCGGCCTCGCGGTCCGATTGAGCAAACATGCCGGCCGGTCAGTGCGTCGTGGCGGGCGTCACGTTGCCGTCCATCGCCTGGCGCAGGCTCGCGGGGCGCATGTCGGTCCAGTGCTCCTCGATCCACGCGAGGCATTCGGCTTTGGGGCCTTTCTTGCCCACGGCTTTCCAGCCGCCGGGAACCGCCTTGTAGCTCGGCCAGATTGAGTATTGTTCCTCATGGTTCATCACCACCTCGAACTCAGCGCTCTCGTCATCCCAGCTCATTCGACACTCCTGTCTTGATCTTTTTCAACGGCGCCCCGCACTTTCGCGGGCCGGCTGCAACCACAGTTTGCGAACCCTTCTCAAAGACTGAATAAGAATCGTTCGCAAAAACACCGGCAAATTATGCCTCCTTGAAACGCTTGTCAAGGTATTTTCCCTAGGCACCGACAAATCGCACGGCGTCAATCGCCGCCATGAAACGCGAGCGTATTTTTCGCGCGTTTTTTGTAACAAATTGCTTCGCGTCCGATGTATTGGGCATAGAGGAGCATCGATCGATGTCGCCATGATGACGACCGCAATCGCATCACAATGCGCCGTCCTACCGTGCCGTGGCGCGGTTTCCTCCGCGATCCTGGCCCGATTACCGTTGACGGCTACAAGGATTTGAAAAAACTGAAATGAGAATCGCTTATACTCCAACGCTCCAATTCTCCGCGAAGCCAGCGTCGCCATGATGCAGACGCGCCCGAGCCTTTGCGGATCAAGGCAGGCATCGGCGACGACGAACGCGTTCGCTCCGCCGTCCCCGCCTCCGTACCCGAAGGCGACACCGCCAGAGAAGCACCCGCTACCTTCCGACGTGCAATGAGACCATTGACCAGGCGACACCGAAAAACTGCCCTCCTGACGCTGACCCTGTTGCTGTTCGCCTGGATCCTCTGGCTGTTCTTCTTTCGCATCACTGAACATATTTCCACGGTGACCGTCACGCGCGGCGACATCGAATCGAACGTCACCGCACTGGGCACGCTGCAACCGCACAGCTATGTCGACGTGGGCGCGCAGGCCTCGGGGGAAATCCGCCGCATCCGCGTGCAGGCCGGCAGCAAGGTTCAGCGCGGCGACCTGCTGGTCGAGATCGATCCGAGCGTGCAGCAGGCGAAAGTCGACGTGGACCGCTCGGCGCTCGACAGCCTGCGTGCGCAGGTCGCGAGCGCGAAAGCGCAGGCCGTGCTCGCGCAGCAGCAATACGCGCGTCAGCAACGCATGGCGGGCGACGGGTCCACGCGCGACGAGGACGTGCAGACGGCCTACGCCGCGCTGCTCTCGGCGCGCGCCAACATCGACAACCTGCGCGCGCAGATCGAAGGCGCGCAGTCGAACCTCAAGGGCGACGAGGCGCAACTGGGCTACACCCGTATCTATGCGCCGATGTCGGGCACGGTCGTGACGCTGGACGCGCGCGAAGGCCAGACGCTCAACGCGACCTATCAGACGCCGAACATCCTGCGCATTGCCGATCTTTCCACCATGACCGTCTGGACCCAGGTTTCGGAGGCCGATATTGCGCACGTGAAGCCGGGCATGCCGGTCTACTTCACGACGCTCGGCTCGGACGAGCGGCGCTGGACCGGCACGGTCCGCCAGATCCTGCCCGCGCCGCCCAATCCCAATTCGTCGCCCGACGCGACCGGCCAGCAGTCGGCCGCGCCGGCGGCGGCGCAGCCCGCGGGCAAGGTCGTGCTCTATACGGCGCTGTTCGACGTGGCCAATGCCGATGGCCTGCTGATGCCGCAGATGAGCGCCCAGGTGTTCTTCGTGATCGCGCGCGCGAAGCAGGCCGTGATCGCGCCGCTCTCGGCGCTCACGCCTGTCGATGCGCGCGCCGGCCGCTACACGGCGCGTGTCGATCAGGATGGCCGCATCGTCACGCGCGAGGTCCGCATCGGCGTGCACGACCGTCTGAACGGCGCCGTGCTCTCCGGCCTGCAGCCGGGCGAGCGCGTCGTCACGGGCATCACGCGCACGCGCGCCAGCGACGGGAGATTCACGTGGTGATCTGCAATCCAGCGCCCGCGAGCGACACCACAGCCGGCGTGCGCGCGACGCCGGCGCTCATCGATCTGCGCGGCATCCGCAAATCGTACGGCGGCACCGCGCGTGGACCGGACAACCGGCCCGTGCCCGCCGTCGAGATTCTGCGCGGCATCGATCTGACGATCCACGCCGGCGAATTCGTCGCGATCGTGGGCGCGTCGGGGTCGGGCAAGTCCACGCTGATGCACATCCTCGGCTGCCTCGATCGCCCCACGTCGGGCGAATATCGCTTCGCCGGCCACGATATCGCGCGCTTCAGCGCCGACGAGCTCGCCTGGCTGCGTCGCGAAGCATTCGGCTTCGTGTTCCAGGGCTACCACCTGATCGCCACCGAATCGGCGCGCGAGAACGTCGAAGTGCCGGCCATCTACTCGGGCATGCCCGTGGCCGAGCGCGAGCGGCGCGCGGCGGACCTGCTGACGCGGCTCGGGCTCGGCGAGCGTCTCGATCATCGTCCGGGCCAGCTGTCGGGCGGCCAGCAGCAGCGCGTATCGATCAGCCGCGCGCTGATGAACGGCGGCCACATCGTGCTGGCCGACGAGCCCACGGGCGCACTCGATTCGAAGAGCGGCGCCGAGGTCATGCAACTGCTCGAAGACCTCGCCGACCGCGGCCACACCATCATTCTCATCACGCACGATCGCAGCGTGGCCGCGCGTGCGCGGCGCGTCATCGAGATTCGCGACGGGCAGGTCATCGCCGATTCGGGGCCGGCCGCGGCCGGCCAGAGCCGTCCGTCGCTCGACGCCGATACCTTCGTCGACGCCATGTCGGCGGGCGTCGCGCGCACGGCGTCGCTGCTCGCGGACACCCGCGAAGCCCTGCGCGCGGCATGGCGCGTGCTCTGGATCAACCGCTTTCGCACGCTGCTGACGCTGCTCGGCATCATCATCGGCGTGGCGTCGGTCATCGTGATGCTCGCGATCGGCGCCGGCACCGAGCGCGAGGTCATCGAGAAGATGGCCAGCTTCGGCACCAACCGCCTCTATGTGATTCCGGGCGGCGACAATCCGCGCGGCCCCGGCGGCGTGCTGACCGAGGCCGACGTCAAAATGGTCCGCCAGGTGCCCAACGTGGCCGCGGCCATGCCCTTTCTCCAGGGCAACGTGACCGTGCGCTACGCGAGCAAGGACGTGCAGGTGCCGCTATGGGCGGTCACGAGCGACGCCTCGCGCATCCTGAACTGGAAGACGAGCCGCGGCATCTTCTATACGCCGCAGGACGACCGGCACCTCTCCACCGTGGTCCTGCTCGGCAAGCGCGTCAGGGAGAAGCTGTTCGGCAGCGCCAATCCGGTCGGACACTATCTGCTCGTCAACAACGTGCCGTTCCAGGTGATCGGCGAGCTCGACGAAAAAGGCGCGACCTCGGGCGACGCCGACGACGACAACGTGATCCTGATGCCCTACTCCACGGGTAGCCGCCGGATCGTCGGCACAACGAATCTTTCGTGGATCTCGGTGCTGGTCGACAAGCTCGATCTCGCCGACCAGACCGCCAGCACCATCACGAGCACGCTGGAGGCCGCGCACCACGTGCACGACTTCCAGGTGTACAACAGCGCGGCGTCGGTGAAGGCGCAGACGGAAACGCAGAGCACCCTCACGCTGATGCTGGGCCTCATCGCCGCGATTTCGCTCGTGGTGGGCGGCATCGGCGTCATGAACATCATGCTGATGACCGTGAAGGAGCGCACGCGCGAAATCGGCATCCGCATGGCGACGGGCGCGCGCCAGCGCGACATCCTGCGCCAGTTCCTGACCGAGGCCACGCTGGTGTCCGGCGTGGGCGGCATCGTCGGGGTGGCCGGCGGCCTGCTCGTCGGCGCCATTCTGATCGCCTGCAACGTGCCGGCCATTTTCTCCATCCGCGCGATCATCGGCGCGTTTGCCTGCGCCGTGCTGACCGGGCTCGTGTTCGGCTTCATGCCGGCGCGCCAGGCGGCGCGGCTCGATCCCGTCGCGGCCCTGTCCAGCGAATGATTGCCATGAAACGTCGCTTCGCCGCTCTGCCGGCCCTCTCTACACTTTCGGCGCTCGCCCTGTGCGCCTGTGTCGCCCGGCCGCCGCTCGATGCGGGCATCGCCGCGCCGCCCGCCTGGCGCTATGGCGGCCCCGCGCGCGGCGCGCCCGTCGCCGATGACTGGTGGCGCGCCTTCGGCAACGCCGAACTGGACCGGCTCGTGCAGCAGGCCACCACGGACAACTTCGACATCGCGGCCGCCATTGCGCGCGTCCAGCAGGCGCGCTCGCGCGCGCGCATCGCGGGCTCGCCCATGCTGCCGGTGCTGTCCGGTTTCGCCGACGCGAGCCGCGAAGGCGGCCTGCTCGTCAGTGACAGCGAGCTCCAGGGCACCAGTTTCGATCTGGGGCTGGCGGCGAGTTACGAGCTCGACTTCTGGGGCAAGAATCGCGCGCTGCGCGACGCCGCGCAGGCGAACTTTCACGCTTCGGTGTTCGACCGCGATACGGTGGTGCTGACGGTATCGGCCAATATCGTGGCTACATGGCTCCAGGCCGTGTCGCTGCGCGAGCGCGGCGACATCGCACGGCGCAATCTCGGGACCGCCCGCCAGATCCTGGACACCGTCGAATCGCAGTACCGCGCCGGCGCCGCCACGCAGCTCGACGTCGCCCAGCAGCGCGCGGCCGTCGCCGCGCAACGGCGCGCCGCCGAGGCGCTCGCGCAGCAAACGAACGACAGCCTTGCCACGCTGGCCGTCCTGTCCGGTGTGCCCGTCCCGCAATTGCAGTTGAGCACCGCGTCGCTCGATGGGCTGACGCTGCCCGACATCGATGCGGGCGTGCCCTCCTCGGTGCTCGTGCAGCGGCCCGATCTCGCGCGCGCCGAGGCGCTGCTCGCGGCGGCGAATGCGAACGTCACGGCCGCGCGCGCGGCCATGCTGCCGAGCCTGACCTTGAGCGCCACGGCCGGATTCGGCAGCGAACGGCTGCACACGATCTTCGACAATTCGCTCTATAGCGTGGCGGCCGGGCTGACCGCGCCCATCTTCAACGGTGGCGCGCTGGCCGCCGGACGAGATCTCGCCATGTCGCAGCGCGAGGAATTGCTCGCCAGTTACCGCAACGCCATCATCTCGGCATTCGGCGACGTCGAGCGCTCGCTCAACGCCATCGATGGCATCGACGCGCAAATCCGTTCGCAGAACGAAGAACTGAATGAAGCGCAGCGCGCGCTTGCGCTCGCGCAGAGCCGCTATCGGGCCGGCGCGGATACGCTGATCGTGCTGCTCAATGCGCAACAGACGCTCTTTAGCGCCAATGATGAAAACGTGCAGTTGCGGCTCGCGCGCCTGCAGGCGACGGTGTCGCTATGCCGGGCGCTCGGCGGCGGCTGGCGAGTGCCCGCGGACTCGCATTCGGGATAAAGCCGTTGGGGTTTCCGGCCCGCGTGCACTCGCGCCGGGTCACGCTTTCTTGCGTGTAGCGGGGTCTTGAGGTTTGGGCCGGCATGCAGAGCAGTAGCCGTGCAATACGAGCTGGTGACCGGTCAGCACGTAGCCGAGACCGTCCGCCACGGCTTTTTGGCGCGCGTCCATCAACGGATCGGAGAACTCGTCCACTCTGCCGCAATTGACGCAAATAATGTGATCGTGACGCTTGCCCTGATTCAATTCGTACACGAGCTTGGTCGAATCGAGCATGCTGCTGGTGAGAATACCGGCGTCCACGAGTTGGCCGAGCACGCGATAGACCGTCGCGAGGCCAATCTCGACCTTTTCTTCGACGAGATGCCTGAAGACATCTTCAGCGCTGCAATGGCGAGATTCGGTCGAGCGGAAGAACTCCAGCACTTTGACCCGCGGCGTGGTGATGCGCAAGCCTGCGCTCTGGAGTTCTTCAACAACCTGTGACGACATGGGAAAACCGAAGTGAGTGGCGGCGGAAAGTAATAATTATTTTAAAGCATTGGACGCCGCGCTTCGATTTGTAATCGCTATGACTCGACAGTCGACGTAGCGATAAGAGCAACAGAAATTATTCTTATTTCTTTTCAGAATTAGCGTTTGATTGGGGCCCCGCGAATGTCGGCGAGCAAGCGCCGGTGTCGCATTCATAGGCGAGACAGCCGAGATACCCGTCAATATCCGGTAGCCAGCCATAGCGCAACGCAAGCGCGCCTTCGAATGCATGCGCATTGTCGACCACCTGCGGCTGCCCGCATGACCTCTCCTCGCGCGAATCGACACGCAGCGCCAGCAACCCTGCCGTGATACCCAAACCGAGCGCCTTCAGCAGTGCCTCTTTTGCCGTCCAGCAACGGAAGAATTGCACCGGCTGAATCTCGGGCGACGACCGTTCGATCGCCTGAAGCTCGGACGGCGTACAAACGAGCGCGGCGAGTTCGCGCCAGTTGAGCGCTGCGTCGATACGCTCGATATCGATGCCCACGGTGCGCCGGGACGATATCGCGATCAGCGCGTGATCGCCCGAATGCGACACATTGAACGACAGCCGGCCGCACGCCGAACCGGCCAGTTCCGGTTTGCCCCGGCCCGATACGACAAGCGGCACAGCGGCCGGATCGATTCTCAAATACTGCCCTAGCAATTCCCGCAGCACCGAGCGCGTCGAGGCAAAGCGAACCCGGTCCGCCAACTGGTGAAACCGGGCCGCCCTTTCGCGTTCAGCGGTGTCGAGAAAGGGCGCCTCATTCGGGCGCACGCCATCGAAATCGAATTACACATGCCATAAATCGATGTCTTCCGGCCATCGGCCTTCCGCCAGAAGGCGCACTGCCCGTGATGAGCGCACGACCGGCTCCCGTACTTCATCGCTGACTAGATGTGCCATGGCGCCAGCATAAAGCAGTCGAAGTCAAAACGCAACTGAATGAGAATCATTTGCAATAAAACAGATTTTTGATCATCATACGGTTCGTCTCTTCAAACCGGATCAAGTCATGGACGTCTCTATTACCTCGGCGACCTCGGCAGCGCAAAGTCATGCCGCGAACCTCGCATTGCCCGCTCACGATGCCTTTTTCGAAACGCTGCTCGCACGTCAATCGTGCTGGCCGCTGACCGAGCCCGGCCCCCGCGATGCCGAGCTCGATCTGATTTTCGATGCCGCGCTTCGCGCGCCTGACCACGGACGCCTGCGTCCGTGGCGGTTTGCCTTCATTCGCGGCGAGGCGCGCGCCGAGCTGGCGGAAATTCTCGTCGATGTCGCAGCGGCCCGCGAGCCAGGTACGCCGCGCGCCGCCCATGAGCACCGGCGCCAGCGCGCATTCGCCGCGCCGGTCATCATCGCGCTTGGCGCGTCCATCGCCCAGGGCGGCCCCATTCCCGAACTCGAGCAATTGATGAGCGCCGGTGCGGCCGCGATGAACATGCTCAACGCCATCCACGCGCTCGGCTATGGCGGGTTCTGGGCAACGGGCGTCGACACCTACGATCCCCAGCTCCAGAGCGCGCTCGATTTCGAACCCTCGGATCGCCTGCTGGGCTTCCTGTTCGTCGGTACTCCGAAATCCGACGAACGCAGCGCGTTGCGCCCGCCGCGCAGCCATCACGTCCGCGAGTGGCTGGGACGCACCTCGATCTGAACCACCGAACCGGCCGTGCCGCCGGTCACGCCCGGCCGGCCCGCGATCGCGCGGCACTCCATGGAGACACGATGAATCCCTATACCCGTCCGACCGAACGCCAGGAAGCACCGGACGACGCATGGCTCGAACAGGCCGACGGACCCGAACAGCTCTTGCTGATCGCCATCCGTGCGTGGCTCAGGCCGCATTGCGGCGCACGGCACGGCACGCTGCGCTGGGGCACCCTCTTGCGCGACGCAGGGATGCCGCTGGCCGACATCCAGCATTTCGATCGCGCGATGCTTGCCATGACGGAAGTCGCAGTGCGTCCGCTCGACATACGCTGCCGCTGCGCATCGGATCTCGCGAGCGACGAGGCAATGCTGCTGCAAGCCATCGCACTGCTTCAGCGCGCTCGTGACGAAGCGGCAACGCGTTTGCTGCGACGTTCGCTTTCGCAAACCGCTGCAAACCGGCTGCTGATGTGTCTGCGCGAGCTGGCCGTCGCACTGGCAAGAGCCGGGGTCGAAGTTCGCGTCCGCGAGCGCGATTTCACCTATATGCACTGAGGAAACGAATGCCTTTTGCTGCCGATATAGATCTCGTTCGCAAAACCGCAAAGACCAGCGCAACCAGACGGCACCCGATCTACTCAACGCCCGCACTCGACTTCGTCGCCCTCTCGCACACGTCCCCCGCCCCGTTCCGGCAGGCCCTGCCCGCGCCCGGCGAGCTGTACTTGTGGCGATATCGCGCGGAGTGGCAAGCCATCCTGAACGACAATCCGCGCCTGTGCATCTCCAAAGCCGAATACCAATGGGCGAAGCATTACCCCAATTCCGCTTTGGCAAAACGCTATCTTGTCGGGTGCGCCGCGGTTCGCCTCGCGCTCGCGCCCATGCTCGCGTGTCCGCCCGGAGAACTGGAGTTCGGCAGCACCCGCGAAGGCAGCCTGAAGCTGCTCAATCCAGGCGCTGCGGCGGGGCTCCACATTCATATGGCATTCACCAGCCTGTGGGTGATCATCGCCGTCGGCACCACGCCTGTTGGAATCGGCTCCGCCATGCCCGCCCCGGGAATCGCGGAAACGACGGCTTTCGCTCCAAGGGCGCTGGACCGGCGCATCGTCATGGAGCAATCGCCGTTGGCGGGCCACGCTGGCGAACCGCACTGGCAAGCGCGACATGCGAGCCTCTGCGCGCTGACCGGGCGCACGACGTCCGAGATGGACCCCACATTCCTCAGGCAACCGGGCGCCGCCACCACGGCGCAGACGAACGACGGCAAGCGCTATCACGTACTCGATCTCCCCATGCCCGGCCGCATTTGCAGCGCCATCGCGCTCGCGGAACCGGCGTGGACCGTCTACGCATCGGGCTGGCTGCGAAACTGAAGCGGCTGGCCAGTCGTCCGGATCCCTATGTCGTGCGCCGCCGATGGCCATGCAGCCAGGAATAAAAATACTTCTCGTTCATTCAACCATTAGCGCCGTCCGCTCGCAGGCCGACTATGCTGTATGGACGCAAACGAAGCGGTGTTGGACGAGCACGCGGGAGGGACGATGAAAGCCGATCCGAAGGTCATCGAGTATCTGAATGCCGAGCTGAAAAACGAGCTCACGGCGATCAATCAATATTTCCTTCACGCGAGGCTCTACAAGCATTGGGGCCTCGAGGCGCTTGGCAAGCACGAATATGACGAATCGATAGAAGAGATGAAACACGCGGACAAGCTGATCGAGCGCATCTTCATGCTCGACGGCCTGCCCAACCTGCAAGACCTCAACAAATTGCTGGTCGGCGAAGATACGCTCGAGGTGCTGCAATGCGACCTCAAGCTCGAATACGCGGCGCAGGCGCAGTGCAAGGAAGCGATTGCCTACTGCGAGTCCGTGAGCGATTTCGTTTCGAGAGAGATTTTCGTCGAAATCCTCGACGACACCGAAGACCATATCGACTGGCTGGAAATCCAGATCGACCTGATCGACAAGGTCGGCCTCGAAAATTACCATCAGTCCGCAATGGGTCCACTAAGCTGACCGCCGTCACGGCAATCGGCGGAATTCGCGCACGCCCCGCATCGATTCGAGACGCTGGCAGATCGCCTCGAATTCGGCGGGCGTGACGCGCGACAGCGCAATCTGCACGTGATCGACTTCGCTGTCGTCTTCCGATTGCTGAACGATCAGTTGCTTGACCCTGACGCTGCCCGAGCCGAGCGCGCCGTGCACGCTATCGAGCGAAACGCTGCCCTTCTCGACGAACATCTGGATGCTGCGCTGCTGCCGAACGGCGATGAAACGTCGTTCGAGTGGCTTGACGCCCGCGAGGATGATGAGAATGATGATCGTCGCCGCGATGGACGCCGTATACATCCCGCCTCCCACCGCCAGGCCGACCGCGGCGACCGCCCAAAGGCTGGCTGCGGTGGTCAGGCCGCGGATCACCTCGCCGCGCAGCAGAATCGAGCCGGCCCCGAGGAAGCCGATGCCGGACACGACCTGCGCCGCCATTCGCGAAGGGTCGAGTACGACATTGGCCGTGCCAAGGACGTCCTTGAATCCAAACGCCGACACGATCATGACGAGCGCCGAGCCCACGCATACCAGCATATGCGTGCGCAATCCCGCGGCCCACGATAGCCGCTCGCGTTCAAATCCAATCACGCTTCCCAGCGCGGCGGCCATAACGAGCCGCGAAACCATTTCGAGCTGAGAGATCATCTTTTTTCCACCGGCAAATATCCCGCGCGCGCTGCCCGATCTAGATCGGCAAGGTGTCGAGTCCGGTCGGCAGCAGCGTCACGCAATTGTCACGTAAATGTCACAATCTCAATATTAACGCGATTTGCGATATGAGTGAAAATCATTCGCAACATAAGCGACTTTGCCGGGCGCATTGAAAGCAAAATGAATGAGCAATGAAATAACGATGAATGAAAAATCGATACGGGATAAAAGCCGTCAACAAGGCGTTTCGCTCGTCCTGTTCGACATGGACGACGTGCTGGTCCACTACGACCGGTCGGTGCGGGTGAATCGGCTCGCGAGGCTCTCGAATCGCACGCCAGACGAAGTGGTCCACGCAATCTGGGGCTCGGGACTCGAAGCGCAGGCGGACGCCGGATCGATCGACGATATGGCCTACCTTCGCCAAACCAGCGCGCTGCTGGGATGCACCGTGTCGCTCTACGACTGGCTGGAGGCGCGCCGCGAGTCGATGACGCCGAATGTCGAGGTGCTCGCGTTCGCCGCCGAAATATCCCGACGATGCCGGATTGCCGTGCTGACGAATAATCCCCGGCTGGTGGAAACGCACATTGCCGGATTGTGCCCGCCCATTGCGGAGCTTTTCGGTGCGCACGTCTATGCGTCCGCGTCGTTCAACGCAGCGAAGCCGTGCGCGGAGGTTTATCTGAAATGCGTCGGCGCATTGGGCGTGGCGCCCGCACAAACGTTATTCATCGACGATCTGGCCGTGAATGTTGAAGGCGCGCGCAACGCGGGGCTGTTGGGCCATCAATTCACCGGCCACCGCTTGCTTGCCGATGAACTGCGCGAACACCGGCTGCTAGATGAATAAGGCCATACGATGCGATGAAAACCGGTGGCCGATTTCGCGCAGAATCCCATCGGTATTTCGGCGCCGTTAAAAGAGTTTCTGCCACTGGCCCTGTTGCTGCATGTCCGCGCGCGTATTAATCTCGATCAGCACGCCACCCGGCGCACGGCAGAAAAATCGCGATCCGCGTGTGTTGTTGAATACTTCCGTTTCCATCTGCACACCGCCTTCGAGAAACTCGCGATAAAGCATCTGGACGTCTTCCAGCGTGTCGACTTCGAGGCCGAAATGGAAATTTTTCGGCCAGACCGGCGCCTCTTCCTCGGCGTGCTCGAGCACGATGTCGAAGTCATTGCGCTTGAGCAGACAGTGCTGACCGGCCGCCACAATCTCGCAGCCGAGATATTTTTCGAAGAACGCGGCGGTCTCGGCAACGTTGGCGGTGGGAAAGCTCAGGTGGTTGAGTTTAGCCTGCGGGTCAAGTTTCATAGTCAATAGATCTCACAAGATTTCGATGGCCGTACCGGCGCATTCACCGCCCTACACCATTCAGCGGCGTTTTCAGGCGGATGCGCCATGCAGGACATTTTGCGAGTCATGGCCCGGTTTTTAAACTCGCTTTAGCGGCGAGGGCTCGTGTGGTGTCGGAGCCCTTAACGGCGCGGGTTTTCGCGTGATGTCCGTCGCGGACGTGAATGTTTACTCACTTTTGCTCGTCGCCGATGCCGAGATAGCCGAACAAGGCGCGCCCGACGCGATGCTCCAATGCGCCGTGGCGTACCTCGCCGCGTTCCCCCGCTGCATCGACGAGGGCTCGCACGATGGCGAGCACATCCTCCGTCGCGATCTCCATGCTCGCCTGTGGCGGGATATCGCTACGAGACAGAATCTGCTGCACCAGTTCAAGAAAACCGGCCTTCGCGCTTGCGAGTTCTTTGGCAATCACGGGGCGGCCTTCCTCGAAATCGAGGGCGCGCGCCAGCGCCGGACGACGCAGTTGCTGGCGCACCGAAACCGATATGAGGTATTTCAACGCCGTCTGCCCCGTCGGCTGGTCGAGCGCGTCGCGGGCCTCGGTGTAGAACGTGATGTGCTCACGCAGACAGAGTGCGACGATGAGCGCGTCCTTGTTGGGGAAGTACTGGTAGAGCGAGCCGATGCTGACTCCGGCGCGCTGGGACACGAGATTGGTGTTCAAGCCATCCATGCCCCGGGTTTCGAGAATGCCGGCCGCGGCCTCCAGAATGGCCGCAACGGTGTATTCGGCGCGGGACTGCTGCGGGACCTTGCGCGGCTTGAGTGATGGGCGCCTCTTCGTTGGCCTCTTCGTCGTCATGCTTCTGGCAAGAGCTGGTTCGCCAGCTCGCCCAGATCATCCACGACGAAGTCCCACGCCTGCTCCGCTCCGAGGTCGGTTTCCTGATTCGGGCCATGCTCGGTTGGCCGCGCGACGAAAGCCGTCGAAAGACCCAGCCGGCGAGCCGCCGCGAGGTCCCCGTTATGAGCCGCAACGAGGCACAGCTCGGCGGGCGCGAGACCAAGAATCTCCACCGTCTCGCTGTACACCTTCGGCGAAGGCTTGTAAGCGCGCACCACTTCGGCGCCGAGAATGGCGTCCCACGGCAAGCCAGCCCGCTTGGCCATATCGACCATCAGGCGGATGTTTCCATTCGACAACGGGGCGACGATGAATTTTCGCTTCAGACGGTGCAGCGCCTCGACGGCATCCGGCCACGGATCCAGGCGATGCCAGGCCAGGTTGAGCGCATCGATCTCGGCGTCGGGGACCCCAACGATGCCGTTACGGTTCAGCACCTTCACGAGATTCTCGCGGTGCAGAACGTCGAGGCGCACATACGCCCGGCGTCCGCTGCGGATTTCCTCCATGGCAGGCGAGTATTCGCGTCGCCACGCATCCGCGAACTCGAAGGCATCGAGCTGGGGCGCGTAGCGATGCAGAAAAGCGGCCGCCTCTCGTGCGACACCGCTTCGCCAGTCCACGATCGTTCCAAAGACGTCGAATACGAGGGCCTTGATTTCGGTATGGTTCGTCATGGAGTCGAGCTTGGGCTAGTGGACGGGATGCACGGCGGCTGACGGAGTATCCTCCGTCAGCCGCCGCCCTTCCCGATCCAGCACGTCAATCAGGCCAGATCGAAGCGGTCCAGATTCATCACCTTGGTCCAGGCCGCGACAAAGTCCTCGACGAACTTCTGCCTTGCATCGTCGCTGGCATAGACCTCCGCCAGTGCGCGCAGCACGGCGTGGGAACCGAACACCAGGTCGGCGCGAGTGCCCGTGTACTTGACTTCGCCGCTCTTGCGATCGCGTCCCTCGAACAGCTCGGCCGTCGCGTCGGTGGGTTTCCAGACCGTGCGCGCGTCCAGCAGATTGACGAAGAAGTCATTGCTGAGCACGCCGACCCGGTCGGTGAACACGCCGTGACGGCTGCCGTCGAAATTGACTCCCAGCACGCGCAGGCCGCCGATCAGCGCGGTCAGTTCCGGTGCCGTCAGCGTGAGTTGCTGGGCCTTGTCGATCAAGCGGGTCTCGGTCGAGGGACCGCCCTCCTCGCGGCGATAGTTGCGAAAACCGTCGGCAACCGGTTCGAGGACGGCGGCCACTTCGACATCGGTCTGGTCCTGACGGGCATCGACACGACCGGCCACGAACGGCACGGCGACCTCGACATCTGCCGCCGCCGCGGCCTGCTCGATGCCGACCACGCCCGCCAGCACGATCACGTCGGCCAGCGAGGCCTTGCCCGAGGCTTGCTGGATGGCCTGCAGCTTCGGCAGCACAGCGGCGGCGATCTTGTTGACTTCCCAATCCTTCTGCGGCGCCAGCGCGAGCCGTGCCCCGTTGGCGCCGCCGCGCTTGTCGCCGCCGCGGAAGGTCGACGCGGACGCCCACGCCACCGAGACCAGTTCGCTGATCGACAGACCCGATCCGGCGATCTTCGCCTTGAGGTCGGCGATGTCGGCGGCACTCGGGTGGTGAGCCGGCGCCGGCAGCGGATCTTGCCAGAGCAGGTCTTCCTTCGGCACTTCCGGGCCGAGGTAGCGCGCCTTGGGTCCCATGTCGCGGTGGGTCAGCTTGAACCACGCGCGCGCGAACGCTTCGCTGAAGGCCTGCGGATCGTTGAGGAAGCGGCGCGAAATCTTCTCGAATTCCGGATCGAAACGCAGCGTGAGGTCGGTGACCAGCATGGTCGGCTTGCGCTTTTTCGACGGGTCGAACGGATCGGGAATGATCTCCGGCGCGTCCTTGGCTTCGAACTGGATGGCGCCGGCCGGGCTGCGCGTCTGCACCCATTCGTACTTGAACAGATTCTCGAAAAAGTGGTTGCTCCACTGCGTGGGCGTCTGCGTCCAGATCACTTCGAGACCCGACGTGATCGCGTCCTCCCCCGCGCCGCTGCCATAGCTGCTGCTCCAGCCGAGCCCCTGGGCTTCGAGCGGGGCGGTCTCCGGGTCGGCGCCCACATTGGTGGCGGCGCCGGCGCCGTGGGTCTTGCCGAGCGTGTGGCCGCCGGCGATCAGCGCGACGATTTCCTCGTCGTCCATCGCCATGTTGCCAAACGTCGCGCGGATGGCCGGCGCGGCCGACACGGGGTCGCCGCTGGCGTTCGGACCTTCCGGGTTCACGTAGATCAGACCCATCTCGGTGGCGGAGAGCGGGTTTTTCGCCAGCGTCTCCGGGTCGCGGTGGGTCAGCCACTTCGTTTCGTCGCCCCAGTTCACGTCCTGATCCGGCTCCCAGACGTCCTCGCGTCCGGCGCCAAAGCCGAAAGTGCGGAAGCCCGCGTTCTCCAGAGCCACGTTGCCGGCCAGCACGATCAGGTCGGCCCACGAAATCTTCTGGCCGTACTTCTGCTTGACCGGCCACAGCAGGCGTCGCGCCTTGTCGAGGCTGACGTTGTCGGGCCACGAATTGAGCGGCGCGAAGCGCTGCTGGCCGCGGCCGGCGCCCCCGCGGCCATCGACCATGCGATAGGTGCCCGCGCTGTGCCAGGCCATGCGGATGAACAGGCCGGCATAGCTACCCCAGTCGGCGGGCCACCATTGCTGCGAATCGGTCAGCAAGGACTTGAGATCGGCCTTGAGGGCACTGTAGTCGAGCTTCCTGAATTCCTCGCGATAGTTGAAGCGCTCGCCCAACGGATTGGAGCGATTGGAATGCTGGTTCAGCAAGTCGACGCGCAACTGTTTGGGCCACCAGTCGCGGTTTTGGGTACCGCCGCCGGCGACCGGCCTGGGCGCGGCGTGGAACGGGCATTTAGCGGCATCGGGCGTGGGGGTATCGATTGGCGTGCTCATATCTCCTCCATTCGCGTGTGGGGGCTTTAATATATCCGCTTCTGACGAAACACCCCAATTGAGCCTGCCAATGTGGCCGATAGCGGTAGCTGGCTTATGACTGACTTGTGGCCAGCGCAATGCGGTCCCCGGTCATTCAAACTCCGGATTTGCAGTTCCGCCTGCGTTAAATCGAGCTGAGAAGCCGTTTCCACGTTCCGCGAATACGCGTCGAGATGCGCTCCCGGCCGTGGACCTGATCGGCCAATTCGATCAACGCCCGCCGGACTTCCGGCTCGTAGCGTGAGAACGCTTGCTCCGGCGCGAACGGCGCGTTCTGCCGAATGACGGCATCCGGGAGTCTGAGCGCCGGTGCGCTGACGACGACGCGCATTTTCACCGAAGCGGCGACCCGGCGAAGCTGCTTCGCGCATCGGGTGCCGCCGTGCCCTCCGTAAGTCACGATCGCGGCGGGCTTGTCTCGCCACTCGTGGTAGAGATGGTCGATTGCATTCTTGAGCACGGCCGGGTAGCCCCAGTTGTACTGCGGCGTGACGAACACCACCGCATCGGCGCTCTTGATCTTGTCGCTCCAGGCCTGCGTGTGCGTGTGGCCATAGGGGCCACCCAGTGCCGGAAGCCCCGGCTCGTCGTTCATCGGAAGCGGCCAGTCAGCCAGATCGACGATCTCGTAAGCGAGGTCCGTGCACGAACGCCCGATCCCTGCAACCCACTCGGTAATCCTCGGGCAGTTCCGGCCGGCGCGTGTGCTTCCCATGATCAGGAGCACGGTCTGGTTTGCAGTCATCAATCGACCAATTTGCATGTATGATGCACGCATCATAGGTCAACGGACGGGCCAAGTAAAGCATGTATGATGCACGGAATATTGACGCGATCGCGTCGGCATTGATCGCACTCACCGGCTGCCTGAACAGCCCGCGGCAAGACGAGGTATTGCTACGCGTAGCCGGTGTTTCGCTGGACCGGGCGCTCTTTCCGCTGTTGGTACGGCTGGACATGGCCGGGGCGATGAGCGTTGCGCAGCTCGCCGAGCAGGTGGGCCGCGACGCTTCCACGGTCAGTCGCCAGCTTGCGAAGCTCGAACAGTCGGGCCTCATCGAGCGGCCGGCGATGCAAGACGACATGCGCGTGAGAGCCGCGGCCGTCACGGCCACCGGCAAGCGGACCCTCGCGGCGATCACCAAAGCACGACGCAAGCTGCTCGGAGAGCTGATCAAGGACTGGTCCGCCGAGGAGGCGCGTATGTTTCCCCTGCTGCTTCAAAAACTCGCGGATTCGATGAGGGAACGCCAGGAGAGCGAGGCGGGACGCTCGGTCTGAGCGACCAACGCTTCGCCGCGCGTTGTCGCTGCATCGGATCGCGCTCAATGCGCGAAGCTGATCGGCATCCCGCCGTCCTTGAGCGCGATGAGCTCGTCGCAGAAGCGGCCCGCCATGTTGATGTCGTGCAGCACCACCACTACGCCGCTGCCGCGCTCCTTGCTCAGCCGCCGCACGAGCGCGAGCACTTCGATCTGGTGCGCGATGTCGAGCGCGGAGTCATGGGCGGAAAACTCATCGGCAAAAAACTCGACAGACAACATTCATCAGCACAACAGATCAATGCGCGGCGAGCGGCGCGTGCGCCGCACCACCCGCACTCCCCGCCTCGTTCGCGCCCGCATATCGCGCGCTGAGATCCCCACCCGCGCCGGTTTCCACGAGCCGGCCATATTCGAGCTTGATATAGCGATCGGCGAGCGGGAAATAGCGGTCGTCATGCGTGATGACCACCACGGTCTTGCCCTTCGCCTTCAGCCCGGGCAGCAGCGTGCGATAGAACACCTCCTTGAAGAGCGGGTCCTGGTCCGCGGCCCATTCGTCGAACAGATAGAACGGCCGGTCCTCCAGATACGCGACCAGCAACGCGAGGCGCTTCCTCTGCCCTTGTGAAAGTTCGAGCGTGGAGAACGCGCCGTCCTTGATGCCGACCTTGTGATCGAGCTGCAGATGCACGAGCAGGTCCTGCGCCGTCTGGTCGAGCCCGTCGAAGCGCATGCCGAGCAGGCTGTCGAACAGGAAGAAGTCGCTGAACACTACCGAAAACAGTTGCCGGTAGCTGTCGCGATCGGCCTCGCCCACCGGCGCGCCATTGAGCACGATGCGCCCGCTTTCGGGCGCATAGAGGCCCACGATCATCTTCGCGAGCGTGGTCTTGCCGCTGCCGTTGCCGCCGATCAGATAGACGAGTTCGCCGGGCCTGAACGCGAGATCGATCGGTCCGAGCGTGAACACGTCGTTCTCCTTCTCGCGGAAGTAGCGATGCGTGACGCCATCGAGCACGATGCTCTCGAACGAAGCCTTCACCGGCGCGTCGAGGCCGTGTTCGAGCGGCAGTTCGGCGTTCACCTGCTCGATGCGCTCCAGCGCCACGCGCGCGGTGCCGATATTCGGAATCGCCGAAAGCAGCGACTCGATCGGCATGATCATGTAGAGGAACACCATCGCGTAACCCGACATCACGTGCGTATTCACGGGAAAGAGCCGCGCGACCACGAACAGCGTGATGCCGATGAAGGCGAACAGGATGAAGCTGCCCCAGCTCGCCGCCGCCGCGTAGAGCACGTAGCCGCGTGTGCGCTGCACGCGCACGGCTTCCACGTTGGTGGAAAGCGTGTCGTCGATGAAGGCGGCGCGGCGCAGGCGGTGCAGCTTCAGTTCCTTGGCGCCGTCGAAGAGCGCGCGGAAGTGGCGCACGAGATCGTCCTCGCGCTGGCGCGACGCGCGCAGGTGAAAGAGCGCGCGCCCGTTGGCGACGCGAAAGCCCGCCGCGCCGATGCCGATCGTGACGATCGCCACCAAGAGGATCTGCCACGACAGCACGCTCAGATAGGCGAGGCAGCCGACGATGACGGCGCTTTGCATCGCGAGCGCGGGCATGCGCACGAACAGCATCACGATGGCGTCGAGATCCTGCGTGAGCACGGCGAGCGAGCGCGCCGCGCCCTGCTGCTCCAGATGGCGGAACGAGGCGTCGCCGAGCCGCCGGATCGTCTGCATGCGCAGGCTTGCCTTGGCGCGCTGGCCGAGGTCCATGAAGAGCGTCTGCGAGACGGTGCGCGTGACGAGCACGAGCGCGCCGAGCACGACGAACTGCCAGCCGAGGCGCGCGAGCTGCGCCGTGGAGGCCGACAGCGCCTGGTTGATGAGCGCGACGAGGCCGGCGTTGCCGAAGCCGCTGACGAGACTGGTGACGAGCGCGACGAACAAGGTCCGGCGTGAATGGCGCGCGAGCTTCAAGAGCAAAGACATGAGTCTCCTTGAGACGGTGCATCAGGAACCGGGCCGGTCTTGCGCCGGACGCCGGAACATCGTGAGGATCAGATAGAGTCCGCCGAGCAGCGTGGCCATCACGCCGGCCGGCATTTCCTGCGGGAACAGCACCCAGCGGCCGAGCCAGTCCGAGCCGATCATCAGCGTCGCGCCGAATACGGCGGCGATGAACAGCAAGGGCACGGCGCGGCGGATGCCGAGCATGCGCGCCATGTGCGGCGCCATCAGGCCGATGAACGACAGCGGTCCGATCACGAGCGTCGCCACGGCGCTCAACAGCGCGCTCAGCAGCAAGAGGCCGAAGCGTGCGCAGGCGATGTGCACGCCGAGCCCCGCGGCGACCGCATCGCCGAGCGGCAGGATGTCCAGCCAGCGGCGGCACAGCGGCACGGCCGCGAGCGCGAGCAGCGCGCAGGCGGCCACCAGCGCGGCCATCCACGGCCCGACGTTGTAGGTCGAGCCCGCCAGCAGGTTGTAGAGAATGATGACGCGCGGATCGCCGCTCGATACCGCGATCACGGAGACGGCCTGGAACGCCGCGCTCAGCGTCATGCCCGCGAGGATCAGCGTGTCGGCAGAGAACGACGCGCTGCGCGCGATCAGCACCAGCGCGCACAGCGTGAGCATCGAGCCCGCCGCGCACCACGCGAGAAACGTCGGCAGCCCCGGATGCGCGGTAAGAAAGAGCGCCCCCGTCAGACCGAGCGCGCCGCCCGCGGAGATGCCGAGCAAGTCGGGGCTCGCCATCGGATTGCCGGTCATGCGCTGCACGATGCCGCCCGAGAGCGCGAGCAGCACGCCCACGCCCGCCGCCGCCACCACGTGCGGCAAGCGCAGGAACAACAGCGCAGCGGCTCCGTGCGCGTCGCCCCGTTGCCAACCCAATGACCAGCCCAGATGCCAGCCCGCGAGGCCGCGCCCGAGCGTGAGCGAAAGCGCGACGACCGACGTCAGCGCCAGCGCGCTCGCGAGCGCCACGATGCGCAGGCCGCGCGGCGAGAGCGGCGCGCTGCGCTGCGTGGGCGTTTGCGCGAGATTCGGGCGGCCGCGCAGACGGCGCAGCATGACCAGCAGGAGCGGCGCGCCGATCAGCGTCGTGATCGCGCCGGTGGGAATCGCCATGCCGAAGCGCGCCGTGCCTGGCTGCGCGAGTTGGTCGGCTAGCCACAGCAGCGCCGCGCCGATCAGCGGCGACCAGATCGCGCGCTCGCGCAGCCGTCGCGCGCCCGCGAGCCGTGCGATGGCCGGCGCCGAAAGCCCGACGAAGCCGATCACGCCCACCGCGCTCACCACGAAAGCGGCGATCAGCAGCGTGAGCCCGAGCGTGACGCCGCGCGTGGCGCGCAGCGAGACGCCGAGGCTCGACGCCACCGTTTCGCCGAGATCGAACACCGCCAGCGGCCGCAGACACAGCAGCAACAGCAGTGCGCACGGCACGAAGCGCCAGGCGAGCGCGAGCGCCACGCGCCAGTCGTGCTGCGCGAACGAGCCGCCGCCCCACACCAGCAGGCCGCTCAGCAGGTCGTAGTGCGAGATCGCCAGCGCGAGGCAGAACGCCCCGCCGCAGAGGTTCACGATCATACCCGCGAGGATCAGCGCGAGCGGCGACATCCCGCGCCGCGCCGCCAGCGCGAATACGGCGGCCAGCGCCGCCGCGCCGCCCGCGAGCGCGACCGCGTCGCGGCCGCCGGCGAGCAGGAACGGCGCGTAGACGGTGGCGAGCGCGAGCGCCAGCCACGCGCCCGAGAAGATGCCGAGCGTCATCGGTTCCGCGAGCGGATTGCGCAGCACCTGCTGGGTCGCGACGCCCGCGAGCCCGAGTGCGGCCCCGCACAGCAGCGTGACGGCCACGCGCGGAAAGTCGCCGTCGTGCACCAGCAGTTGCGCCACATCGGAGGCTGCGGGCGCGACGAGCGCCTGCCACCAGAACGCGGGCGCGAGCCGCGCGTCCAGACGCAGCGCGAACAGCAGTGCCGCGAGCGCGAACAGCGCGCAGACCGGCACGAGCGGCGTGCGGCGCATCGGCACGCAGGCCGCGGTCGTGACGTGCTTCATGCGACCTCCGGGGCGGGCAAGGCCGCCGGGCGGGCAACCGGTGATGCGCCAGGTGATGCGGCAGGCAGCGCGGCGAGCGCATCGACGAGCGCCTGCGCAAAGTACGCCGCGCTCAGAATGCCGCCTTCGGGCGGCACCTCGGCCATGCCGGTCATGCAGCCCGCGCCCGCGAACGGCATCGCTTGCCAGATGCGGCTCATGCGCATCATCGTCGCGGTCAGGGGGGGCAGCGGCTTCACGTACACGAGCGTCGCGCGCGGATCGGCGTCGAGCGCATCGAAGCCGATCATCGCCGAGGCCGTCGCGCGATCCGCCCCGCCCCACGCGTTGCGCAAGCCGAGTTGCGCGAGCAGCTCGCCGAACAGGCTGTGCGTGCCGAACACGCGCAGATGCGATTCGTCGATGAAGCGCGTCAGGTAGACGGGCGCGCCGCCGCCGGCGTTTGCGTACGCGGGCAACGCGTCGAGCCGCGCGCGCGCCGCCGCGATCGCGCGCCGCGCTTGCGCCACGGCGGCCTCGCCTTGCGCCGCGCGGTCGAACAGGCGCGCGAGGCGCATCGTCTCTTCGCAGGCGGCCGTGTACGGCGTGGGACTCGCGCGGAACATGCCGAGCGTGACCGTGGGCGCGAGGCGTTCGAGCACGCCACGCATCGACGCATGCGCGGGTGTGATGACGATGAGATCGGGTTCGAGTGCGAGCATCAGCTCCATGTTGGGCTGGAACATCAGGCCGAGATCGACCACGGAATCGGGCACCGGGCACGCCGTGAAATAGCGCCGGAAGCCCGGCGTATTCGCCATGCCCACCGGCACCACGCCGAGCGCGAGCGTGAGCTCCGCGAGGCCCCAGTCGAGCACGATCACGCGGCGCGGCGCGGCGGCCCGGACGCGCGCGCCGATGGTGAGGAACGCGCCGCCCAGCAGCGCGGCGAGCATGGCCCGTCGATTCATTGCATCAAACCGGAAAGAAGGGATTGACGGATCACCACTGATATTTCGCGCCCGCCAGCAGCAGGCGGCCTTGCCCCCAGTAGCAGTAGTTCGCGCCGGTGCACGAAGCGAAGTACTTGCGATCGAGCAGGTTCGACACGTTGAGCCACGTGGTCCAGCCCTGCAGGTTCGAGAAGCGGCGGCCGAGGTCGTAGCGCAGCGAGAGATCCACGAGCGTCGCCGACGCGGTCATGAACGAGTTCGTCGTATCGCCATACGAACCACCGATATAGCGCACGCCGCCGCCGAACAGCAGGCCCGCGAGCGGACCGGCCGAGACCGTGTAGTCGGCCCACAGCGAAGCCGTGTTGCGCGGAATGCCCACCGGCACCTTGTCGAGGCTCGCCGAGTTGCTCTTCGTGTTGAGCAGGTTCGTATAGGTGTAGCTCGCGATCAGTTGCAGGTTATTGGTGAGGCTGGCGTGGCCTTCCACTTCGAGGCCCTGCGAGCGCACCTGGCCCGTGAGCACGCTAAAGCCGTTATGGAGCGGATCGGAGGTCGCGACATTGTTTTCGGTGAGATGGAACGCCGACACCGTGACGAAGCTGTTATAGCCCTTCGGCTGCAGCTTCACGCCCACTTCATACTGCTCGGCCGTGAGCGGCGCGAACGCCTCGCCGCTAAAGGAGCTGCCGAACTGCGGCTGGAACGAGCGCGAATAGCTGAAGTACGGCGCGACGCCGTTATCGAACTGGTACGTGCCGCCCGCGCGCCACGTGAACGCGCGGTTGAACTGCGTGGTGGTCGCGCCGGTCTTGTACGAGGTCTGGTCCTCGTTGGCCCAGTCCTCGCGCGCGCCGAACAGGAACGACCACTTGCCGATGTCGAGCTGATCCTGCGCGTACACGCCAAGTTGCTTGATCGACGTGGCGTTCGACGTCGCGAACATGAAGCTCGGGTACGGGATCGTCTGTCCGTAGACCGGGTTGCTTTCCTGCAGGCCCGGCGTGGAAGTCAGATTGCCGTAGAAATAATGGTCGAACTGCAGGTTCTGGTAATCGAGACCGACCGTGACGTTATGTTTGACCGGCCCCGTATCGAACTTCGCGTTGAGCTGGTTATCCACGGTGTGCGAATTCACGCTGCCTTCGTTCAGATACGCGGTGCGCGCGAGCGTGTCGGTGCCGGGATTGAAGCCGTCGTTGCCCACGTACTGGATCGTCTGCGTGTTGCGCAGGAAGCGGTAACTCTGCTTGAACGACCACACGTCGTTCAAACGCTGCTCCAGTTGATAGCCGATCGACTCCTGGGTCTTGCGGAAGCTGTCCCACGTCGGCTCGCCCGGATATTCGCTGCGGCTCGTCCACGTGTACGGCACCGAGTTGTAGATGCCCGCTTCCGGGTCCGACTGGTAGTTCGCGAAGATCGTGAACGTGGTGTCTTTCGTGGGCCGGAACTGCAGGGTCGGCGCGATCGAGAAGCGCTGCTGGTTCACGTAGTCGGTCTGCGTGCCGGTGTTGAAGCCGTCGGCGCTCAGGCGGTAGAGCACCTTGCCGTCCTGGTCGAGCGGGCCGCTCATATCGAAGAAGCCCTGGATGCGGCCATAGCTGCCCGTTTGCAGGCCGATTTCATGGTACGGCGTGGCGGTCGGCATCTTGCTCACGAGATTGAGCGTGCCGCCCGGCGAGCCCTGGCCGTAGAGCACCGAAGCCGGACCGTGCAGCAGTTCGATGCGCTCGAACATATACGGATCGAAGCTCGTGACGTTGTAACCGAAGCCGCCGTTCGGGCCCGGCGTGCGCAGGCCGTTCCAGAACTCGTCGATCAGGAAGCCGCGCGAATAGAGATATTCGAGCGAGTCGGTGTTGGTGCCGCGCTGCTCGGGGTTGATGCCCGAGGTGTAGCGCAGCGCCTGCGCCACGCTCTGCACGCCCTGCACGTCCATCTGGTCGCGCGTGACGACCGAGATCGCCTGCGGCACCTTGATGATCGGCGTGTCGGTCTTCGTGCCGGCCTCGCTGCGCTTCGCCACATAGCCCACCACCGGGCCCGTGCCCGTTTCCGTGTCGCGCGTGCCCTGCACGACCACGGCCGGCAGTTGCTGGCCCGCTTGCGTCGATTGCGTCGATTGCGTCGATTGCGTCGATTGTGCCGCTTGTGCCGACGCTGCCTCGGGTGCCGCCGCTGTCTGCGCGCCGGCGATCTTCGCGATCGCCAGCGCTACGACCGCCGTGATCGTGCGCACCTTCATGCGCCGCGTTTTGCCCACGTCGTTATCCATGTGGTTCGATGACTCCCCGACCCGTCCCCGATTCATCCCATCCGCCCTGTTCAAAAATTTCAGATAAGCCTAATTACAAATAAGAATCATTAATGTTGTCATTCGTAAATCGGCATGCGGACGATAGAATACGGTCTGAACTTCGCCGACGTCCTGTCAATTCGTTACGCGAAGCCGTCGAAATCTGACGGTTTATCGACATATTCCCGGCTAACTCACAGAATGACCGAGATCTGGCAACGCTTTAACGGTATGCAGCGCCGATATCTCAAGCGTCCCGTCATCGCCAAACGCTATGACTTCGAGACCGGCGACAGCGAAAGCTGGCACTCGCACACGCACCCCCAGTTCGTCTACACGACGCGCGGCGTGCTGCGCGTCATCACGCCCGACGGCGCCTGGACGCTCGGCCCATACCGTGGCTTGTGGATCGCACCGTTCGTCGCGCACGAGTTGCAGGCGGTCAGCCCGGTAGTGATGTACACGGTTTATTTCGAAGTCGACATCGCGCCGCGCGACGAGCCGAGCTGCCACGTGCTGATGATTTCGTCGCTGCTCCACGAACTGGTGGCGGCGCTCGTGCTCGATCAGCAGAACGGCCAGCCCGAGCGCCGCTCCGCGTTGATCGACCCGCTGCTGCTGCGGGAGATGCGCGACGCGCAACTGGCCTCCGAAGGGTTGCTGCCGCTGCCGAAGGACCGCCGCCTGCAACAGATCTGCGGCCAGCTGATGGACGCGCCCGCCGACAACACGCCGCTCAACGACTGGGGCATGCGCGTGGGCGCGAGCGAAAGCACGCTGGAGCGCGCCTTCAAGGACGAGACCGGCCTCACTTTCGGCCAGTGGCGCCAGCGCTTGCGGCTGGTGGAATCGATCGCGCGGCTCGCCAAGGGCATGCCGGTCTCGACCATCGCCACCGAACTCGGCTATCGCAACTCCAGCGCCTTCATCACGATGTTCCGGCGCGCGATGGGCGAGACGCCGCA
The DNA here is from genome assembly GCF_905220245.1 of Paraburkholderia sp. J63. Lineage (NCBI taxonomy): Bacteria > Pseudomonadati > Pseudomonadota > Betaproteobacteria > Burkholderiales > Burkholderiaceae > Paraburkholderia > Paraburkholderia sp. J63. The sequence continues at coordinate 65,018 of NZ_CAJMZF010000031.1, read as the reverse complement.
GCGCTTCCTGCGCAATCGCGGCGGCAGTCTGGAGGGGAGCGACGCGAAGCAGGCGCAATAAGCCGTGCCCGGGTCGCCGGCGCCCGTCCACGCTTCGAGCGCCTGCGCGAAAGGGGACGACAGTTGCTACACTTGTGCCGCAGCGAGGTGCAAGCAAAAGCGTCGCTGCTGCTCACCACGATCCGCCCGATCGCTGCCTTGTCAATGGAGAGGGCGCCACATCGCCCTTCCCAGCCCTGCCGGATCTCAACCAAGGAACGAGTTGACTACTGTAATTCTGAAACCCGACGAACCCGTGGACGTTGCATTGCGCCGCTTCCGTCGCGCCATTGAGCGCACAGGCCTGATCCCGGAACTTCGTGCCAGGACAGCCTATGAAAAGCCTACTGCGGAACGAAAGCGCAAAAAGGCTGCAGCGGTAGCGCGTGTGCGCAAGCAGATCAAACGGTCGTTACCGCCGAAAAAGCGCTACTGACCGAAGCGACGGCGGGCGGCGCGGATAAAACGGCCGCCCATCGCATCGCCCGGCTTGCTCACGCGGAACGTCGGCAAGGAGGCCGTACAGAGTGGCGAACGCCTGCTGGCGCAGTCCAGCCGTGAGCCATGTCTGATGAGAGGGGCAGGCAATCGGGGCCGCATTGGTCAACCACCTGAACGGCGGCATGGCGAAACAGTTACAAGTTAAGTCTTGACGCTGACACGCCTGCGCGGTTAGTGTGTTGTCCGAAGGTCAAGAAGTTCGATTGCTGTTCATCAATTGCTCGCTTCCCAGCGGTATTCGTTGTCCTCTCCCTCCTTGTCGCTTCATGTGCTCTCATTCAAGAGAGCGAATTTTCGTATTTTTCTCCCAGGGATTATTCATGGAAACCGGTACCGTTAAGTGGTTCAACGACAGCAAAGGCTTTGGCTTCATCACCCCGGACAAGGGTGGCGACGACCTCTTCGCTCATTTCTCCGAGATCAAGACCGACGGCTTCAAGACGCTCGCTGAAAACCAGAAGGTGAGCTTCGAAACGAAGCAAGGCCCGAAGGGTCTGCAAGCGGCTAACATCAAGCCGCTCTAAGTTTGAAGGACCCGGCGACCGACAACGGACGCCGGGTTGCAGCGACACCATCGCGGAGCGTTGTCTCCCAAAGTTGGCGCGATCGCCCCTGGCTGCCCCATCTATCCGGCAGCTGGCCAGACGCCATACGCCTCGTTGCACCTCACTCTTCCCCTCGGCTTCTACGCCTTTTCGCTTTCCGACTGCTCCAGATTCGGCTCGCAATGGCTTTGAATCGGCTCGCCTGTGTACGTTTCTCACGACACACGCGCGTTCGGATATCAATAAAATTAAAATGCAAAACAAACACTTTCAGCAATACAACGGCTATGCCGTTCAACCGTCCGCACATCGTTTGCCCGACGGTAGTTTTTCATCCAATCTGCTGCTCGAACGCACCGATAGCGCGCAATTCGAAGGCTGCTACCAGTTCTATTCGCTCGACTACTTCGCGAGCGAAGAACAGGCACTCGAGCACTCGACACGCTGGGCACGCAACTGGGTCGACACGCGCGGATAAAGCGGCTCCCGCTTGACGCGTCATTGGCGCCAGAGCGGGCGCAATCGCTCGCCCAAGCGCATGCGGCTCAAAAAAAGCCGGCCGTGAACGTCCGGTCGGCTATCATGCCATTCCTCTCCGAAGTCGCTCCCTTATGATTTCCGTCCGTAATGTCACGCTGCGCCGCGGCGTTAAAGTCGTGCTCGACCGCGCGTCCGTCACCTTCACCCCCGGCGAAAAGATCGGGCTTGTCGGCCGCAATGGCGCCGGCAAGTCGTCCTTCTTCGGCCTTCTCAATGGCACGCTGCACGAAGACAGCGGCGAGTTCTCGATTCCCGCTGCATGGAGGATGGGCCAGGTCGCGCAGGAGATGCCGGAGACCGAGCAGGGCGCGACGGACTTCGTGATCGAGGGCGACACGGCCCTGCTGGCTGCCCACGCCGAAGTCGCCGCCGCCGAGGCCAGCGACGACGGCATGCGCATGGCGCACGCCTATATGGCCCTGCACGACGCCGGCGCGCACGATGCCCCCGCACGCGCCCAGGCGCTGATCCTGGGACTGGGCTTTACGGCCGCGCAGCTTGAACAGCCGGTCAACAGCTTCTCCGGCGGCTGGCGCATGAGGCTTCAACTGGCGCGCGCGCTGATGTGCCCGTCCGACCTGTTGCTGCTCGACGAGCCGACCAATCACCTTGACCTCGACGCGCTGGTCTGGCTGGAAGCCTGGCTCAAGCGCTATCAGGGAACCCTGGTCGTGATCAGCCATGACCGCGAATTCCTCGACGCGGTCACGCAGGTGACGGTGCACGTCGATAACGCCAAACTGGTGCGCTACGGCGGCAACTACAGCAAGTTCGAAGACATGCGCGCCGAGCAACTCGAATTGCAGCAGGCCGCCGTGGCCCGCCAGGCGGACAAGATCGCCCATCTGCAGAAGTTCATCGACCGTTTCAAGGCCAAGGCCTCGAAGGCAAAGCAGGCGCAGAGCCGGGTCAAGGCGCTCGAACGCATGGAGAAGATCGCACCGGTGCTTGCGGAAGCGGAGTTCAACTTCGAATTCAAGGAACCGCTCAACGTCCCGAACCCGCTGTTGTCGATGCTGGACGCGAGCTTCGGTTACCCCGCGCCGGCTGACGCCCTGCCGGGCACGCCGCCGACGGTCATCGTGCAGGGCATCAATCGTTCCGTGCTGGCCGGGCAGCGCATCGGCATTCTCGGCGCCAACGGCCAGGGCAAGTCCACGCTCGTGAAGACGGTCGCGCACGCGCTGAAGCCGATTGCCGGCGAAATCAGCGAAGGCAAGGGCCTGAACATCGGCTATTTCGCCCAGCAGGAGCTGGACGTGCTGCGCCCGCTCGACACGCCGATGGAACACATGATCCGCCTCGCCAGGGACACGCCGGCGCACTTGCGCGCCCCGGGCCAGAGCGGCACCGAGCAATCGCTTCGCACCTTCCTCGGCACCTTTAACTTCAGTGGCGACACGGTCCACCAGGCCGTGAGCACGATGAGCGGCGGCGAAAAGGCGCGGCTCGTGTTGTGCATGATCGTATGGCAGCGCCCCAACCTGCTGCTGCTCGACGAGCCGACCAACCACCTCGACCTGGCCACCCGCGAAGCGCTAGCGATGGCCCTCAATGAATTCGAAGGGACGGTGATGCTGGTCAGTCACGACCGGGCTCTGCTGCGCGCCGTCTGCGACGAATTCTGGCTGGTCACGAGAGGCGGCGTCGAACCCTTCGACGGCGATCTGGACGACTACCAGCAGTTCCTGCGCGACGAAGCCCGTCGCATGCGCGAGCAGGCCGACGCAGCGCAGAAGGTTGTCGCCTGAGATTCCGCGCGACGCAGGAACGTCGCGCGTTCACCCTACCCCCCAACGTGCATGTCCATCTGCGCGAAGCTTTCCCGCACGCTCGCGCAAAACGCCTCGCCTGGCGTCGATAGCGGCTGCAACGCCGACGTGACCAGATAGAAATGATCGGGCACCAGCGGCTCGAACGGCTTGACGATCACGCGATGACTGGCGTACGCGGCCGTCACCGGATCGATCAACGCGACGCCGGCGCCGTTCGCCACGAACGCGACAATCGTTTGCGATAGCTGCGCCTCGATCGACAGCACGCGCGTCACGCCCGCCTCGACGAACACGCGGTCGATCGCGCTGCGCGCCTCGAAACTCGGCGGAAACGAAATGAACGGCTCGCCGCGCAAGTCGGCCGGCCGCACGAGGCGCTTGCGCACGATCCGGTGCTGGCGTGGCAGGATGCAGCGCATCGCGACGTCCGCCAGCCGTTCGCTGCGCACCGCGGGATGCGGCACGGGCTCGGCGATGAGCCCGACGTCGCATTGCCCCGACGCTACCTTGTCGACGACCGTGAATGCGCTGTGCGCGAGCAGCGTGACGTCGATGCCGGGATGCGCGTACGTGAAGCGCGTGAGGATCTCCGGCAGGAGATCGAGCGCGACAGCGGGCGAGCCCGCCACGCGCAGCGTGCCGAGCCGCATCGCGCGGATCTGCTCCGCGGCCTGCGCCACGCGATCGAGTCCGACGAACGCGCGCTCGACCTCTTCATAAAGCACGCGCGCCTGCGCCGTTGGCGCGAACCGGCCCGGCTGGCGCTCGAACAGCGCAAAGCCGACGCGTTCCTCGAGATCGGCAATGAGCCGGCTGACGGCGGGCTGCGAGATATGCAGCTCCCTCGCCGCGAGCGTCACGGTATGCCGCTGCATCACGGCGCGGAAGGCTTCGATCTGGCGGATTCTGAGCGTAGGCAAGTTCATAACATTGGATTATGGGCTGCTGAACAAGCTGTATTGGACCGCTAATTTTGCGTGGCCCAAGATGGGTTCCGTAACGAAAAGGAACCCAGGCTTCGGACCACTATGGCATATAACACGCAAACCTCGCCCGGATCGCACCGGCGCGCGCCATGACCGCGCGCGGTTTCGACGTCGTCGTAGCGGGCGGCGGTCTCGTCGGCATGGCCATCGCCTGGGGCGTGGCGCGTCAAGGCCTGCGCGTCGCGGTCTGCGACGGCGACGACATCGCGTTTCGCGCGGCACGCGGCAATTTCGGGCTCGTCTGGGTGCAGGGCAAGGGCAGCCGCTGCCTCCCCTATGCGCGCTGGTCGCGGTGCTCGTCCGAGCGCTGGGGCGCCTTTGCCGCACAACTGCAACGCGAAACGGGCGTGGACTGCGGCTTCGAGCGCCCCGGCGGCATCGAACTCTTCGAGCATGAGGCCGAACTGGAGGCAGCGGGCGCGCTGCTCGAATCGCTGCGCCGCCGCGACGCCGCGCTCACTTATGAAGCGCTCGATCGCGCGGCGCTGCGCAAGCGCGTGCCCGCCGCGTCCGAGCGGCTCGCGGGCGCGCTCTGGTCGCCGCACGACGGCCATGCCAATCCCCTTTACACGCTGCGTGCGCTGCTTCAGGCGCTGCTCGCCAGCGGCGGTGTCTACCTGCCCCGCAACACGGTTCGCGAGATCCGTCCGCGCGCCGGGCGTTTCGAGATCGACACGCCCGCCGGTCCGCTCGAAGCCGCCCGCGTGGTGCTCGCGGCCGGCCTCGACAACGCCAGGCTCGCGCCGATGGTCGACGTTCACGCGCCCATCTCGCCCTTGCGCGGCCAGATCATGGTCACGGAGCGGCTCGCCCCGTTTCTCGCCTATCCCACGCTCGTCGTCCGGCAAACCCAGGAGGGTTCCGTGCTGCTTGGCGATTCGGCCGAAGACGTCGGCTTCGACGATGGCCAGACACGCGCCGCGATGGCCGATATCGCGCGCCGCGCGCGCACCGCCTTTCCGGCGCTCGCGCACGCACGCATCGTGCGCGCGTGGGGCGCGCTGCGCATCATGACGCCCGACGGTCTGCCCGTCTACGAGGAATCGCGCGCCCATCCCGGCGCTTTCGTTGCGATCTGCCACAGCGGCGTGACGCTTGCCGCCGTCCATGCCGACCTCGTCGCGCCCTGGATCGCGGGCGGTGCGCCGCCCGCCGATCTGCACGCCTTTACCACGGCGCGCTTTACCGCGCCTCAGGACGCCCCGCATGTTTGAGCCCATCGACTCCACCACCGCCGGCGCAAGCGCGCGCATTCAGATCGACGGCATCGCGCACGACGTCCCGGCGCATTACAACGTTGCGGCCGCGCTGCTCGCGAACGGCGTGAGCGCATGTCGTGCGAGCGCGGTCAGCGGCGCTTCGCGCGGCCCGTTCTGCATGATGGGCGTCTGCTTCGACTGCCTCGTCGAGATCGATGGCGTGCCCAACGTCCAGGCCTGCATGACGCCGGTGCGTGACGGCATGCAGATCCGCGCGATGAACGGCAAGGCGAGGCTCGCATGACCCGACGCCAATGCGACCTGCTGATCGTCGGCGCGGGCCCCGCGGGCATGGCCGCCGCCACGGCCGCGCGCGCGGCCGGACTCAGCGTCATCGTGGCCGATGAAGGCCGCTCGCCGGGCGGCCAGATTTATCGCGGTCTCGCCGACGCGCCCGCGCATCTCGCGCAATGGCTCGGCAAGGATTACGCGGCGGGGCGCCCGCTGATCGACGGCCTGCTCGCGAGCGGCGCGCAGTATTTGCCGCGCAGCGTCGTCTGGCAGATCGCGTTCGAGCCGGAGCCCGTGGCAATGCTGACGCAAAGCGCGCCGTCGGGTGGCACGCTCGAAGTCGGCGCGCGGGCCGTCCTGATCGCGGCCGGCGCACAGGAGCGTCCCTGGCCGGTACGCGGCTGGACCCTCCCCGGCGTCATGGGCGCGGGCGCCGCGCAAATCCTGCTGAAATCCGCGGGCCTCGCGCCCTCGGACGATGCGGTTCTCGCAGGCAGCGGCCCGCTGCTCTGGCTATTCGCGGCCCAGTTGCTGAACGCGGGCCGGCGCGTGCGCGCGCTGGTCGATACGACACCGCGCAATGCCTGGCGTCGCGCCATACCACATGCATTGCCCGCGCTGCGCGCCACCGACTATCTGCTCAAAGGCTGGCGCATGCTACGCGCCGTGCGCCGCGCCGGCATTCCCGTGTACCGGCACGCAAGCGGATTCGAAATCGACGGCAACGGGCAGGCCGAGCGCGTCCGCTTTCGTGACGCCAATGGAACCGCGCAGACGCTCGAGACCACGCTCGTGTTGCTGCATCAAGGCGTGATCCCGTCGACCCAGCTCGCCCGCTCGGTGGGTTGTGCGCACGAATGGGACGCGCACGCAGCCTGCTGGCGTCCGCAATGCGATAGCCATGGCCGCAGCAGCGTGCCCGGCATCTGGATTGCCGGCGATGGCGCAGGCATCGGCGGCGCGCAGGCCGCGGCGCTCGCGGGCGAAATCGCGGCGCTCGATATCGCCCGATCGTTAGGTATGCTTGACGAACCCACGCAAGCCGCGCGCTCGCGCCCGCCGCTGCGCGCACTGCAACGCCATCTTGCGGTGCGCCCTCTGCTCGATGCGCTCTATACACCGCCCGTCACGTTGCGCCGCCCGGACGACGCGACGATCGTCTGCCGGTGCGAAGAGGTCACGGCCGGCGAGATCCGCCGGCTCGCCGAACTCGGTTGCCAGGGGCCGAACCAGATGAAAGCCTTCACGCGCTGCGGGATGGGCCCGTGCCAGGGCCGCTGGTGCGCAACGACCGTGAGCGAGCTGATTGCGCAAGTCCAGCATCGCGACGTCGCCGAGGTCGGCCATTACCGGATTCGAGCGCCCATCAAGCCCATCACCGTCGGCGAGATGGCCGACGCCCTCGAACTCGCAGACGATTTCAGGCGCGGCGATTTTCCGAGCTGAAACGCCACCGCCGTTCGCTGCCGCCGTTATTACGCCGCCCCGCCCCACACCTACGGAGACTAACCATGAAAATGCGCATCGCGATTCTGCTCCCGGCCGCCGCAATGGCCTTCGCCTCGTTCGCCTCGGCCAAAGACTGGACCACGATACGCATCGGCGTGGATCCCACTTACCCGCCCTTCGAATCGACCGCGACCGACGGCAGCGTGAAGGGCTTCGACATCGATCTCGGCAACGCCCTGTGCGCGAAGCTCGACGCCAAATGCGTGTGGGTTTCCAGCAGCTTCGACGGCCTCATTCCCGGATTGCAGGCGCGCAAGTTCGACGTGATCCTCTCGTCGATGGCGGCGACCGAGCAGCGGCGCCAGCAGATCGACTTCACCGACCGGCTTTACCGCAACCAGACGCGCCTGATCGCACGCGCCGGCTCCGGGCTGCTGCCCGAAGGCGCGAAGCTCGCCGGCAAGCGCATCGCAGTCGAACAAGGCACGATTCAGGAGACCTACGCTCGCGAAAAATGGGCGGCCTCCGGCGTCGAAGTGGTGCCCTACCCGAGCTACGACCAGGCCTATGCCGATCTCGTCAATGCGCGCGTGGACGGCGTGCTGATGGATGCTGTGCAAGGCCAGCTCGGCTTTCTCTCGACGCCTCGAGGCAAGGGCTTCGCGTTCGTGGGCGGGACCGTCTACGACGCAAAGATCATGGGCAACGGAGACGCCGCGGGCGTGCGCAAATCGGATGCCGACCTGCGCGAGGCACTCAACCGGGCAATCGCGCAGATCCGCACCGACGGCACCTACAACAAGATTCAGGCCAAGTATTTCGACTTCGATATGTACGGGAATTGAGCGGTCAGGACGGTGCGGATAAAGGACGCTTTGCAGTCCTTATCCCCCCATCGATTTACTCGGCGCCACGCCGCGGGATCCGCTATGGCAAACCCGTTATGGGGAATTTGACAAAGCCATACCGACTGGATAATCTCGTGCGACCGCAAAATAATATCCGCGCAACAAAATACCCTTCCCGTATCCCATGGAGAATTGAAGTGAAAAGAATTCCGGCGGCCTTGATCGCTGCCCTGCTTGCCGTATCGGCCACCGGCGCGCAGGCAAAAGACTGGTCCACGATTCGCTTCGGCGTCGACGCAAGCTATCCGCCGTACGAATCCAAAGCGCCCGATGGCCAGCTCGTTGGCTTCGACATCGACCTCGGCAACGAAATTTGCCAGCACCTGCACGCAAAATGCGTATGGGTCGAGCAGGACTTCGACGGTATGATCCCGGCGCTGAAGGCGCGCAAATTCGACGCCATTCTGTCGACGATGTCGAAAACCGCTGCACGCGAGCAGCAGATCGCGTTTTCGACCAAGGTCGCTCACTCGCCCGACCGCATGGTCGCGAGAAAGGGATCGACGGTCCTGCCCACGCCGGAAGGTGTGAAGGGCAAGCGGATTGGCGTGGAGCAAGGCTCTATTCAGGAGACCTATGCGCGCGTGCACTGGGCGCCGGCTGGCGCTACGATCGTCCCCTACCAGAACCAGGATCTTGTTTATGCGGACCTGATTTCGGGCCGGCTCGATGCGTCCGTGCAGGATCAGGTACATGCCAATCTCGGCTTCCTGAATACGCCGCGCGGCAAGGACTTTACGTTCGTCGGCGGCGCGCTTGACGATCCGAAGATTCTCGGCAATGGCACGGCCATCGGCATGCGCAAGGAAGACACCGATCTGCAGCAGAAGATCGATCAGGCGCTTGCCGATATGCACAAGGATGGTAGCTACGACAAGGTTGCCCGGAAGTATTTCGATTTCGATATCTACGGGAAATAAGTCGCGAATTAACCTCGTGATTCCGCTTGTCGAGCTTGTCGATCGAGGTTATCGAAATACGGGCAATTGCTCGCCCGTATTTCGAACTCCCCTCCGCGCATTTCAGGTCTTGTTCAACTCGTATTTCATGATCCGGCCGTGGCGTCCGTGTATGTCTCTTTCGAGGCTGTAGACGTCACCGTCGAGTTCCCGGCTCTGCGCGTGAATCGCGGCCAGTGCCTGCCGGTCGTCGTCGTCGAGCGAAACGCCGAATACCTTCGTGTGCTCCGCGAGATGGTCGCCGCGCCGCACGCCGACGATGGCCGCCGCCACGCCGTCCTGATCGAGCACCCAGCGCGTGGCGATGGTCGAAATGGATACGCCATGCTTGAGCGCAATGCGCTCCAGCGTTTCGAGCAGCGCCTGGAACAGGTCCCAGCCGCCGAAGTCGTCGATGATGAGCTTGTACTTGACGAGCGAGCGGTTTGAGATTTCAACGGGCTCGGCGGCGCCCAGCCAGCGCTTCGACAGGAAGCCGCCGGCTACGGTGCCGTAGCACAAAAGCCGGATGCCATGCTCGCCCGCATAGGGCGCGAGCTGCCGCGCCGGGCGGCGATCGAGCAGCGAATACTGGACTTGCATGCTGACGAGCGGAATGCCTTCGTCCACGAGTTCGGCAACGCGTTGTGTGTCGAAATTCGTTGCGGCCAACTGGTCGATCTTGCCGGCACGTTGTTGCTCGCGCAACCAGTTCGCGACTTCCAGATAGCGCGGCACCGAGTAATCCCACCAGTGAAACTGCACCAGATCCAGCCGCTCGACCTGAAGCCGCGCCAGCGAGCGGTCGATGATCTGCTCGACGTCCTTGCGGCCGATCGTTTGCAATACTGAAAGATCGGGAACGAACTTGGTGTGTATTTTCAGCCGGTCCAGGCTGCCCGTTCCGTGGCGCTCGCCATAGCTCTTGCGAAACGCACCGATCATTTCCTCCACGCCGGTATAGATGTCGGCGCAATCGAACGCCGTCACGCCGGCCTCGTAATAAGCGGCCATATCGGCAAGCGCGCCAGCCCGGTCGACTTCCCCGTGGTCGCCGGCGAGTTGCCAGCCGCCCTTGATCAGTCGCGAAATCGCGTAGCCGGGTGCGAGCTCGGTCGTAGGTATCTGGACCATCAATTTCCCTCGTTGGTGAGTCTGACTGCTGTGGTGTCGGCGTGACGAAAGCGTCGCGTGCCGACTCGCGAGATGCGAAACCGCGATGGGCAATTCGGATCGGGGCAGGCCACTTCGGCATCGGTCGACATCCAGTCGCTCGGGTCCGTGGCGCGCTGCTTGGCCGGCAGCAGCGGGAGCAATGCCGCAAGCGAGTAGAGGGAGAACCCCTGCCCCGGCGGCAGATGCAGCATTTCCCCGCGGAGTTCGAAGAAGTCGCCGACCTTCGCGCCGCAATGGAGCTTCGCGCCTTCGGGCGCGACCACTTCCACGCGCAGGTCATAGAGGGTGAATTCGCCGGATGGGGAATCGGAATGGGGCATGGCGTTGGCTCGATGGCTCAGGGATTGGGCGGCGTCACCGACAGGATGATTTCCGTGGGCGACGATGAAGCGTTGCGATAAAGATGCGGCAAGCGCGCGTCGAACGAAACGCTCTCGCCGGCCGCCACCGTGTAGTCGACACCGTCGATCTGCGCGACCAGTTCGCCCGCGATCACGTAGACGCATTCCGAGGACGGATGGCCGCGCGGCTCGTCGGCCGACATCTCTCCGGGTTGCAGCACGGCCCGGAGCACTTCGAGCTGGCCATTGCCCGGCGTCAGACGTTCGTAGGTCACGCGCCCCTTCGGCGAAATCAGCATCGAGCGATTGCCCGGCCGGCTGATCGAAACCGAGGAGGACGCCGCCGACTCCGCAAAGAGCGAGGCGACCGATTCGCCGAACACGCCCGCCAGGCGGCGCATGGTTTCGAGACTGGGATCGGTGACGGCGCGCTCGATCTGACTCAGCAGCGTTGCGGAAACGTCGGCTCGCTCCGCCAGTTGCCGCAACGACATGCCATGCGACGTGCGCAGTTCCTTAAGCCGTTCGCCTATCATTCTTCACCTCTATGTCGTGCAGTTCCATCATACGCATGTGTGCAGTATAGATACACATTCTGCGCGGCGTCAATCCGTGGCTGCCTACAGTAATGTACGCAGTTGTGCCGTATATTTACGGGTAAACGTGGTGCCATCAAAGGCATGTTTCTTTTTTGTTTTAGCTCAGATTTGTGCATACTAGGTGCACACGAGACGCTAGATTGTGCAGCTTAACTACACAGGAGATTGGTCATGGATGGAATCCGGAGTGCGGCCGTTCCCGCGCGCCGCACTTACCGCTGGCTGCTGACGATTCCCTTCATCTGGCAGGCGGGACTCGCGCCGGCGGTCAACGATATCGCCTGGGCGCCGTTCGGCCTGCCGTTTCCGATGTTGTGGCAAATGGCAGGCATCGTGCTGACGAGCGTGCTCATCGCGATCGTTTTCCATCTCGATCGCGCGCACGGCGTCGAGCAGGAAGAAGCGGCCTTCATCGCGGCCACCTCCGCCGCGTCTGTTGGGGAGGAGGCACCGTGAAGCTGGCTATCGTACTGGCGATTCTGCTGGCCACCGTGAGCGGCGCAATCCGCTATGGCCGCCGTACCCGCAAAGGCCGCACGCTCGCCGACTGGGCCGTTGGCGGCCGCAGTCTCGGCACGGTCGTGTTCTGGTTCATGAACGCGGGCGAGGTGTACACCACCTTTGCCGTGCTCGGCATTTCAGGCTATGCGTGGGCGCTCGGCGCGCCGGCCTACCTCGCCTTCTGCTCCGTCTCGCTCAGCTATGCGCTGGGCTACTGGCTGATGCCGAAGATCTGGCGCGCCGGACGCGCGCAGCGGCTCGTGACCCAGGCCGACTTCTTCGCCGCGCGCTACGACGCGCGATGGCTCGGCATCGTGACCGGCGTGATCGGCATTGCCTCGCTGATCGTCTATGTGCAGATCCAGCTCGTCGGCCTCGGCCTGATCGTCCAGCTCACGCTCGATGGACTCGTCTCCCCACCGGTCGCGACCTTGATCGCGGGCCTCGTCATGGTGGTCTTCGTGTTCGTTGCCGGTGTGCGCTCGGCGGCCTTCGCGGCGGGCGTCAAGGACGTGCTGATGATCGCCGTCGTCGTGCTGCTTTGCGCGACGGTGGCGAGCAAGGTCGGCGCCGCCTCGCTGCTCGACATCTTCCGCGTTGCCGAGCAGCAGCATCCGGGCATCGGCCGCCTGCCGGGGCTCGACGCAAGCTCGCCGACCACGGCCGTGTGGCTGCTCACGTCGGCGCTGAACATCGCGTTCGGCAACTGGGTATTCCCGCACCTGTTCCAGATCTCGTACACGGCGCAGAGCGGCACGGCAATCCGCCGCAACGCGATCTGGCAGCCGCTCTACTCGCTCGCCTACTTCTTCATCATCGCGCTGGGCTTTGCCGCGCTGATTGCCGGCACGCATCCGCCGGGCAACAACCTCAACGCCGCGCTGCTGCAGTTCGTTTCCGAGCGCTACCCGGCGCCCATCGTGGGAATCGTCGCGGGCACGGGCTTCCTGCTGGCGCTGGCGCCGGGCGCGCTGCTGCTGCTCACCGCGGGCTCGATCTTCACGCGCAACGTGGTGGGCCCGTTCCGGCGCGATCTCAGCGAACGCACGGCGCTCAGGCTCTCGCGCGGCTCGCTGATCGTCTTTGCGGCGTTTGCCGTCTGGCTCTCGATCAGCCAGAAGGGCTCGCTCGTCAAGATCCTGCTGGATGCCTACTCGGCGATCGGCATGCTCGCGCCGGGCGTGTTCCTCGGTTTCCTCTGGCGCAGGACGACGGCGACTGGCGTGCTCGCGGGTCTCGTCGCCGGCTTCGTCGCGCTACTCGCGCCGTTCGCGGCCCACTTCTGGGCCAGTGCGGTGCCGCAATGGGAGCCGGGCCTGATCGCCATGCTGATCAACGCGGCAGTGACCTGCGCCGCCAGCTTGCTGACACCCATGCCGTCCTCACGCGCCGTCTCGGTGGCCTTTCCCTGCACACCGCTGGCCGCGGACGCCGTGCGCGGCTCCAACGTCGCGCCGTGACCCTCGCCGTGACCCTAAGAGCAAAAAGACCAGAACGATGGAGATCTCAATGAAAAAGCGCTGCATCTGTGCCGCGATCCTGAGCGCCCTGCCTGCCCTTGCCGCTGCGCAGAGCAGCGTCACGCTGTACGGCCGGCTGGTCGCGGGCGTCACCTACGTCAACAACACGGGCTCCGGGCACGTCGTCGAAGGCGATACCTGCGGGCCGCCCAGTTGCAACCTCTGGGGCTTGAAGGGCAATGAAGATCTCGGCGGCGGAACCGCGGCGATCTTCACGCTCGAAAACGGCTACAACATCCAGAACGGGCGCCTGGGCCAGGGCGGCGTCATGTTCGGCCGCCAGGCATTCGTCGGTCTGAGCAATCCGCAATGGGGCACCGTGACGCTCGGCCGTCAATATGATCCGCCGTCCGAAACCGTCGGCTATTTCCCGTCGAGCAATAATTTCGCGACCGGTTACGGTTCGCATTTCGGCGACCTCGACAACCTCAACCAGTCGATCCGCATCAACAACGCCATCAAGTACGTGAGCCCGACGTGGGATGGACTGCACGTGGAGGGCTTGTACAGCTTCGGCGGCGTCGCCGGCAGCATGTCGACGAACCAGGTCTGGTCGCTCGCCGGCATGTACACGCACGGGCCGGTTTCGGTCGCGGTGGGCTACCTCGACATTCGCGACCCCGCGACGTCGGCCAATGGTACGGGTGGCGTCTACGCCTCCAACGGAAACTATGTCGGCTCGCTTTCGAATTACGTTGCCCTGCAGGACGCGAAGTCGATGAAATCCTTCACGGCGGGCGGCTCCTATGCGATCGGCCACGCGACGCTCGCTCTGAACTACGCGCACACGGAACTCGACCAGAGCCAGTACTTCGTCGCAAACGGCTTTGCCAACGCAGGCAGCGGCAGCGACTTCAGGATGGACAGCTACGAAGCGAGCGCGACGTGGCAGTTCACGCCCGCGCTGCTCGTGGGCGCGGCCTACATCTACAACGCGGGCAAGGCCGATTATCAGGACCTCAAACCAGATTTCCAGCAGGTGAATCTGGGGATGACCTACTCGCTCTCCAAACGCACCAGCCTCTATGGCGTGGCCATCTTCCAGAAGGCGGGCGGCGACGGGATCGCGCCCGTTTTCGGAGCCAACGGCGCCACGGTGGGGCGCGCCGCCATCGCCGAGATCCCCGGCGCGGGGTTCGACTCGAGCTCGTCGAAGCAGGTACTCGTGACCGTGGGGATGTATCACTCGTTCTGAGCGATCGGGCGGCCAGGATTGGTTAGTAGCTCAAACGAAACGGCCGTACGAGAAATACGATAAATCCACACGACTCGCGCCTTCGACGATGCGCGCGGCCAATGCCTCGCCGATCGCGCTGGCGAACTTGAAGCCGTGCCCCGAAAAGCCGGTCGCGACGTGGATATTCGGGCACGCGGGCACGGTGTCGATGATGAAATGCTCGTCCGGCGTGACGTCGTATTCGCAGGCCCTTCCCATCCGTAGCGCTCCGGCTCCCGGGATGAATTGGGCGAGGAAGTCCTGCAGATCGCCAAGGTCGGTCGGCTCGGCACCGAATGGAGCGAGCCCGGCCTCGGCGGCAACGGGCTGTCCGCCGTCGTGCCGGCCGACCTTGAGCCCCTCGCCGTCGAGGTCCGGAAAGCCATAAAACTGGCCGGCCGCCGACGTAACCGCGAAGCCGGGGAACCGGTCCGGCCCAAAGTCGGGCGCGGATTCGAACCAGGCGAAGCTCTTGCGCACGCGTGTCACCGGCAGCGCCATGCCCAGCGGCGCAAGCAACGTAGGCGTCCATTTGCCCGCGCATACGATGAGTGCCTGGGCGCGGAACCGTTCTCCGTCGCGGGTCACGACCTCGACGCTGTCCGACGCATGGGATTCGATGCGGGTCACCGTCGCGTTGGTCCGCAGCGCCGCGCCGTGCATGAGAGCGAGTTTGCGGCAGGCGCCAATCGCGCGCTCGCAATACAGCACCCCGGCCTTGGGTTCGAAATGGACGATATGCTCGTCGGCGAGCCGCCACGCGGGCCATCGGCGGTGGGCCTCGCGACCGTCGAGTGTCTCCAGCGCCAGCCCGTACCGGAGGGCGCTTCGCCTGACCTCGTCCAGAAAGCGCTCGCCGGGCAAGCCGATATTGGCCACGCCGGTGCGCACGAACAGCGGCGTCCCCGTCTCCTGCTCCAGTTCCGTCCAGAGCGCCTGCGCCCGCAACGCCAGCGGGACATAAGCGGCCCCCTCACCGTAGGCGTGGCGGATCAGGCGCGTGCTGCCATGATGCGCGCCGGTGTCATGAGGCGGATCGCCGGCGTCGAGCATGAGCACGCGGTTGCCCGCGCGGGCGAGATGGTATCCGGCGGACATGCCCATCGAGCCTGCGCCGATGATGAGGGTGTCGAAGGATTGAGCGTTGAGGTCCGGCATGGCGGTTCGTGGTGTGCTGCGTGGTGCGCTTAAAAGAGAGGAAGGGAGCCGTTTGCGTTGGCTCGCGCGAGCGTCTTATTGTAACCAGCGGCTGCGGGGCGATGCGAGAACGATGAGCGCCACGACGCGGCGCATGCGCTGCTGCTTCCAGGTTACCACGACAGCAGTGAAAGTTGTCTTGACAACCAACTGACTAGAGCAAAAGCGACCTCATGCACGCAATCATTTCATCGCATACGCTTCGACATTCGCCGCGCCCATGAAAATAAGACGACTCTCAAAAAATATAACTCAATAGAAAATCGGACCGGGTCACATATTTAATCTGATTTCGTCCTATAACTAATCGTACTTCGTCATATGTTTATTCTATCGTAGTGCGACGAAACTATTCTACGTGGTGAACTTTCTGGGCTGCAACGCTCATTACGCTCAGCCATCCTGGTTCGCATGTGCAAAACGCGGCGTCGTTCACGATCGACCTGAACGATTGTCCCGCGGGACTGGGCCAATACGGTCTGGCAATCCAGTACGAAATCGATGCAAACACAACTATTTTGGACAGCACCAATGCCGTGGTGGCACTGGACGGCACATCGAGCGCCACGGGTGTTGGCATCCAGCTCCTCGATGGCAACGGCAACCCGTTTCCGCTGGGCCAGGTGGTCGCGCTCAACGGCTATAACCCGGCCACGGGCGGCAGCCACACCGTTCCGCTGCGGGCGCGCTACTACCAGACGGCCACCACCAAATAGCCAGGACCTCACCCAGGCTATTCAAAGTCGATTAACCCGCGCTTTTCAACCTCCCCAATCGAAGCTTGCCCCCTCCCCGCGCGCAAACCAATACTGGTGAGCGACAACCGGCATCGCCACGATAAAAGCGCACAGCGTGCTTGCTCGCGGCAACCATCCACAAGATCCGGTTAGCCAACATTTCTCGCCTGGTTCGCTCAAAAAAAGCGCGGCACGACCCAACAGCCGCCGACAAACAAGCATTTGCCAACATTTGAATTCTGGAATTGGCGACACGTTTCATTACGTTGCCAGGGCGTGCTTTCGCCGGTTCCGGCGGAACATGGTTTCAACGATGGCTTCAACGTCACAAAACCTTCTTTTCGATCACGGGGGCTCACGATGGAACTCCTTCTTGAACGCGACAAAGCGGCCGATGCGCCGCATCTTGGGCGCAGCGTCCTGCTCGCACCAAACCGGCGCGTCAATCTTGCCCAGGCGGGTCATCCGCTCGTCAAAATCGCGCCGCGCACGCGGCTCGGCTCGGTGGCGCTTCAACTCGCCGTGCAGCAGTCGATCGCGACGATCCAGATCATCGCGACCAGCACCTACGTCAACGCGTTGACGGCGCTCGCACCGCCCGTCCTCACGTTCAGCGCGCCGCCTCCGGGGACCACGATTCCCGTGAACAGTCTGCAGACGGCCTATCAGCAGTTCACGCAGCAGCTTGCCGTGCTTCAGGGCCAGGCGGCGAACTGGATCAGCACGTCGAGCAGCGGCGGCGGCGCCAGCATCTTCTCGAACCTCATTTCGGTTGCGGCCACGATTTCGAATCTCAACGCCACCGTGCAATCCGATTTCATCGTGCTGGCGCATCTGCAGTCGGGCAGTCCCGCGTGGCAAAACCAGTTGCAGCAAACCAAATTGCTCATCGGCGCCGAATTGGCGCCGCTGCAAAGCCTCGGCACGCAAATCCAGTCGCTCAGCGGCAACCTGAACACGGCGGCCAGCACGCTCGTCACCGCATCCACCACGGGCGTGCTCTATCAGCTTCAGCAGGCCTATCAAAGCGAAATCAACGCGCTGAACACCGATATCGCCAATTGCAACAGCACGATCAGCTCCGACAACAGCAAGATCATCGGACTCGGTTTTGCGGCGGGCTCGGCCATCGTGGTCGGCATCGTCGGGCTCGCGAACTTCTGGAATCCGATTGGCTGGATCCTGATGGCGGGCGGCGCGGCGGGCGCATATTTCGCCATCGCCGAAATCACGGCGCTCAAAGGGCAGATTGCGCAATTGAAGGCGCAGATCCAGAACGACATCAGCTGGCAAAACACGGATCTGCTGGCCGCTCAGGCCGTTGCGATGTTTGCGCAAAGCGCTCAGGGCGTGGCGAGCATGAATTCGCAGTCGCAGCAGGAACTCAATACGCTGCTGCAGCTCTGTCAAACCTTGGGCGACGACATCACCGCCGCGCTCAACGATCTGAACCAGGACGAGCTCACCGACGCGCTGAACGAATGGAACGATATCGTTTCGCAGGCGGGCTTTCTTGCCGGCATCACCGCGTATATCTGGCCCAGCTCGATCATGCTCGCGAACCCGACCAATCTGGCGGCCGCAGGCAGCAACGCATGGCTGGTCAGCAATTCGGGCACGACCTATGGCCTGGCGTCGGGCGGCGCGAGCTGGAGCACGCTGCCCGGCTGCAGCTTCTCGGTGGCCGCCGCGGGAACCGTGGTCGTGGGCATAGACGGCGCGCCGCTCGACGGCTCGCAACTGCAGCCCAACAGCTATGGACAAAGCTTTTTCGCCAAGCTGTTCAACGCCGGGCAAAACGCGTGGACCCCGATCTCGACGTTCCCGGTCGCGCAGGTGGCGACGGACGGCACCTCGGTCTGGGCCATCAGCCAGGTGACGTCGGACCGCCAGGCCTATGTCTACGGCGGCTCGGGCACGAACTGGAGCGCAGTGGGCTCGATGCCGAACAGTGACGCGCCCGGCGCCATCGCGGGCGCCAACGGCACGCTGTTCGCCATCGCCAACAATGGCGGCGGCCTGTGGGCCAGCTCGTCGGGCGCGTGGCAGCAGATCGGCACGGCCACGTGGAGCAGTCTCGCGGCGAACGGCACCCAGGTCGGCCTGATCGACACGTCGGGCAATGCGTGGGTCATGGATACCGCGAACGGCAACACGCTGACGGCGATGATGACCGGCGTGAGCGCCCTCGCCCAGGCGCCGCAAGGGGACCAGTACGTCACCGACGGCAGCCTCAACCTCTGGCACGTGGCGCTCCCGCAGAGCGGCAACAGCCCCGTCTGCACGCAGCTGAAGAGCGGCATCGTGGGCGTGAGCGTGAGCGACGGCGGCACCGTCTACGCCATCGACAACACGGGCGCGGCATGGGTACTCACGAGTCTCGCCAACAACAGCTGGCAGCAACTGCCCGCGCTGCCCGACTGACGCCCACCAGACGAGGAACCGCCACGGCCGGACCCTCGCGGTCCGGCCCGTTCTTCATCGTGTCCGAACATTTTTTGATCAGGTATCCGAAATGGCTAATTCGATTCCATCGCTGCCGGTCGTGAGTCTTCTCAATGCGTTCATGACGATCCAGAGCTATTTGCGCTCGGCGACGACCGCCGTGCTGCCGCCCGTGATCGCCGGGAATCCGCAATACGCGTCGCTCGTCACGGAGTATTCGGGCTGGCAGCAGGATTTGTGGGGCGAGTTCTGGGAGGGGCTGATGTCCAACCTCACCGGCGACAGCGCGTCGATCGCCAATCTGTTTCAGGACGGCATCAACGAAGAAAGCGTGATGCACGACGTCCTCTACGACGACGATATTCCCGACGTGGTGGCCTTGTGCGATTCGGTCGCCGATCTGGTGAGCCAGGGGCAGCCGCTGCTCGAGCAACTGGAAAGCATCGCCAAATCCATCCAGAACGCCGATGCGAAGCAGGTCGCGCAACTGACCCAGCTGGCCGACCAGTTGCAATCGCAATTCGACCAGCAGGAGGACAAGCTGACCCAGGACGCCATCGATTCGGGCTTCGATCTGATCGCCGTTGCCGTGGACGTTGCGCTCGCGGTGGGATCGGAGGGCGAGGACGTGGACCCGCTCGTGAAAGGCGTGATCAAGATCGGCGAGGACGCCGTGGACGAACTCGAGCTCACCGACGCCATCAACGCGACGCTGAGCCAGCTCGAAACGGCGTGGGCGCAGCTCGACCAGGCGACCGCCAATCTGGCTCAGGTCACCTTGACCTGCAATCAGATCCGCACGGTCACGCAAGAGGCGTCGTCCACGCTCAATGCGCTGCAAAGCCTCTCGACGGACTGGTCCGTTGTCGCCAACGTGACCAATCTCGGCGACGACGCATGGGCGAATGGCGGCAGCGCCGCGCTGAAGGAATGGGCCGAGCGCGTGGCGCGGCTTTCGTTCAGCTGCGCCACCCAGTCCGTGAGCGTACCGGCGACCGGCCGCGCCTGAGCCGGCCGCGCGAGAAGCGGCTCACTCGCCGCAACCCAGCCCCTTCTCGCGCAGACGAGCCACGGCGGCTTCGTCGAAGCCCCAGGCGCGCAGCGCTTCGTGGCCGCCTTCGCCGCCGCGCTGCACGTTCAGCAACGCGGCCACCACGCCGAGCGCCAGCAGCATCCCGCCGCCGCCATAGTCGCCGACGAGATTCAGCGGCGGCACCGGCGCGCCGTTCGCATCGCGGCCGATGCCGGAGAGCACGCCCGAAAGCGCAATGTAATTCAGATCGTGGCCCGCGCGCGCCGCGAGCGGCCCGGTTTGCCCCCAGCCCGTCATGCGGCCGTAGACGAGCCCCGGATTGCGCACGAGCGCCTGCTGCGGCCCGAGACCGAGCCGCTCCATGGTGCCGGGCCGGAAGCCCTCGATCACCACGTCCGCGCGCGACATCAGTTCGAGCGCGGCCTCGCAGCCCTGCTGCTCCTTGAGGTCGAGCGTCACGGAGCGCCGGCCGCGGCCGACTACGTTGACGATCTTGCCCGCGCGCTTCGGGCCGAGGTCGCCCGGCTCGACGGGCCGGTCGATGCGCAGCACGTCTGCGCCCATATCCGCCAACATCATCACGGCGAATGGGGCGGGACCGATTGCCTCGAATTCGAGGACGCGAATTCCGCTCAATACACCCACTTGGTCTCTCCATCAAGTCTGGACTAGTCTTGTCGCGCGAACGCCGCCCGTCATGGACGGCGATCGCGATGCCAACCCCAGTAGGCCAGATGGACGCTTCGCTGTGACCACCCTCTATGGGTGGTGCGGGTTCCCGCGCCGCACGAGTCACATCAATGGGCGCCATAATCGATGCGGGTGGCGCCGATGATGCTGCCATCCTGCGCCTGCACCAGCACCGCCGCCCGCTCGCCCGCAGGCACCGCCGGATTGAACGTCAGCGAGGCTCCGGTCCATTGGCCGAGCGACTGTATCGAGCGAACGATATTGGCCTCCCTGAGCGTGCTGCCCGAGTTCTCGCCGCGACCGACTGCGGTGCTGTGCTCGCGGTCGTAACCGACGAGCCAGACCTGAGCGCTGCCGGAGCCGCTTCCCACCTCGATCGACAGCCTGGCTCCCGAGCGCGTGCCGTTGATGCTCACCGAAGGCCGGTCGCTCGCTTGCGCAGCGAGGATCGCCCGCTGTCCCGCCGAGCGGTCCGAGCCCACGAAGCTCTTGCGGCCATCGACGACCATTTCCGGCGTATAAGGGCCTTTGCCGAAACGCGAGCTGTAAGCCTCCTGTCGCTGCGTGGCGGCTGCGAGCGAATACGGGTCCTTCCAGCCAAGGCCGTCCCAGTAGGTGACGTGAAAGGCCAAAGGCAAGACGTCCTGACGACTGCTCGCGAGGTCGGACAGATACGCATCGGCCGGCGGACAGGAAGAGCATCCTTCCGACGTGAACAATTCGACCACGACAGGTCTGGCCGAAGCGGCGAGAGGCAGGGTCATCAGCAAGGCAAAAGCCGAAAGAAGACGCGCAAACACGATAGGCCTCCGAAGCGTGCGTGAATGACGTCTAGTTCGTCGTAGCGACGAAAAAAGTTACAGCGCGGCCAAAAGACCTCACATCTTCTCCTTCATGCCATGGCGGTCGCGCCCCGCTCCGCGCGGCCGAACGCGAGGTAGAACACGAGTCCCACGGGCCCCCAGTACAGCATCGTCAACGGCCACACGAAGGCCATGACCGCCATCTTCTGATGGCGGCCGCCGCCCGACAGGTCCCAGACCACCCACGCGGCCGCAAGCACGCTCGCGCCGAGCCAGAGGCTGGCAAAAACGGCCATCTCGTGCTGTCCCATCGGCTGCGCGCTCCGTGCGTCGGGGGCTCAGCACGAAAAGCCGCCACGCCGACCGGCGAGCAGAACCAGGACCTTCGTCGCGTTGAGCGATCACGGGAGCGCAATTGCCGTTCCGCACGCTCCTTTACAATGCCCTTTTGCACGACTACACAACTGCGCCTATATTTTATGTCACACAGTGACCCTTTCTCACTTCAATGCCGTGAATGGAGCGACTCATGCCACCGAAGCCCCGCAAGGTGACACAAGAGGTCACGAGGGCCGACCTGGAGGAGCTCTCCGAATTCCGCTACCGGCTGCGGCGGTTCCTGCGGCTTTCCGAGGCGATCGTCCACGCGGAGGGCGTGACGCCGCTGCAGTACATGCTGATGCTGCACACCCGCGCGTTTCCTGACCGCGACTGGGCCACCGTGGGCGAGATCGCCGAGCGCCTGCAGGCTTCGTCGCATGGAACCGTCGCGCTGATCACGCGCAGCGAGGCTGCGGGACTGGTCACCCGGGTGCCGAGCGCGCACGACCGCCGCCAGGTCCAGGTGCATCTGACGCCCGAGGGCGAGCGCTGCCTCAAGCGGCTGGCCGCGCTGCACAAGTCGGAAGTTCAGGCTTTTGGCTGGGCGTTCAGGGAGGAGAACACGTAGCGCACGCGCAGCCGCGGCAGACCATCGGCGAGCGACGATAGCCGGGAGTGCCCGATCATGAGCGATGGAACCAGGCAGGAGAACAGCAAGACGAGCGGCAAGGCAGCCCGCCAGGCCGTGCACGTGGCGCCCGGACTTGCGGCGCCACCCACGCTGTCCGATGACGACACCCAGCCGGTCGGCATTTATCTGCTGTGCTTCTATGCGTTCCTCGTGGGCATCGTCACCGGCCTCGGGGCCGTCGTCTTTCGCGGCCTGATCGGCGCCGTCCACAACGCCTTCTTTCTCGGCCGCCTCTCGTTCTCCTACGACGCAAGCCAGTTCACGCCGGCCGCCCCGTGGGGCGCCTGGGTCATTCTCGTGCCCGTGGTGGGCGGCCTCGTCGTCACCTGGCTCGTCAGCACGTTCGCGCCCGAAGCGAAGGGGCATGGCGTTCCCGAGGTCATGGACGCGATCTACTTCAGGCGCGGCGTGATCCGGCCCGTCGTCGCGGTCGTAAAGTCGCTGGCCTCGGCTTTCGCCATCGGCACCGGGGCGGCGGTCGGACGCGAAGGGCCGATCATCCAGATCGGTTCGGCGCTCGGCTCGACACTGGGCCAGGCTATGCCGATGGCCGCCGGCCAGCGCATCACGCTGGTCGCGGCCGGCGCGGGCGCGGGGATCGCGGCCACCTTCAACACCCCGATCGGCGGCGTGCTCTTCGCGACCGAGCTGATGATGCCGGAAATCAGCGTCAACACGTTTCTGCCCGTTGCGCTCGCCACGGGCACGGCCACCTTCGTGGGGCGGCTGTTCTTCGGCGGCGAACCCGCGTTTCTCGTGCCCGCGCAGCTCGGCGCATTGCCCAATCATCCGGGCAGCGCGCTCACGATGATGCTGTATGCGGTGCTCGGCGCGATCACGGGCGTGGCCGCAGCGGGGTTGATACGCGCGCTGCACTGGGCCGAAGACAGCTTCGACCCTATCCGCCTGCGTTACCTGCGTCACGCGCTCGGCATGCTGCTCGTGGGCTTGCTGATGTACGCGCTGGTGCGCTACGCGGGCCACTATTACGTGGAAGGCGTGGGCTACGCGACGATCCAGGCGACGCTTTACGGGCAGTTGCACGGTGGACTGTTCCTGCTCATGCTCGCCGTGGCCAAGCTGTTCGCGACCTCGGTGAGCCTGGGCTCGGGTTCGTCGGGCGGCGTCTTTTCGCCGTCGCTCTACATCGGCGCGACGCTGGGCGCGGCGCTCGCGGCGGCGTTCCAGTTCGTTCTGCCAGGCATTCCGGTCAGCGCGCCGGCCTTCGCGATGGTGGGCATGGGCGCGATGGTCGGTGGAGGCACCGGCGCCGCCATGACCGCCGTTGCGATGATCTTCGAGATGACGCGCGACTACGACATCGTGCTGCCGATGATCATTGCCGTCGCCTTCAGTCTCGGCACGCGCCGCCTGCTCTCGCCCGAGAGCATCTACACCCTCAAGCTCGCGCGGCGCGGGCACGTGATTCCGAATGCGCTGCACGCCAACATGTTCATGGTGCAAAGCGCGGCGCAGGTCATGGAAACCGACGTCCTCGTGCTCGACGAGGCGGTGCCGTTCCGCGACCTGCTGCGCTCGCCGGGCGACCCGGCGTTTCGTCATGTGGTCGTCACGCGCCACAGCAAGATCAATGGCGTGCTGCGCATCAATACCGGCCTGCGGCGGGCCGTGAGCCACGACGATCCCTCGGTGACGCTCGGCCGGCTCGCGCAGCACAATTACATCGTGGTCGGCGAGTCCGATGCCGCGTTCGACGTCATCAGCCAGTTGCGCCAGCACCGGGCGACGATGGCCGTCGTCGTCACGGGCGATCCGTCGGGGACGCTGCGCGTTAGCGGCGTGATCGCCAAGGAGCATATCGCCGATGCGGTCGCCAGCAGCATCCGCATTTTCCCGGCGCGGGCGAGCAATGGCACGCGCGGCTCGCAAGGCGTTCGCGATGTATCGCAGAACGAAGTATCCGCATCGTCGGCAGAAAAGGAGGACCGTCATGAAACTGAGGGCTGACTGGACCGCGGTCCGCAGGCGCATCGACGCGGCCTTGCATGGCGCCAAGCCACACGATGCGCGGGGTTTCGCCGAACCCCGCGAGGATAACCGTGAATGCAACCGCGAGTGCAACCGCGAATGGGCCGTCGTCTATCGGACCGCGAGCGGCTTCTGCTGCATGTACCGGGGGCTGCCCGTGGAATTCGAGGACATGCAGGACGTCCAGACATGGGCCGAGGAAATGGACGTGCGCCCCTACTTCATGGGCATGTGACGGGCCTGTGAGCGGCGGGCGCGCCAAGGCGCCCGTCCGCAGCCCCGCCCATACCCACTCAAGCTACTGACGATAAATCAGGTCGGCGCCACGTCATAGCTGTCGAAGTCGAAATAGACGCTGCGTTTGGCGAGCGGACTGTTGGGATTGTTCAGCTCGTCGACCGACGACGGCGCGCCGGTGACGGGCTGGGTACTGGCCGCATTCATGTTCGCCGCGCCGCTGGCCTGCGGCACCGGCGTTGCCGAATGGCATCCGGCAAGCAGCGCGGCCAGCAGGATTGCCGTAAAGGATCGATTCAGTCTCATCGGAAGCTCCCGTACCGGGTGGACAGCGTCGCATCGCCTGTCTCATCGCACGATGCAGTCCAGGCGGCAATATCGCGAAGTGCCAGCGTATTTTCCCGCGGCCGAAGCCGCTTTCCGTTGCCCCATCCCCCACGCCGGAGCGAAGGTACGCAACCGCACACCCCGATCGGCGAATTTAAGTTTCCTTTAAGTATACCGGCGTAAATTCCCGGAAATGTCATGCCATGACCATTTATTGCAATGCGCTTTCAGCGGGCGCGGCGCAGCCTGGCGTGACACCGTTGTACCCTCAGCTTGCCGGACTGAAAACGTCCAGTTGCCACCGGCCATGCCAGCGGCAACTCCCCTGACCCAGCTTGACCGCTGGGTTTTTTTTCGATTGATCCACATGCGTACCCCCTCCATGCCGTCGACTCCCTCTTCACGCATGAGCGCTCCCGAGAGGCGCGCGACCATGTCGCTCGCCGCCATCTTCGCGCTGCGCATGCTGGGCCTCTTCATGATCATGCCGGTGTTTTCGGTCTACGCGAAAACCATCCCCGGCGGCGACAACGTGCTGCTCGTCGGCATCGCGCTTGGTGCCTATGGCGTCACGCAGTCGCTGCTCTATATCTTCTACGGCTGGCTTTCCGACAAGATGGGCCGCAAGCCCGTGATCGTGATCGGCCTCGTGATCTTCGCCATCGGCAGCTTCGTCGCGGCAGGCGCGCACGACATCGCGTGGATCATCGTCGGCCGCGTGATTCAGGGCATGGGCGCGATTTCCTCTGCGGTGCTCGCGTTCATCGCCGACCTCACCTCCGAGGAGCACCGCACCAAGGCCATGGCGATGGTGGGCGGCTCGATCGGCATGTCGTTCGCGGTGGCGATCGTGGGCGCGCCGATCGTGTTCCACTGGGTGGGCATGAGCGGCCTGTTCGCGCTCGTAGGCGTGTTTTCGATTCTTGCCGTGGGTGTGGTGCTCTGGATCGTCCCCGATGCGCCCCGGCCCGTGCACGTGCGCGCGCCGTTCGCCGAAGTCCTGCACAACGTCGAGCTGCTGCGCCTGAACTTCGGCGTGCTCGTGCTGCACGCCACGCAGACGGCGCTGTTTCTCGTCGTGCCGCGTCTGCTCGTGGACGCGGGCCTGCCCGTGGCCTCGCACTGGAAGATTTATCTGCCGGTGATGGGCGTCTCGTTCGTGCTGATGGTGCCCGCCATCATCGCCGCGGAAAAGCGGGGCAAGATGAAGCCCGTGCTTCTTTCCGCCATTGGACTTGTCCTGATCGGCCAGCTTCTGCTTGGCTCGCTTGCGCATACCCTAGCCATCGTGGCGGCCGTGCTGTTCGTGTACTTCCTCGGCTTCAATATCCTGGAGGCCTCGCAGCCCTCGCTGGTGTCCAAGCTCGCACCGGGCAACCGCAAGGGCGCGGCCACGGGCGTCTACAACACCACCCAGTCGATCGGGCTCGCGCTCGGCGGCGTGGTGGGCGGATGGCTGCTCAAGCACGGCAGCGCGAGCGCGGTATTCTACGCGTGCTCGGGGCTCGTGTTTTGCTGGCTCGTGATCGCGGCCAGCATGAAGGCGCCGCCGCAACGCAAGGCCTGACCTTTCTGCATCCCGGCGCGAACGGAAGGAAACGCCTGTACCATCCACACAACGACAACCAACAGACAGGGGATACCGATCGTGCGCATCTTCGGGCTGATAGACAGGCGGACGTTACAGCGCGCCAACCGGCTATGGCTCCACTACGGCGTGTTCTGGCTGGGCGCGATCGCGGTGGGCCTCGTCGCCGTGCTCTACGCGAAGCTGATCGATTTCGGCTACGCGCTATTCCTCCATTACGCGGCTGAGCGGTTCTGGCTGCCGCTGCTCGTGGCGCCCGCAACGGGCGCGGTGACGGTCTGGCTCACGCGGCGCTTCTTCGCCGGCTCCGAAGGCAGCGGCATTCCGCAGGTCATTGCGATGCTGCACGGGCCCAACGAACTCGGGCCGCAACTGCTCACGCTGCGCATCCTCGTCGGCAAGATTTTCATCTCGTTCCTCGCCATTCTCGGCGGGTTCACGATAGGCCGCGAAGGCCCCACCATCCATGTCGGCGCCGCGCTGATGTTCAGCCTGCGGCGCTTCTATCCCCAGCGCTTCCTCACGATCCGGCCTGGCGTGCTGGAGCGCAGGCTCGCGCTCGCGGGCGCGGCCGCCGGTTTATCGGCGGCGTTCAACGCGCCGCTCGCGGGCGTGGTGTTCGCCATCGAAGAGCTCATGCGCAGCTTCGAGCAGCGCACGAGCGGCGTGCTGATCACGGCCATCATCTTCGCGGGCGTGGTTTCACTGGGTCTGCAGGGCAACTACGTCTATTTCGGCACGATCGATATCGGCTCGGGGCTGCCCCAATGGCTCAGCGTCGCCGTCGTGCTGACCGGCGTGATCGCGGGCGTGCTGGGCGGCTGCTTCTGCTGGCTGCTGCTCAATACTGCGCGCTGGATGCCGCGTGTGCTGCTGGAGATGCGCGCGCAACGGCCGGTGCTGTTCGGGGCGCTTTGCGGCCTCGTCATCGCGGTCGTCGGCGTGCTCTCGCATCGCCACACGTTCGGCAGCGGCTACGCCGAGGCGCGCGGCATGCTCGAAGGCACCGCGCACGTGAGCGCCTTGTATCCGATCCTCAAGCTCGTCTCGATGGTGGGCTCGTACCTGCCGGGCGCGCCGGGCGGCCTGTTCGCGCCGTCGCTGGCCATCGGCTCCGGCATCGGCAATACGCTGCACATGGTGTTCTCGCAGATGCAGCTATCGATGCTGATCGCGCTCGGCATGGTCGGCTATCTCGCGGCGGTCACGCAGAGTCCGATCACGGCGTTCGTGATCGTCATCGAGATGATCAACGGCCATGCGCTCGTGATTTCGCTGATGGCCACGGCGCTCATCGCGAGCCGCATCTCGCGCATTTTTGCGCCGCCGCTCTACGAGGCGCTGTCCGAGCGCTATCTGCGCGAGCCGTGAGTTCGACGCCGGCGGCTCGCCGGTATGGGTATCAACGAGGTTGAAACGAAGTGGAAGCGGGATTGACATGAAAATTGCGGACAGCGTCGAACGGCGCCTGCTCGGCACGGCACGCGTGCTGTGCCTCATCGTCCTCGTCGCCGCCGTGCTGGCGATGACGGCACTCATGTTCGCGCTCGCGGCGCCCGGAAAAGCGGGCATTGCCGCCGATCCGCCCGTGCACGCGGCCGACGTGCTCGCCTCGATCCCCGGCTCGGAAACGGCCAACGACGCCATAGCGGACAACGGCAACGGCGCGCCTGCGACGAACCTCCAGACCGCCGCGGGCGTGACGATCCCCGCCCCGCTGCGCGCGGTCCTGAACGAGGACAACGCGAGCCAGCCGCTGCTCGATGCGTGGCTGGGCAATGTGCCGCTCGCGGACCGCCAGGCATTCGTCGACGAGCTTGCCGACGTCGTCGCGCGTGCGGACCAGCACGCAGCCACATGGGAATGGGACGATCGCGAACGCTATGTCGCGGCGGCGATGAATCAATATGCGCGCGTCAAGATCGAGCGGATCGCGTCCGCGCAAAGCGCCATCGGGGCGGCGAACGAGCGGATCGCGCAATTCAGGTCGTCGCTGGGGACGCTCCTCGCGCTCACCGGGTTCCTCACGCTGCTGCTGGTTCTGATGTCGATCGAGCGCAATACCCGGCATCTGCGCACTGAAAAGAAGGTTTGAAGCGATCGCTGCAAAACGTTCGAACTCCGAACGATTGTGAAGACCGCCGCGCTATCCTGTAGACGGCAGCGGCGAAAACGCCGCGCAACGGTCGTTGGGCGAAACGAACTGGTCGCGCAATACACACAGACGGCTGTCGGCCGCGCTCGATCCATATCCGGAACCGAACACGGTCAGCCCCGCTATCGCGCGCTCAAGGCTGCCCGCGTCGCGCTCGCGATGTGCGCAATCGGCACATCGCGCCGTGCGGGGAAGAGCGGCCGCGTTCATTGCCCGAGGCTCGCCCAGTAGTGGCCGAACACGTGCACGGAGAGCACGTACCCCACCACCACGTTGACGACCACGCCCGCAGTGAACGCGATGAACGGCTTCGCGCCCGTTGCCGAGAGCGACTTGAAGCGCGTGGTCAGCCCAATCGAAAAGAAGCAGAAGATGAACGCCCACGTGCGCAGCACGGTGATCGGGCCGGTAAGCTCGGGCGTCACGACCTTGCGGTAGTCCGCCAGCGACTGGCCGCTCGCGACCCACGTAATGAACGCCGAAGCGAGCACGAAGCCGATCACGAACTTCGGAAAGCGCGCCCAGATCTCGCCCGCCCTGGGCTGGGCGGCAAGACCGTCATCGCGGTCCCAGCGCGTGGTGGCCACGATCGCCAGCACGAACGCCCAGATGCCGATCCAGATATCGCGGCCCACGACCTTCATCAGCGTGAAGGCCTGCAGCGACGCCTCCGGTGCGCCCGCGATCGTGCTGCCCGCATGCCTCGCGAAATCGCCATAAGCCTGGGCCGCGGCAATACCGGCGGCATCCGCGAATTCGGAGGTGCCGATCCACGCGCCCGCCACGCCCGTGGGCAGGCCGAGCGCGCGCGAGACGAACGGCAGCGCGAAGATCATCACGATCGCCCAGACGACCACGAGCGTGATGGCGACGGGCGCATGCTCGCGCTTCGCGCGCACCGCGCCCGCAATCGCTATCGACGCGGACACCCCGCAGACCGCTCCGCCCGCGCCCAGCACCGCGGCCAAGCGCTTGTCGAGACCGAGCGCCGATCCCACGCCGAAGATCACGAAGAACGTCAGCAGCGACACGATGCCGGCTTGCCCGACCGCGACGGGGCCAGCCCAGACGAGCAGCGTGAACGGCAGCGTCGCGCCGAGCAGCACGATGCCGACCTTGATATAGAGCTCGACGCGCAGACCCGCCTGAAACCATTCAGGAAGCCTGAACAAGTTCGAGAGCAGAAGACCGGCGGCCAGCGCGACGAGCGGCGGCTCGAGGTTGTACTTCGAAGCGTTGGCCCATGCCCCGAGCGCGAAAATAATGACCGAGCCGATAAAGACGATTGCAAACGACGGCACGAAGTGGGCGACCTTCTGCCCGAGGGCCGCGACCGCCAGCGAAAAAAGCGCGCCGAACACGACGAAGAGCGCGACGTAGTTCGGCAAATGGGCGATCAGATGGTGCCCCGCATCGTCGACGCGGGTCCATTTGGCCGGCGCGACGGCCAGCCACTGGATGCTGCTGCCGCCCGCGTAGAGCAGCCAGGCAACCAGCACGAGGCCGAGGCCGATCCAGATCGACCACCAGTCTTCGTTCGTCGTCCAGGCTTGCCAGAAGCGGCGCCGCGCCTGGCGTTCATTCGATTCCCCGGCATGCGCCTCGCCGGCATGTGATCCGCTCATCGATACCTCCTGTCGTCGAGTTCGCGCGCATCGCGGCACGCATCCGTAGAGAGAACGGACATTGTCGGGACGGATCTCGCCGATGCGAACGAATACTTTCGCCTAAGCATATTTCGCACATTCATTTTCCTTGCGGCGCGGCGGCCGCCGTGCGAAAAGGCGCTGCCGGCGCGCCTCAGGCGCTTTGCCAGCGTGCTTCGGTAACCACCAGCTTTTCGGGAATCAGCTTGAGCTGGTAGAGCGCGTCGGCAATCTGCTGCTGATAGGCGAAGCGCGCCGCATCGACGGGCAGCACGCCGTAGCTCATGCGGCCGAGCGCGAGTTCGAGCGTGCCGGTATCGAGCCCCGTGATCGGCGCGAGTTGGGCGGCCACGGCGGGCACGTTGTGCGCGGCCCAGCCGTCGAGCTGCTGCAGCTCGCCGAGCACGGCATGCACCACATCCGGATGCTGGGCCGCGAACGCGCGGCGCGCTACGTAGTACTCGACATTGCGCACGAGGCCTTCGCCCGTGGTCAGCACGCGCGCATCCAGTTGACGCTGGGCCGCTGCAAAGTAAGGATCCCAAATCGACCACGCGTCGATGCTGCCGTTGGCGAACGCGGCGCGCGCGTCGGCCGGAACGAGATAGGCCGGCTGGATTTCGTCGTAGCCGACCTTGCCGTGCTCCAGCGCCTTGACGAGCAGATAGTTGGCGTTCGAGCCGCGCGTGACGGCCACCTTCTTGCCACGCAGGTCGGAGAGCGTGCGGATCGGCGAGTTTTTGGGCACGATCACGCCCTCGCCGCGCGGCGCGTCCGGTTCCGCGGCGATATAGACGAAGTCCACGCGGCCCGCCTGGGCGAACACGGGCGGCGTCTCGCCCACCACGCCGATATCGACCGCGTTCGCGTTCACCCCTTCGAGCAATTGCGGACCGGCCGGAAACTCGATCCACCGGAGCGAAAACCCGAGCGGCGCGAGGCGCTTCTCCAGCGTGCCGCGCGCCTTGAGGATGATGAAGTTGCCATATTTCTGGTAGCCGACGGTGAGCACCTTATCGCCCTGCGCATGGGCAACGCCGCTCGCGGCCAGTGTCGCGCCAACGGCGCCGAGTCCGCGCAGCGCAGCGCCCATACCCAGGCTCAAGCCCAGGCCCGCGGCCGTCTTCAGTAGCGAACGCCGGCGCTCGCGCACGCCTTCGGATTTCGATTCGGGATCAAACATGGGAGATATCCAGACGAGACAAACGGACCGCGCGCGCGAAACCGCGCCGCCATGACGGCGGCGCCCTCGCTGCACGAACGAGTGCGCATGATGCGCAATCGTGAAAACGAGGTCAAAGAATGGTTTCTGCTATCGATTGCGGCGGGACGGGAAACGCCATCGGAACGTCGCGCGTGGCGACAAGACCCGCCCGCCTAAGGCGTCTTCGTCGCCATGCAAACGGTGAACGGCGTCTTCGTATTGCCGGTCTCGATCGCGAGCGGCGCGTAGTGATGCGTCACGCCATCGGGCGGCCGCGCGACCGGGTTCGTCACGCTGTTGCCCTGAGCGTCGACCACGGTTTCCTGCGGCCAGATCACGTCGCCGAGTGCGACGCGCGCGGGAATCAGCCAGTAGTCGCCGCTGCGCCACGTCACGTTGCCCGCGGCTTCGAACAGGATCTCCACGCCATCTTCGAGCGTCAGCCACGCGCCGTCGCCGCCCGAAAGCGTGCCGGTCCGGATCGACGCCGCGCCGTCCGGGCCCAGCGTGAGCCCGCCTTGCGCCGGGTCGCCGGCCGCGTAGTCCCAGCGCCGCATCAGCGGATGCAGTTGCGGCTGGCTCCCCACGCTCGACGCGAGCGCCCCGGCCAATACGACCGACTGCGAGCCGGTGTCGATCGACTGCACCTGGAGCATCTGGCCCGGCAACTGGTTGAGCACCGTGGCGTCGTCCTGGATCTCGACGTAGTCGCCTTCCGCGATCCCGAAGCGCTCGTCGCGGCCCAGGTTCGCGAGCCGCACGGTCGTGGTCGCGCCCGACACGCTCACGCCGAGTACCGGAAAGACCACCGAGCCGTTGTCGCGCGACCACTTGAAGCTCGGCGCATGGCCCGACGCGTCGTTGCTGCCGGTGTTGATCTCGACGCGATAAAGCTGGTTTTCGACGCCGCGATAGCCCGCGTTCGGCGAGGCCGTGCACGGGTCGGTCGGCGTCTGCGCCTGGCCCGTGCGCGCGCGCAGCAGCCCGCGATTCCCGGCGTTCAGCCCCGCCGCGATCTGCGCCGGTGTCAGGCAGGTCTTGCGGTCCCAGTTCTCGCCGGGCTGCATCCACTTGACCTGGCAGACGACGCGCGTGCGGTCCGCCGTATCGGCGCCATTGAGCGCGACTTCGCGGATCGACGGCGCCTCGATCGGCGTCGCGAGCCGCTCCCAGACGTCGAGGTAGAACTGGAACGGCGGCGCGGCCGGCAGCGGCGGCGGCGCGGGCAAGTCGGGCTGCGTCAGATAGGTGAGCACGCGCTGCACGCGCATCGCGGCGATGTCCGTCAAGGTGCTCAGATCGGTGTCGAGCGTGAGGGTGAGCGTCGCGTAGTCGGCGCTCACGATCGCCGCGACGAGCGGTGCGCTCGCGCTCGCGGACCCGCTCGCGTCGAAGCTGAGCCGCACGTGCTGGTTGGCCTGCCAGCCCGCGGCGTCCACGGTCCAGCGCTGCACGACAATCGTCTTGCCGCTCCACGAAGTGACCGGCACCGGCGTCGCGTCGAGCTCGCAGAGGATGCCGTCCACGTAGCAACTGCCCGGCGCCAGCTCGACGTCGCCGGTCACGCCCGCCAGCAGCGCCGGCATGAAGCCGCCGTCCGCGCTGCCCGCGGGCCCGAACGTCGCCGCGGCGAGCCGCCGGATCAAGTGCAGCAGGATATCGGCCTGCTCGTTCCAGTCCGCGTCGAGCTGCACCCGGCCCTGCTGCATCAGGACCCGGCTGAAGTGCTGCAGCGGATCGAAGCTCCTGCGCGTCAAGTCGGCTTTCACGGCGCTCTCCTCAGCTTGCGAAAAGGATCCCGGCGTCCGTGCCGGCCGGGGTGAATTCGTTCAGACGCTGACGCAGATTCGCCGCGCGCTGCGGCTCGTACAGGCCGTGCAGCATCCCCATCTCGGATTCGTCGTCGGCGCCGGTGCGGATTTCCTCCGCGCACGCGTCGGAGAGCCGGCCATAGCGCGGCGTGCCGTAGCGCACGCTGGCGAAGTCGGGCTCCACGCGCAGGCGCTCGGCGCGCAGCAGCGCGTCGCGCTGCGCGACGCTCAAATCGCCATTGAGGTAGGCGTCGCCCACGGCCTTGAGCACGAGGTCCGGCTGGCATTCGTAGCGCGTGGGCGTGCGCGAGCCGGGGCTCACGTAGCAAAAGCGCATGCAGCCAGCCTGGCGGCGGCACACGCGCACGACGCCCGCGAAAATGCCGTTGGCCGCGAGCTCGATCGCGTGCGTCTGGATCTGGCCGATCACGGTGCTGCAACGCAGCGTGAGGACCGCGTAGGCGCACAGCTTCGCGTCGGCGCCGAGCGCGACGTTGGCGCTGCCGAGCGCGTCGATCAGGCTGCCCGAGACGTGGAGCTTCAGCGGGTCTTCGCGGACTTCGTCGCGGTCCACGCGAATCGCGCCGACGATGCTCTTCTCGATGCGCAGGCACTGCAGCGACCCCGTCACGACGATGCCGGGCTCGCCGGGCCGCATCGGGCCGCAGTCGCAGTTCAGGCCCCAGCCCGGCACCAGCGTCGCATGCCGGATCGTCACGCCCGACAGCGAGCCGCCGATCTGCACGCCGCGCCCCGTGACGGTCACGCCGTCGAGCTGGAACCACGCGGGGCCCACGCCGCCGATGTCGAGCGCATCGGGTCCCGAGTTCTGCCAGTCGAGCAGCCGCAGCACCGGGCGGCAGCGGTTGGCCGCGCGCAGTTGCAGGCTCTGCCCCGCTTTGAGTGCGATCAAGAGCGCTTCGGTGTAGACGCCGCTGTCGACGATCTCGATCACGGCGTTCACCGGCGCGTCTTCGCCCCAGCGCGCGAGCGCGTCGGCGATATGCGCGAAGGTGGCGCCGCTGCCGACCGTGTAATGCTGCGCGCCGGGCGGCTCGTCGAGCGTGCGCGCGTATTCGCCGCCGCCCAGATCGGCGCTGAAGCCGTAGGTATAGGAGACGGTGACGGCTTGCCCGCGCGCCTCGCCGGGCGCGAACACGAAGCGCCCGAGCTCGGGATCGACGGCGACGAAGCCCGGCAGCGGCCGGTAGCTCCACGCGCTCAGATCGGCGGCGACGATGCGCGCGGCGTCGACGGGCACGGGCGGCGTGCCCGTCGAAATCGACACGCTGTGGCCGCTCCCGTAGAGCGCGGGCACTTTGGCCGCCGCGTGCGCGCTCCCCTCGCCAGGCGCCGCTGGCGGCGCACCGTCGGCCAGGCTCGCCGCGAGCGCGGCGCGGCCGATCGGCAGCGGCTCGGCCGCGTCGCCCGTCGCGGGGTTCACGTAGAGCGGCACGTCGTTGCCGAGCGCGCTGAACAGAAAGCAGTCCTGCGAGGCCTGTTCGTAGCAGTAAGCGGGCGCCGCGCTGACCGTGAAGGCGCGCAGCCGCCACACATAGACGCCGATCTCGGGAAGGTTTGCAGTACCAGGTGTGCGCGCCGAATCGATGCGCCGGATGTCGACGGTCCGCGCGCGCGCATCGAATGCGGCGCCGCGCCAGTCGCGCGGCTCGCGCACGTCGATCAGGCGGCCGCGCTGCGGGCGCAGAAAGTCGATGTTCTGCGTGAGCGCGAGGCGCCGGTAGAACTCCACGGCGTGCGCGGGCCAGCCGCTCACGGCCGAGGCGATGTCGTCGAGCACCGCGAGCGTGCCCTTGCGGCGCCGGAAGCGGATCGTGTTCGCGACCTCGGCGCGCGGCGCGAGGATGCGTTCGAGCCGCAGCGCGGCGGCGCTCGCGGCCGCCCCCGCCGGCGCGCACGAGCAGCCGCTGGCGGTGGCGTCGAGATCGGGCCCGATGCTGACCGGCGTATAGCCGATCAGCGCGCCGATGTACGGCACGACCCAGTCGTCGCAGGTCTCGATGAACCAGTTCTCGTAGAGCCCCGCGATGTCCTGCTCGATCACGGCGGCCTGGGCCGCGAGCACGCGCAGCAGCGCGCGCAGCGGATAGCCCTGGTCGGCGTCGCGCAGCCGGTAGACCACGGGCACGTGGTCGTAGAGAAAGTCGGCGTTCTCGCTCATGGTCGGCTCCTCATGCGGCTGCCGGGTTCAGGATCAGCGTCGCCGGAATGTCGGGCGTGAGAAACACCAGTTCGGCGGGCACGATCGCGCAGGACGCCTGCGCACCAACAGACGCACTACCGGACGTACCACCCGGCGCACGCTGCGCAAGCTGCGCGGCGACGTACGGCTGGAGGCCGAGCGTGCTGCCGAGCGCCGCGAGCTGCGCGGCCGTCACGTCCTCGGGCACGCTGTCGAAGCAGGTCACGTTGACCCACGAAACGCCCGCGACCTGCTGCAGCGTCGCGACCACCTCCGCGAGCCAGGCGGCCTGCCCGAGCGCGCGCGCGTCGAAGCAGAACCGCGCGAGCAGCGCCGCGCGCAGCGCGGGCTCCACGTCCTCCCACGCGTAGGCGGGCAGCAGCGCCACCTGCGCGGCCACCACGAGCAGCCGCACGCGCCGCACGGCCAGCTCGACCGGCAGATGCGGATCGCCGAACGCCCGCAGCGAGGCCAGCAGATTCGTGTAGAGGTCCGAACTAACGGCGATGGGAATGTCGTCGGCGCCCGCGACCGTGACGTGGACGAGCTCGCGCTGCCCGTCCGGGAGCTTCACCGCCGAGGCCTTGCCGATCCCCGCATAGGTGCGCGCGAAGTCGGCGTAGTCCTGCACGGAGACGAGCCGGTCGAGCGCCATCACCGCCATCGGCGCGTTCGCGCGCAACTGGCCGATGGGGTCGGCGTCGGCGCCGCCCGTGGCCGGCAGCGGGTTGGTCACGCCCTGCGCGCCGAGCGGATGCGTCGCGAGCTGCGTGATCTGCCAGGCGTCCACGTTGCCGCTGCTGCCCATGCCGTAACGGTAGACGGCCTTCACGTTCGCGGTCCCGCTCGGCGGCCGCGCGCCGTGCACGCCATTGCCGAACACGACCGAGGTGAGCTGCGTATCGTCCTCGCTGGTCACGTAGGCGTGCTGGGTGGGCGCGGCGTCAGAAAGGCTGTCGAGCTCGTTCCACAGCAGCTCGTTCACGCGCACCTGCAAGGTGCTCGCCACGCCCGAGGCCGTGGGCGCCGAGACATAGGTGAGCGGCGACTGGCTCAGCGCGAAGGTCTGGAAATCGACCGACGCATCGGCGTTGCCGAGCACTTCGCCGGTGCTCTGCCCCTGCGTGGCATCGGCGACATTGCCGTAGATCGTCACGGTGCCGCGGTCGTAGGTGCTCGCGAGCGGCGTGGCCAGATCGAGCACGGTATGCGGCGTGACCGTCGAGATGCGCCACGCGAACACGCCATCGGTCTGCCAGTCGAGCATGCCGCCCGGATAGGGAATCTGCGTGAGCGGATTAACGAGCAGCCCCTCGAACGACGCGAAGCTGCCGGTGCGCTCGGCGGCGCTGGGCACGTAGGCGCTCACATAGACGCCCGGCGCGATCTGCACCTGATCGCCGAACTGCTGGTTCAGGAAGGCCGGCGCGGCCAGCTCCGCCATGAACGACGGCGAGCCGTCCTCGTTGGCCGTCGTGCCCGCCGGCAGATGGCCGACCACGAGGCGGTCGCCCCACGCGTTGGCGTCCGACGTGTAGCTCACGTCGACGAACGGCGGCGCGCCGAGCGGGAACGCCACGCTGCCCGGCGCCTCCACGCCCTGGCGCACGCCCGCGATCATCGCAAGCTCGCTCGCCTGCACGCCGCTCGCGTTCGGGATGTCGGTGCGCGTGCCCGAGACGATCACCCAGCGCCCGGCTTCGAGCCCGTCGTAGAGGTTCG
This sequence comes from Paraburkholderia sp. J63, assembly GCF_905220245.1. Classification (NCBI taxonomy): domain Bacteria; kingdom Pseudomonadati; phylum Pseudomonadota; class Betaproteobacteria; order Burkholderiales; family Burkholderiaceae; genus Paraburkholderia; species Paraburkholderia sp. J63. The sequence continues at coordinate 27,695 of NZ_CAJMZF010000031.1, read as the reverse complement.
CGAGGTCGATCGAGCCGTTGCCGATGTCGGTGTCGAGCGGCTCGTCCGCGAGCGAGAGCGGCTCGGCCTGAGCGTAGACCAGCGTTTCGCGCAGTAGCTGCGTCGAGGTGCTCGCGGTCTCGTCGCCCGCGCTCAGGTCGCTGAGCCACGGCGGATCGAGCGTCAGCAGCGTGACCTTGGCCGCGAAGCCGCCGCTCGTTGTTGCACCCGCAGCGGCGGCCGGGTCCTGCGTCGCGAGATTCGCGGTGCGCAGCGAAGCGACCACATGAAACGTGATGATCGGGTTGCCGCCGTTGATGTTCGTGACGTCGGGCCGCCGCACGGCCACCCAGCTGCCGGGCTCGATCTGGTCGTAAGTAGCGTCGAGCGGCAGTTCGGGCGGCGGCACCACGCTCGCGAACGCGCCGCCCCAGGCGGTCGTGAGATTCGGCGCGGTCCAGCTCGTGGTGATCTGCCTGGCGTCCGTGGTGGTCACGGGCGAGCCGGGCCAGGTCGCCGCGAACAGCGTCGCCTTCACGCGCGCGCCGTAGACCTCGACGCGCCCGCCCGCCGTCGCCACCGCCGACCAGCCCTGATAGAGCGCGGCCGCGGCGGCGGGATGGAGCGCCGCGAGCAGGCGCGGCGCCGTGTCCGATTGCGGCCCGAAGCTCGCCGCGATGCTGCGCGTGAGCTTGAGCGCATTGGCCGGCTGCACCGAGGGCGCCTTCGCGAGCGCGCTCACGATGCCATGCAGATTTTCGAGCGGCGACGCGGGCGCGGCGGCCGGCAGCGCCCGCAGCGCGCTGATCTTGCCCACACGCCGGCCGCCGATCCCGAGCGCGCCTGCGAGGCCGCCCTGCAAAAGCTGCGCCTCCTTGCCGAGCGCGATCCATTGGAGACTGCGCGTCAGCATCGCGAGCCACGCGGCCACGCGCGTGAAGCCGCGCGCGAGCGCGATCGAACGCACGAGCGCGATGCGCGAGATCGCGGGCTCGACCACCTGCTGCGCGGTGAGCGGCGTCTTGCCGTCCGGTCCAGGCGCGCCGACGAACAGCAGATTGGCCGCGACCGGCTCCAGGATCGCGACGACCTGGGCCGCGAGGTCGCTGCCCGCGAATAGCTGGGTGCCCTTGTCGATATAGAGCAGCAACTGCTGGAGCGCCGTGCGCGACGGCGGCACCACGAGGCCCAGCGCGATTTCGGTGCGGGCGAAGTCCGCCTGCGCGTCGACATCGCCCGCGATGCGCAGATACTGCATCGCGGGCGTGGCCGCCGTATCGGTGCCGAACACGAAGAACAGCGCGTCGCCGGGCTTTACCTGGGTCGCGATGCCGTCGAGATAGACGGCGTCGATCACGTCCGCGCCCGTCACCAGAATGCCGCTGCTGGCCGGCAGCGCAACGCCGGGCGCGTTGCCGTTCGCGAGCGCCTTGGCCGTCGCATCGTCGGCCGATTTCGGCAAGCCCGTATCGCTCGCGGGCGAGATCACCTGGGGCCGCGCGAGACGCGGCGCGAGCGCATTCCAGGTGTCGCGCGCGACGAGATCGGCCGAGGTCTCGTAGAACTGCGGCGTCGCGCTAGAGCCGCTCGGCACGCTCTGCGAGCGCGTGCCCGCTGGCAGCGTGCCCGCAAAGCCCGCCGTCATCGTGAACGCGAGCCGCACGCTCGCGGCCACGCCGGGACGCGGCCGATAGCCGATCAGCCGCGCCAGCTCGATCAGCGAGCGGCGCTCGACGGCGCTCGGCAGGAAGCCTTCGTTGGCGATCCGCTCCTGGTAGAACGTCAGCACGTCGGCGACCACGGCCCAGGCGTCGAGCAGCGCAATCGCGGGGTCGGCCGGATCGCGCGTGGTCAGCTTCGCGAGCGGCGTCAGCAGGTCGGTGCCGGACTGGCCCGCGGACGGCACCGCGATCGTCACCAGCGAAAGCTGCGCGAGCATCGTGCCGAAAAAGCCCGCGTAAGTGCCCACGCGATAGTCGAGCGCGGCGAGCCCCGGCGGATTCGCCACGGAAGCAGGCACGGTCACGGCCGTCCCGGTGCAGCAGCCACAGCATGCGTTCATCGCCCACCTCGCAGCAGCAGCGTGAGCCGCCCGTTGGCCGGTTGCCCCGGCGCGTTGTCGAGCCGTGCGATCTGATACGGCGAGAGCGCCAGCACGCCGCCCGCGGGCACGTCGTCGGGCGTCGCGCCCGGCGCGGGCCGCCCGGCAAGATACGGCGCGAGGCGCGTCACCTGAGTCTCGATCACGCCCGCGATCGCCTGCGCCGCCGCGACGATCCGGCTCACATAGACGCCCTGCCCGAAGGTCTGGTTATCGGGATTGAAGAGACCCAGCGTGCCGTCGGGCAGCACGCTGGTGCCGAGCGCCGCGAGCAGCGCCGCGCGCACGTGCGCGCGCTGGTAGCCCGCCATCACGCAGACCGAGAGGCCAAGGTCGAGCGGCAGATAGTCGGGCGCGCGCACACGCAGGTCGTAACCGATGCGGCGGTAGCGGGCCAGGTATGCGTCGATCTCGTCGAGCAGCGCCGCGCCCGCGCTCTCGCTGCCGAGCGGATCGACGGCCACGCCCATCTCGTAGACGTAGCCGGTCCAGCGCAGCGACGCCTTCGCGCCCTGGAGCTTCTGGAACGGCGTCGCGCAGCGGCCGGGCGGACGCTGCGCGAGGCGGCGCGCGTTGTCGGCGGCGAGCGTCGCGTAGTCGTCGGCGACGATCGCGCGTTCGAGCTGCGCGCGAAACGCGTTCGGCGCGAGCATGCGCACGTCGGCGGCCGATTCCTGGGCGGTGCCGCCCGTCGCGGGGAGCGGATTGCGCGGGGCGAAGTCTCCCACTACCGCGCCCGCCGGGCGATAGACCACGCAGGCGATCGTCTCCGCGCCGACATTGCCGTCCGGGCCGTTGCCGAGCCGGTAGCATGCCTCGAACGTCGTGCCCGCGGCGGGGCTGCGCCCCTCGGCGCCGTTGCCGAAGCGCAGGTGCGCGACGCCGTCGTCGTCCATCTCGACCACGAAGACCGTATCGTCGGGACCGCTTTCGAGCAGGTCGGGCTGCGCGGTCCAGACCGTGCCGCCGCCGTCCTCGAGCGTGACGGACGGCACGGCGCTGCATGGGTCCTGCGCCACGAGGTCCGACGCGCAGCACGCGCCCGCGAGCGGCTGCGCATAGGTGAGCGGGCTCCCGCTCAGGCGCGGCCGGAAGCGCGGCGGCGCCGCGAGCAGCACGGTCGCGGGCGCGCAGTCGTCGGGGCAGGTGGTGGTGGACGTCTGCGTCGGCACCGGCCCGATCGTCTCGCAGGTGCTCGCGCCGCAATCGACCAGCACCACGTTGCCGCGCGCCACGCTGATGCCGTCGCGGCAGGTGCAGTCGGGCGCGGGCATCATCGCCGAGAGGCAGAGCGGGAAGCTCAGCGCATCGGCCGGGCACCACACGATCTCGACCACGGGCGTGCCGCCGTTCTGCGCGTCGTAGAGCGGATCGACGCCCTGTGTGACGCTCGTGAGCCTGACCGCCTGGCGGTGCGTGGGATCGGCGTCCGCGGGGTTGCCCGTGACGGGCCCGATCACCTCCTCGAAGATCAGCACGTCGCCCTCGTGCAGATCGAGCGCGCGGCCGCGTGCGCTGTTGTTCGCGCCGCTGTCCGCCCTGTTGTTCGCGCCGCTGTCAGCGCTGTTGCCGTCGCTGCCGGACGAGGTCCAGCTATCGAGCAGCGTGGCCCGCGTCGTGCCCACGGGCAGGCAGCACGCGCAGTCGCCCCACGTGTAGAACGCGATCGCGGTATGGCTCGCGCGCAGCGCGACGGTTTGCGCGCGCGGCGGCCAGAGCGGCTCGAACCATTCGTAGCTGCCCGGCGGCACATTCGCGAGATCGCTCTGGCGCAGCACGCGCCGCGCGGGTGCGCCGGGAAACAGCGTGCAGAACGCGACCTGGCTCAGGTCCAGCGCCTGGTCGCGCGTCACGGCAATCGTGAGCCACGCGCGCGCGTTGCAGCCCTCGTGCATCGCATAGTCGACGAGCCGCGCATGACGCCGCAGCGAGATGCGCTGGCGGCAGGTGTTCAGATACGCCTCGGTGGCGACGGCGTCCTGGTAGTAGCTCAGTTGATCGGCGGCCCAGGCGAGCAGCTCGACCAGCATCACGCCGATATCGGGCACGTGCGTCTCCTGCCACGCGGGCAGCGTCAGCGCGAGCCGGTCGAGCATGAGGCGGCGAAAGCTCTCGTAGTCTTTCGCGAGGTAGTTGATGTCGGGCTGCGCGGCGACGGGCGGCGGGCAGACGTGCGGCGCGCAGCAATCGAGATCCGATGGGCACGACGCCTTGAAGCTGAAGGTCGCGCTCGCGAACAGCGGATCGAAGCCGGTCATGGGCGGTGCAGCGGCGGGTGGCGCGCTCGCGGACGAAACGCGCATGCGGGCCGTGGACGTGGCTGCCGGGGATGACGGCGGCGACGCCTCGACCATCGCAAGCGTATACGTGGACCAGTCGCCGGGACGATCGACGTCGATCTCCATCCAGTCGTCGAGTGCGGGATCGGGCTGGCGGTTCACGCGCAGCCCCGTCACGTTCACGGCGGCGCCGCCGGTGATGCTCAGGTTCGCGGCCTCGATGCTGGCCGGCGCCTTGCCGAGGAAGTACACCTCGAGCGTGGTCTGGCTCGCCGAGACCTCGACGAAATCGATCCCGTAGAGCGCGGCCTCGCGCACCGCGTCCCGGCGGCGGTCGAGCTCGCAGGCGCCGGGCATCGCGGCGCCCATCGTGTTCACGGTACTCGTGGTGCTCGTGGCGCCCACGGTGCTCATGGCGCGCTCCGCACGAAGGTCTGGGTCAGCGGCTGCTGCGTCGAGCGGATCACATAGCCGACCACGACCGAAAGCGTCGCGTCGTCGGCGCTCACGGTGAGCTGCTGCAGATCGATCAGGTCTCCCAGGTAGCGCGTGAGCGCCGCCTGCGCGGTGAACTGGAGCGCCGACGCCAGCTCGACGCTGTTCGGCGCGAACACCATCTGCAGCAGTCCGCTGCCGAACTCGGGCCGGTTCACGCGCTCGCCCGGCGCCGTGAACAGCAACTGCTCGATCATGTCGCGGATATGGTCGGCGTCGTCCGTCGTCGCGGTGCGCCCCCGCACGTCGAAATGCAGCGGAAAGTCGATGTTCATCGCGCGCCTCCTGTTGCGGGTCATGACTCTGGCCAGCCCTCGCGTTTCACGTGCCCGTCACTCTCGTTTGCGTCGCCGCGACGACAAGCGGCGTGCCCGTGGGCACGCACACCGCGACACTGTCGAGCAGCAGCAGCGGCTGGCCGTTCGAGCTCACGCGCAGCGCCGCGCTCACGAACTGTGCGCTCACGCAGGGCCCGTTCGCGCCGGGCGGCGGCGGCAGCGCGCAGCCCGCGATAACGTAAGGTGTGCCAAGCGTCACCGTGGGCATGCCCGAGACCGTCACGCGCGGGTTCGGCACCGTGGGCTGCGCCTGGCCGCCGTGGCTGCACAGGACCGTTGCGCCGACATGGAGCACGAAGCCCGGCATCACACCACCACCAACGCGCCCGAGTTGATCGTCACCGACGGCCCGACCATCACGATGCTCGCCCCCTTGCCGTTCTGGATGTAGATGCCCGTGTCGTTGACGATGATCGTCGCGCCCGTCGTGCTCTTGAGCATGATTCCGCCGGTCGGCCCCGGCAGGTCGCTCACGACCACGGCGTTCTGCAAGGTGCTCTGCATGACGATGTTCGGGTCGCCCGGCACGCCCGCGAGCGCGAGCGCCGGCACCTCGGCCGCGTTGCCCCACCAGCCGCCCATCCAGACCGGATAGTCGGGGTCGCCGCCCTCGAACTGCAGCCACACGCCCGCGCCGATCTGCGGCACCACGAACACGCCCATCTGCTTGCCGGCCATCGGCGCGCAGGGCATCGCCCACGTCGACGGCGTCACGCCGCCCACGTCGGGGACGATCGCCATGATGCGGCCGATGTTCATCGGATCGACGTTGTTCGCGACCGTGCCGCGATAGATGCCGTAGTACCGTGGACCGTCGCTCATACGCTCACCGTGCTCACTGAAGACCCCACGCCGCCGCGCGCGAGCGTGAAGCTCTGCTTGTACTCGCCGCGCTTGATGTTGTGCGTGACGCTCTTGACGTAGTACTTGCCGTCGAAGCGGTTGCCCGCGCCGCGTACGGCCGCGAGCTGGCGCGCCTTGAACACGCGGCCGTAGCGCAGCACGTCGAGCTGGCCGCTGCCGGTGATCGCGTCGGGCGCCTCGAACAGCTTGCCGAGCCCCGCGAGCGCCGCCTGCACCGGGTCGAGATTGGCGACCGGCGAGAGCTGCCGCACCTTGAACACGGGCGGCACCTGCGCGCCGAGCGGCGCTTGCAGGATGTCGAGCTTGGGCACCGGAATCGGGATCGGCAACTGGGTGTTCGGCTCGATGATCGTGACGAGGTACTGCGTCGAGAGCGTGCCGTCGTACGAGAAGTTCAGCGAATCGATATTGGTCGAGGCGTCGAAGTCGATGCTGAGCGCAGGCTGCACGCCGCCGATCAGCTTGCTCAGGTCCGGGCCGAAGTACGCGAGGCTGCGGCCCGGCCGCGGGCCCGGATCGAGATAGAACACCGCGCCGTTGGCGGCCAGCGACTGGATGAACGCGTAGTCGGTGCCCTTTTGCTTGACGAAGTGCTGGAGCGGATTCTGGATCACCGGAATCGCGGCGGGCAGCGCAAGCGGCACCACGCCGAGCACGAGATACTTCGCGAGAATCGCCTCGACGATCACGAAGTCGGGCAGGCCCGGATACGGGATGCCCGTGAGGTCGAGAAAATCCATCAGCGCGGTGAGGTCGAGGCCCGTGAGGGTAAGCAGCGACTTGCCCGCGCCGATGCCGGGCGTGACGTCCTGCCTGGTCACGACGCCGTCCATCAGCACCTCGGTCGAGCCGTTCACTGTCACGGCGATGATCACGCGCTGGCGCGGATCGAAAAAACCGGCCTGCAGCATCTGCTGGACCGGCGAGTTCTTGCCGAGCGTGAACTTCATCTGGAAGCCGCCCTGGCTGCCGACGGTCGAGCTGACCTGCAGCTCCGTCAACGCTTCGATCACGGGCTCGGGCACGGGGCTCGCGTTGAACGGCCCCATCATCAGCGTGAGGTAGAAGCCGCGGTTCATAGCGCGCTGCCGCTGACCCCGGGGGGCATCGTGATGTTGAGCTTCGTGCCCGGCGTCTGCGTGAGCGCCGCGGGCCGCATGGCGTTGTTCGCGTCGCACAAGCGCCAGAACAGCAGCGGATCGCCGAGATACTGGGCCGCGATGGTGTCGAGCCGGTCGCCCTGCACCACCGTGTATTGCTGGATCACCTGCATGGTGGCCGCCTGCGGCAGGAAGCGCCGCAGCACGTAGGCGACGGGCGCGCCCGAGGGCGTTGCATAAGTGGCGAGGTCGAGGCCGTAATAGCGGCTCGTCGCGCTGAACAGCGTGTTCTTCAGCGCGGTCTGCGCAAGCATCGCCTGCACCGGGTCCATCTGCAGCACATCGCTCATGGAATTCCCCTGATGCCGAGCGCGCCGAACGTGCCCGGCTGGTTGAGCTGCGCGAGCGCCTCCTTCTGGCGCTGATACGCGAGGTAGAGGCTGCCGCCCTTGTCGGTGAAGTTCAGGTCGTCGATGCTGAGTACCCGCATGCCGAGACTGACCTTCGCGCGGATCGGATTGAGCGCGGTGTCGAACGCTTCCTCGGTGATGCTGAAGTCGGTCAGGCGCACCGGCACGATGCGGCTCGCGCTCCACACGAAGAGCGGCAGCGGCGCGAGCATCGGCATGATTTCGAGCGTGCCTTGCTGCGCGAGCCGGTAGGTGTTCTGCAGCGTGGCACTGGTCGGGTACACGAGCGTCTCCAGCGCCGCGAGCTGCGGATGGATGCCGTACTGCACCGTGTTCTGGTCCGCGGTTTCGAGCTGGTCGGTGGCGTCGATCTCCGCTTCGAGCTTGATGGTCTCGACGGGCGGACCGGTCAGCCGCAGGGCCTCGGAACGGTCGCCGCCCTCCTCGGCGCCCTTGATCTTGAGCGTGCGCGAGAGCGTGTCCGGGTTGTACTGCAACGCGATGATGCCATTCGGCAGCACGTTGAAGGTGTCGGGGTCGAGCAGCACGAGGCCGCCCTTGAGGATGTGCGGGGAGCCGGGGAAAGTGCTCATGGCTTCGCTCCCGCCTCTCCCGCCGCGCCGGGCTGCGCCTTTTGCGGCCCCGGCATGGCCGGCGTGAGCTTGCCGGGGTTGGTCGGCATCGCGCTGAACGCCGGATCGTTGCAGTAGTCCCCATGCCGGCCTTCCATGATCGCGCGCGCGTGCTCGAACGAGCCCATCTGCAGCGAGAAGGCCCACGCCGCGAGGCCGCACGCGCCGAGCTGCGCATTCACGGCCTGGTGCAGCGCCGGCACGCCGCCGCCGAAATACGCGGCCGCGACCGTGTCCTTGCCGACCAGATCCATCAGTTGGCTCACTGCCGCGACCTCGTCGGGATAGCAGGTCGTGCACGGCGCCATGTCGATGTCCGTCTGGAGCTCACGCGTGAAATATTCGGTCGTGCCTTCGGTCACGAAGTCGCCGAGATAGTCGTACGCCGTGCTCGACCAGGCGTGCAGGCCCTCGTGAATCAGCGTGCCCGCCGTGCCCGCGTAGTAGATGACGGGATGCGAGGGCGTCGCGTGTTCGAGCGGGCCGCCGCTGCAGACGGGCTCGTCGGCCTGCGAGGCGACCGGCGCGGGCTGGTCCTGCGGGCTCCTCGTCGGGAAGACCGGCACGCCGGTATCGGTCCAGCCGAGCAGCGAGCCGGGGTCGCACTGCCGCGTCGGCCCCGCGCCCTTGATGTTCGAATGGCGGCACAGGAAGCGCTCGCAAAGCTCGGCGCCGCTTTGCACCACATGCACGCTCGCGCCGCGCAGCGGCCCCGGCGTGCCGCCCGGCAGAAAGCGCCCGAAGCGCCGCCGGATCAGCATGTCCGCCTCGGGGATCGTCTCGGACTTCGTGCGCCGGTCCAGAAAGCCCGCGATGCCGCCCGCGAGCGCACCGATCCCGCCGCCGATCAGCCCGCCGATCAAGGCGCCCGCGCCCAGCGCGCCGCCCGTCGCCGCGGCGATGCCGAGGCCCGCGAGCGCCCCGGCCGCGCCGCCCGACAAAAGGCCGATGCCCGCGCCCTCCAGAGTCTTTTCGGTACGCGTGACGGGCAGCCAGCGGCGCGCGCTGCCGTGGCGGATGCGCACGTCGTGTCCCGCGCCGACCGCGCTCGACGCGTGCGCCGCCTCGGCTTCGAGCGCTGCCTCGGGCGTGTCCATCGCCGCATGGCGCTGCTGCGCGACGTGCGCCAGCTCGTGCGCGAGGATCGCATGGGCGCGCCGCGTACCGGGCGCGTAGCCGTCGTCGGCGAAGTAGATGTCGGTGCCGCCCGTCACCGCGAACGCATTCATCGCGCCGGTCAGCGCGCGGGCGCCGGCGCCGCGATGCACGCGCACGTCCTCGAAGCGCTCGCCGAAGCGCGCCTCCATCTGCGCGCGCGACGACGCGTCGAGCGGCTCGCCATTCGTTGCGCGCGCAACTGTATTGCCTGGAACGCCGGCTTTGGCCTCGTCGCGCCCTTGCGCCTCGCTGTCACGCGCAGGGCTGGCGCCGTCGCGCCGCTTCGCCTGCAAGCGGCGGCGCTTCTGCTTGCGCGGGCCGGTCTTGCGGTCGTCGGACACCGATCCCGCCAGCGCGCCGATCCCGCCGCCGATCAGCGCGCCCGCAAGCACGCCGCCGCCGAGCGCGCCGAGCATCCCCAGCATCTGCGCATTGCCCGAGAGGCCGCCCGCGCCCGACGCCACTGCGATGAGCCCGCCGAGACCCAACGCGCCGCCCGCGAGCGCGCCCCACTTCGCCCCCGACTTCGCGCCTCGCCGCCATCCGGGCGTGGCCGCGTACTCGATCACGTCGCCGACCAGCGCCTCCATGACGTCGGGCTCGACGGCCGAATTGAAGTGCTGCTTCTCGGTCGCGCCAACGTAGATATACAGATGCGGGACCGAGCCGGGCGCGTACTGCTCGCCGACCTTTTTGTTGGCATCCTGATCGACGTCGATCGAATAGATCCGCACCGGCACCGGCGGCGGCTGCACGCGCAGCTTCGCGCACAGCGCCTGGAGGCTCGCGAGGTTGATCTTGCAGGGCTCGCACCAGTCCGCGCCGAATTCGACGATGGTCACGGCACCCGCCTCGAACAGCGAGGGAATGTCCTCGCCGACGACCGCTTCGATGCACGGCGATGCGGGCGCGTTGCCGTTTGCGTTGGTGCTTGCGTTGTCGTTCGCGTCGCCGGTTGCGTTGTCGTTGGTCCCCCCGGCATCTTTGCGCTGCAGCCCCGCGCTCGCCGCACGACGGCCGCCCGCCGCCTGCGCGCCGTCCTGCACGCCATCCATCGCGGCGGCGGCGGCACGGTCGGCGTGCGCCTCGTCGGCCTCGGAGTGCGAGACGCCGAGCGCCTCGGGCGCGACCGGCGCGGCCGGGCGCTGCTGGACCACGTGCGCGAGTTCGTGCGCGAGCAGCTTTCTCCCGCTTGTCGTGGCGGGCGCGTAGCGGCCCGCGCCGAACACGATGTCGTGGCCGACGGTATAGGCCTCGGCGTTGACGGCGTCCGCGGAGCGCACCGCGTCGCCGCCCGCGTGGACGCGCACGTCGCTGAAGTCGTGGCCGAAGCGCGTCTCCATGAACGCGCGCGCCCCCGCGTCGAGCGGCTGGCCCGCCGAGCGCAGCACGTCGTGGACGATGGGCGGCACGCCCGCGGCCTCGTCCTGCGCGTCATGGCCGCGCGCGGCCTTGCGCTGCGCGCAGGCCTCGCATTCGCCGTTCGCGGCCTCGTTGCCGCACGCGCAGCGGCGCTGCAGCACGCTGCGCGCGAGCGGCGCCGGTCGGACCTCGGTGCGGCGTGCCGTGGCGAATGCCTGACGCGCGCTCATGGCTTCCTCCCCGCGTCGCCACCTGTCATGCTTGTCGTACTTGTTGTGCCAGTCGTTTCCGCTGTGCCTGCTGCTGTGCCGCCCGCGCCACCCGCCGCGCCACCCGCCTTGCCCGGCGTCAGGCCCATCATCAGATCGCACGAGCGCACCGGCTGCGTTTCGCCGTGCAGCGTCTCGCAGTAGTCGCGATGCCGCGCGTTCATGATCGGGTCCGGCAGGAGCCCCGAGTTGCCGTTCTGGCTCGTGACCCACGCCTCCAGCCCGCATGGGCCGAGCTGCGCGTTCACCTGCTGGCAAAGCTCGTGCACGTGGCCGCCGAAATACGCGTTCGCCACCGGCGCCTCGCCCACGAGGCCGATGAGCTGGCTCACGGCATCGGTCTCGTCGGGATTGCTCTCGGGGCCGCCGAGGTTCAGTTCGGCCCTCAGCTCGCGCGCGAAGTATTCGGTGGTCCCTTCGTCGACGAACGAGCCCAGCGCGAACTGGTACGACGGGCTCGAGTACGCATGGAGCGCCTCGTGGATCAGCGTGCCCGGCTCCCTGACGTAGTAGATGACGGGCCGCGCGGGCGTCGCATGATCGAGCCGCTCGTGGTGGCAGACCGGCTCGTCGGCCGCCGAGGCCACGGGCGCGGGCTCGCCCGACGGCCCGAGCGCGCCGAAGTCGGTCCATCCGCCCAGTTGCTGCGGATCGCACGGAATATTCGGGAAGCGGCACAACTGGCGCTCGCAGATCTCCGCCCCGCTTTGCACCACGTGCACCGCCGCGTTGTGCAGCGGTCCCGCGGGCGCGCCGGGGATATAGCGGCCGAAGCGCCGCCGGATCAGCTCGTCGGTTTCGGCCACGCTCTCGGGCGTGCGGCGCTGGAACAGCATCGGGATGAAGCGCGCGGCCGCGCCGATCGCGAAGCCGGCCAGCCCGCCGATCAAGCCGCCCGCGAGCAGCGAGCCGCCCTTGAGCGCCGCCACGCCGATGCCGAGCAGCGCACCGCCCGCCGCGCCGCCGCCGAGCGCGATTTCGTCCTTCTGGTTCGAGGTGAGCGGCGACCAGCGGCGCGCGCTGCCGTGCCGGATCTGCACGTCGCGGCCCGCGTCCGCCATGCGCGATGCGCGCGACGCCTCGGCTTCGAGCGCGGCCTCGGGCGTGTGAGCCGCCGCATGGCGCTGCTGCGCGACGTGCGCGAGCTCGTGCGAGAGGATCGCGCGGCCGCGCCGCGTGCCGGGCGCGTAGGCGTCGCCGGCGAAGTAGATGTCGGCGCCATGCGTCACGGCCAGCGCATCCATCGCGCCGGTGAGCGCGCGCGCGTGCGCGTCGCGATGCACGCGCACGTCGGCGAAGCTCTGGCCGAAACGCGCCTCCATCCAGGCGCGCGCGCCGCCGTCGAGCGGCTGGGCCGCCGCCTGCCTCACCGCGTGCCCCACCGCATCGGCGTGCCCGGGTGCCGTGGAAGCAAACGCGCGCTGCGCGATCATCGTGCTCTCCCGATCGCACCGTGGACCGAGCGCGCGATCTGCTGCCCAACCTCGGCGGGCTTTGCGGCTTGCGCGATGCGAATACCGTCCGCACGCACGCGCGGCACGGCCAGGCTCGTGGGCCGCGCGCCATCGGGCTGCGTCTGCGCGAGCAGCCGCGTAAGCTCGGCTTCGAGCGCCGCGCGCAGCAGCGCGCCATCGCGCACCGTCAGCGGCAATCCGTCGACGACCATTCGTTCGATATGCAGATGAATTTTCATGCGACCGCTCCCGTGACCGGCGCCCAGCGGAAATCCGCTTCGTTGATGGCCTTGTCGAGCTTGCGGAACTCGGTGCGGGCCGCGTCGAGGATCACCGGCATCGTCACCGTGCCGCCCGCCTGCGCGGCGAGGAACGCCGCATTCAGGCCGATGTTGTGGATATGGCCGCCCGTGAGATTGAGGCGCGCGAGCCGGTCGTAGTCGAGGTGCGCGGTGGGCGTCGCGGGCGGGAAGACCTTTTGCCAGATCGCCTTGCGCTCGGCGACGCCGGGAAACGGAAAATTGACGACGAAGCGCAGCCGCCGCAGGAACGCGGCGTCGAGCGCACTTTTCAGGTTGGTCGCGAGGATCGCGAGGCCGCGATATGCCTCCATGCGCTGCAACAGGTAGTTGATTTCGATGTTCGCATAGCGGTCGTGGCTGTCCTTGACTTCGCTGCGCTTGCCGAACAGCGCGTCGGCTTCGTCGAAGAACAGGATGCAGCCCGCGTCCTCGGCCGCGTCGAACAGACGCCGCAGGTTCTTCTCGCTTTCGCCGATGTACTTGCTGACCACGGCCGAGAGGTCGATCCGGTGCAGGCTCAGCCGCAGGTCGTTGGCGAGCACTTCGGCGGCCATCGTCTTGCCGGTGCCGCTGCCGCCCGCGAACAGCACGTTGATGCCGAAGCCGCGGCTCATGGTCGCCCGGAAGCCCCATGCGTCGTACACGGTGCTGCGCTGCCTGACCTGATCGGCGATCTGGTGCAGCAAGGCGGTCTCGGCGTCGGGGAGCACGAGATCGTCCCAGCTGGCCTTCGTGTCGATCAGTTGCGCGAGCCGGTCGAGCCGCGGGCGGCTTTCGTCGAGGCTCGCCGACCAGAGGCGGTCGAATAGCGAGGGTGCGCTCGCGGCAGTGCTGTTTGCTGTGCCTTGCGATGCGTCTGGGGGCGGGGCCGCTGAGGTGGTTGCCGAGGTATCCCGCGCCAGGTCCGGCGACGTGGCCGACGACTGCGTACCGTCCGTCGCTTCGTTCTCCGTACCGTTTGCCGCCCGGGCCTGCCGCCCATCGCCCGCCGCCGGTTGCGCCGCCGTATCGGCCAGCGCGCGCGCCGCGATCCGCTCGATCGTCGCGATGCCGAGGCTGAACTGCCCGGCAAGCCGCTCGGGCAGGTCGCCCGCCTGCGCGCCGAGCACCGCGGCCCACGCCGCCTGCTGCTCCGCCGGCTCGGGGCGCGCCGTGTCGACGCGCACGGTCAGCCGCCCCGCCGCCGGCCACACATCGGCCGCGCCGACGAAAACCACGCCGCCGATCCGTTCGAGCAGCCGGCCCACGACGGCGGCCTGCGCGCCATGCAGGCCCTCGCCCTCGGGCTCGCCCGCATCGACGTACAGCGCGACCGGAATCAGCAGGCTCTCGCGCTGCCACAGCCGCACGAGGTTCTCGAGCTCGCCGGTCTGCACCGGCACGAGCGCCGCCGGCAGGCGATAAAGCTGGAGCCCCAGCGAGCGCGCGGCCCACGCGGCCACCAGCTCCCGGCTCGCGGCATCGGCGCCGACGAGCTGGACCACCGGCAGGCTGCGCAGCGTCGCGCGCGGCCCGAACTGCTGCACGATCGCGTCGACGCAGCGCTGCTGCGACGCGGGCAGCCCCGTCTGCAGCTCCGGCACCGGCACGACGTTCACGAGCGGCACGAGCCGGTCGTCGAGATAGTTGAGGCCCTTCACGTAGTTGACGATGCGCTCGTCGGCGCGCAACGGGCTCACCGTGAGCGGCAGCGCGCCGGGCTGGCTGATTTCAAGCAGCCGCCAGCGGCGCAGCGGGCGCTCGGGCGAGAGCGCGTCCCAGCTCGGCTGGTCGAACAGTGCGAGCGCGAGCGCGAAGGTCGGCCAGGGCCGCGTCGGCTCGGCCTGCGCGTTCGCGCAGAGCCCGGCGGTCCGGGTGTCCAGTTCGAGCGCGACGCACAGCAGCAGCACCTTCAGCTCGAAGCGCGACAGGCCAAGGCGCTCGCCGAGAATGAGCAGCGCGGGCGGCGGGTCCATCGCCGGGCCCACGGCGAGCGGATCGGCCTGCTGGCCGGTCTGCGCGGCGGCAGCGGCTGCCGATCCCGCTGCCCCCGCCGCGCCTGCTGCCTCGCCCGTGGCCGTTCCTGCCGTGCCTGCGGCGGCCATCTGGCCCGCGGGCACCACACTGTCCGGCGTAACCGGCACCACCTCGCGCGACGGCCGCCTGCCGAACAGCCGCCACCCGGCCGCCGCCGTGGGCGGGCGCGGCGCCTGCGGACGCACCGTCGCCACCGCTTCGGCCTGATGGCTGTGCTGTTCGAGCAGCGTGCGCACCGCCGCCACCGCGTTCGCGAGATAGCGCGTGTTGTTTTCGAGCCAGTTCGACAGGTCGCTCATGGCACCGTGACCTTTTGCGAGGGATCGAAGACGGGCGGCGTGACGCTGCGGTTCACGAGCGGGCTGTCGACGCCGTCGACGCGCAGCCGCACGAGATAGTCGCCCGCCGCAACAGCGTCGGCTTCGAAGACGAGCGTGGCGGTCTGCGCCGCATGGTCGGGCGCGACGATCTCCTCGTCGCCGAATAGCAGCGCGGCGCGCTGGGCCGGCCAGATCTCGGGCACGCTCGTCACGGTAATCGTCACGGTGTAGGTCTGGTTCGCCGCCGCCGTGGACGTATGCGCGAGCGTGATGCGCGGCGCGAGCGCGAGCTGAAGCTGGTTGGTCGCGCGCTGGAACGTTTCGCCGGGACGCTGGACCAGCACTTCGACCGCATAGAAGCCCGCGGGCCAGTTGGCCGGATCATTCGGAATCCTGACGCTTAGCTGCGTGGCCGTCGCGCCGGCTTGCGGATTCACGTCGACGGGGGCGCTCCAGAGCGCGTGCGCGAAGCGCACCACGACGTTCGAGCCGTCGAGGTGATAGCCGGTGATCGTCACGATGTCGTTAAGCGCGGCGCTGGGCTGCTGGTTCGGCGGCACGACGCTCGAGAGCCCCGGCAGCGGCGGCAGCAGATTCGCCTGGGCGTCGAAGCCCTGGTCGTTCTCGCCGCGCGTGAGCGCCGGCAAGGGCGTGCGCGCCGCGCGGGTGCTCTCGATCAGCGTGACCGCGAGCTCGTAGGCGGCCGAGAGCCGGTATTGCGTGGCGAAGCCGGTCCACAGCCGGTACACCTCCTCGACCGAAAGCGGCTGGAACGTGATGCGGATGCGCTCGACCTGGCGGTCCAGATCGCTCGCCGGCAGCACCGTCTGCGTCGCGGCGACGATGTCGGCCGCGCTCAGCACCGCATGGTCGTGCAGCACGCTCATCGCCTTGCCGAGCAGATGATGGCCGAACGGTTGGGCGCTGTTGTCGGCGTCGTCGTTGCGGCCGAACGCCGTCACCAGGTACCAGAGGTTCAGCGGCAGCGGCGCGAAGCCGCTCTCGCCCTGCATGAGCTGGCGCGGCATGTCGCGGCTGACCCACGCGGCGTTGCGCTGGATCTGGTAGAGGAACAGGTTCAGTTGATTGGCCGTGTTGGCGCCGCGCGCCTTGTCGAGCGGCTGGATCGTGACGGTCGCGTCGTTGAGGTCCGGGTCGGCTGTCACGCCCTGCTGGAGGATGTAGCGCAAAGTCGCGGTGGCGGCGGCAATGGCGAGCGCGTTGCTCATGCGCGGCTCCTCGCGGCGCTCGCGCGCAGATACTCGGCGAGACTCGCGGCGCGCGGCCCGTCGCGCGACCTGGGGGCGCTGCCCGACGGCGCCTGCTCGGCGCGGATTTCTAGCCGTCCTATCGTGACGTGGACGGTCGTTTCCGGCTCGCGATGGCGCGCCGGGTCGTTGCCGGCTTCGTTCCTCGGGCCCGGTTCGTCGCGTATGGATCTGCGCGGCGGCAAGCCGCTGTCGCGCGACGCATCGGCCTGCTGCTCCGCTCCGAGTGGCGGTAAGGGCGGCAGCACGCCAGCCACTCCCGCTTCGCGTTGCGCGGGCTGGGCGGCGTCGCGCGCATGGGCGCGGGCCGCCGCCACAGGCCCGATGTTCTCGTGTAGTAAAGCAGTCTCCTCGTGCATCGTTGCAACGGCGGGCCGCTGCGGCCCGCGCATGGTCTGCTGCTGCCCAGACGGATCCACTGCGGCGCTACGCTCGGGCTGCGGCCCGAGGCGCGGTTCGCGCGACGGGACGCCCGGCGCGGCGCGGTCAGTGCTCGATTGCGGCGCTGCCGAGGGCCCGGTCTGCTGACCGGCGCTGGCCGCCCGCCACGCGGCATCCGCTGCGCCTGGCGCCGCGCCTCGCGTTGCGTCGTCGCCGGACGCGGGACGCCGCGCTGCGTCGGCGCCGGTTCTGCCCCCAGCAGGCCGCCACGCCGATGCGCGCTCGTCGTCTAGCGGCTCGCGCCACGCCGCATCGCTCAACGCGTGCGCCTCCACGCCCGCGAGTGCGGAAGCCTCGCTGCCGCCCCCATTGCCATACGGATCGGCCGCCATCGGCATCACGCCCGGCAGCGGCTCGAACAGCGCGGGCACGTGCGGCCGGATGACCTCGGCCACGCCGGCGTGACGCGCGATGAGGCCGGTCAGAAAGCCGCTCATGCGCGCACCATGTCGAGGTAGCACTGCCGGCGCGCGGCGCTCATCGCCAGAATCTCGCGCTCGTGCCATCCGTACGCGCGCGCGAGCACATGCACGTCGCGCAGGAGGCGGCGCGCGCACGTTTCGATCTCGCGCCAAAAGTACGAGACGATGTCGAACGCGGCCTGCCACGCGTGGCCGCAGCATGGGCAGGCAATGCCGATCGACACGTCGGCCTGCGAGGCCGCGCGGCGCATGCCTTCCTCGACCGCATCGACGACCTGCGCCGGCAACGCATGCGCCGGCACCGGCTCGCCGCCGCGCTGCGCGTCGATCACGCAGCGCGCGATCATCGACGCGCGCTGCTCGACGGGCCCCGCGAGCACCGCCACCGCCGCGAGATCGCGGCTATCGGGCGGCCGGAAGCGCACTTCGTAGCCGTCCGCGCTGATCTGCGGCGCGCAGGCGTCGTCACCGGACGAGACGCGGATATCGTCGATGCCGAACGAGAACTCCAGACGTTCGCCGCACTGCGGGCAAGCGACGACGCTCGTCAGGCGCGTGCCGAACGTGCGCTCGCGCAACTCGATGAGCGCCGCGTCACGCCGGCCGATGTCGAGCGCCGCGAGCACATCGGCCGGCACATCGGGGCGCGCGGCCCCCAGCAGCGTGAGCGCGCGTTCGAGCGGCGCCTGGTGCAGCCCGCGATCCCAGACGTCGAGCAGCTCCGCCGACGAGAGCGCGCGCATCGCCGATCACCCGGCGGGCACCGTGAAGCTGGGCTCGGTCGGCTCGGTCACGCCCGGGTCCGCCTCCCATCCTTCGTTCTCCAGCTTGATGTGCTGGATCGCGACCGCGTTCGCGTTGGCGTCCAGGTCCGGCAGCGCCTGGTACTCGGACACCCAGCAGCGGTACACGTTGTACGCGAGCGCGAGCTGCCCCGCCTCGTTGTAGACCTCGATGATGATCTCCTTGCGGAAGTCCTTGAGCGACACCTCGGAGCCCAGGCCCGCGCCGAAATTCCACACCTTGTTCGCCCACTGGACGAACTCGAGATCGTGCGTGACGCCGCGCTCGAGCGTGATGGCGTCGTATTCGGTGCGCCCCGGCGACTTGCGGCTCGACGAAGGATCGCCGCCTTCGCGATGCTTGACGACCTCGGTGGTGCGCTTGAGCATGCCCACCTTGCTGACGCCGGCCACATACTTGCCGTCCCATTTGACCCGGAACTTGAAGTTCTTGTACGGATCGAAGCGCTGCGCGTTGACAGTGAATTCGGCCACGGTGACTCCTCGTCAGCTAGCGAGCTGACCTGCCATCTGCTGGATGGTGACGACGACGAATTCGGCCGGCTTGAGCGGCGCGAAGCCGACCACGATGTTGACGATGCCCAGATCGATGGTG
Organism: Paraburkholderia sp. J63; assembly: GCF_905220245.1. Lineage (NCBI taxonomy): Bacteria > Pseudomonadati > Pseudomonadota > Betaproteobacteria > Burkholderiales > Burkholderiaceae > Paraburkholderia > Paraburkholderia sp. J63. The sequence continues at coordinate 9,087 of NZ_CAJMZF010000031.1, read as the reverse complement.
GCCTGCGGGTTGGTCGTCGCATCGCATTGCACGAAGTACGCCTGCTGCTGCGACGAGCCCTGAAACGCGCCCTGGCGAAACAGCGTCTGCATGAACGCGCCCACGTTGAGCCGGATCTGCGCCCATAGCGGCGTGTCGTTGGGCTCGAACACGACCCATTGCGTGCCGCGGTACAGGCTCTCCTCGATATACAGCGCGAGGCGCCGGATCGGGACGTACTTGTAGTCGTCCTCGAGCTGGTCGGCGCCCATCAGCGTGCGCGCGCCCCAGCACACCGGCCCGTAGATCGGGAATACGCGCAGGCAGTTGATCGCGAGCGGATTCAGCACGCCGTTCTCGGGGTCGGTCAGCGTGTATTCGAGCTTCTGCACGCCAGTGAGGCTCGCTTCCGTACCCGCCGGCGCCTTCCAGACGCCGCGCGCGCCGTCGGTGCGCGCCCAGAGCCCCGCGACCGTGCCGCTCGGCGCGACCTTGCGCGGCACGAAGCCGTTGAGCGTATCCACGATGTCGAGCCGCGGGAAATAGAGCGCGGCGTTACGGCTGCGCAGCGTCGCGTTCTGGTCGAGCCAGTCCGTGATCGCCGTGACCGTGTCGCGGTTGCCGGCCGCCTGCGGCACGTCGAGCAGATACATCGCGCGCCGCGTCGTGCACAGGCCGATCGCGTCGGCCGCCACCGCGAGCGCGGCCTCGTCGGGCAGGTTCATCGTCGCCGGAATGCACAGGATGTTGAACAGATCGACGTTCAGGAGTGCGTACATGCCGGTTTTCGTGGCCTGGTCGCCGATCAAGCCGCCCGCGAAACCGTCGGCGTCGTTCGCCAGGTCGATGGTGCCGTCGCCCCCGGTCTGCGCGAGCAGCGCGGGCGGGTTCGTGGCCGAGTTCGGATCGGGCGGCAGGAACTGGTCCTGCACGCTAGCCGTGGCGCCGAGCGCGTATTGCTGCACGTTCTGCCCCGCTGCCGCAAACGTGAGCTTCTGCGCAAGGCCGCCTGTGAGCGCGATCACATCGGCGGCGTTCGCGGTGCCCGGCTTCACGACGAGATACTGCTGGGTCGCGGAGAGCCGCACGACGCCGACCGTTGCATTGGCGAGCGGGCTCGCGTTGTTCTGCACGAGGCCGCGCAGCAACGTCTGCAGCGCCTGTGCGACGCCGGCCAGCGTGGTAGGCAACGAACCACTGAGCGCCGCGGTCGTGCCGAGCGCAGTGCCGTTCAGGCTCACGTCGGCCGTATCGCCGTCCGCCAGATTCAACTGCGCAACAGCGCCGAGCGGCCCGCTGACCGTGCCCGTGCAGGCCGGGCGCGAGCTCGCGCCGGTCGCCGTCGTCAGCGTGATCAACTGCGAATTCGCGTTGACGGTGGCCGCCGCATCGCCCTGCTGCCCCGGCGCGACCACGAGATTGCGAAACACCTCGCTGGTGACGAGGCTGCCGTCGCTCGCGAACTCCGTCACGGTGAGATTGAACTGGGTCGACGGGTCGCTCGCGCCGTAATCGACGTCGAGACGCAGACCGTTGCCCCACGCGCCCGCGCTCGCCGCCGTGGCGGTCAGCACGATATCGGCCTGATTCGGCGCGCTCGCGAGCGCAATCGCGGCGGACGTGGCGGCGTTGCCCGCCGTGGTCGAGGAAACCCGGATCACGTAGGCCTGCGAACCGCCATTGAGGAAGAACTGCTGGATGGCGTAGCTGGCCTCGCTGCGGGTATCGAGGCCACCGAACTGCCGCTCGAAATCCGCGAAGCTGAAGATCTGCACCGCGGTGTTCATGGGCCCAGTGGGGAAGAAGTCGACGAACGCGGCAATCGACGTCGCAACGCCGACGATCGTATTCACTCCGCTCGACACTTCCTGGATGTAAACGCCGGGATAGCTGACGGCTACAGGCATGGCACGACTCCTTGCTCACCGGCAAGCCGCCGCAACGAAACCCTGCGGATTACCGTTAATATCAATAAAGCGGGGTTTTAGTGCGAATGGTCGTTTTTTTCATTCGATGGTCATTCGAATTTTCAGCGCGCATTGATTGAATCAATACGACAATGAAATAGATGTATGGAAATGATCCGGTTTTGCTCGTTGAACTGCGCAGGGATTGCCGCTCGTCACGATAAAACCGCCATAGTGACGGCCTCGCGCGAATCTGGTGGAAGCGCTTTTATCCGCCCGGTTTTCTGGTCAATTATCCTTTCGGTTATCCTTTGCAAACATATTTCTGTTTTCCTCGATTTATAAAAGAGGTCCGCATGCCTGATCACATTTAACGCATTCGGCTTTCAAATTAGTTGCTGTCCGATGAATAGTCAAGGAACCCGCTTTGATACCCATTCGCTTTAAGTGGGCGCTTCCTGTGTTGGAGAAAATCGCATTGCGGGTGCATTGCTCGTGTTAGCGGAAGCGTTACCACCAAGCGCACGGTGCCACTCATTCGCTCACGCATTTTTTGAGCGCGAGCCGCGTGATTGAGTGATTGCACTGGATATGCACCAACGCGTATGCATTGAAATTCGGGATCCTGATTTTTTCATTCCTTGTGGCGATTTGGCGCTTTATGGCCTTTTCTGCGGGCCTGAATATTTCGCAGTGCAGCATTCGTGGCATGCGTTCCGCATAGGCGCACGCCGTCGCGATCGTTAGGCGTACGTCAGGGATTTCACCAAGTATTCGTAAAATGACCTGTGTGCGACTCTATACCGCAGTGCCATTCCCTATGGAGACAGGCATGCAAGCTGAAACGCTCAAGAATGCAAGGGTCGCCGCTTTTCTGAATCGGTCGGCGCTGTGTCTGCTGATGTTGCCAGCTGCGTGCCTGATCTGGGCACTCCACGCTTACCCGCCACAGGATGCCTGCTGGCTCTGCTTCTCCCTGGCCACTTTTGCGTGGCCCTTCGCGGGAGTCCTCTTTATCGTCTCGGCGGGGTTCCACACTGGCCCCCGTATTCGGCGCCTCGAAAAAGACGCCGGATGGCGCCAGGCACACGGGCACTAATCTGCTCGTGTGTCGGGCGGCCTGGTCGGCTGCTGTAGTGGCCCGAATAAAGGCCCCGTTATCGTGCCCTGAATATACGGTTATCCGCTAAAGGTAACCGTAGTGTTTCTGGTGCGAATGTGGGGCCTGTTTGGGGGCTAACCATCCGTGGCTGACCGCCCGTGCCTGACCGGCCGTACCTGACCGGCCGTACCTGATCGTCCGTCGAGGGTCCGGAAGCACCGTCCCGTCCGCAATGTATAAAGCACTGCGAACGAAACGTTGCGCTATTGGGCCCGCAAACCGGATCACTGCCCCACGGCTTTGACCGTGAGGCTGTTGTTCACGCTGCTCACGCCAGTCACGCCCGTGGCGGCCGGGACGGCGAGATCGATCTGGCTTGCGACGGGTACGGAGCCGCCGAGCAGGATAGCGCCGCTTTTCGCGACCACGACGATCTGGCTGGAATCCAGCCCTTTGATCTTGACGAGCGCGCGGCGCACGGCCTTGGCTAGCAGCCGGTTGGCCTTGCGTTCGGCCGCCCGCATCGCCTTCGGGCTTGCAGCGGTGCTTGCCGGCGCGGCCTCCGGGGCCGAAGCCGTGCCATCTTGCGCCTCTACGTTGGCTGCGCCCACGGCCACGAGCAGGCCAAACGCGCCTGCGATCATCCGTTTCATGTTCATTGTTCGATTCCTTGTCGGGTTCAATCCCGGTTCAATCCGGTGCACGGGCCCACACGATGGCTAGAAGATGTGGCGTATGCCCACGTCCGCACCGACCGTCGTTCCCTGAACGCCGTTGAATGCGCCATTCACGGAAAGCCCCGTATCCATGGCGCCGTGGTTGTTCACGACACCCACCTGCGCGTAAAGCGTCGTCGCGCGCGAGAGGAAATAGTTGGCGCCCACGGCACCCATGATCGAATGGTTCTCCGTGTGGTTGCGATCGCTCGTGTACCAGGCGCCGCCGTTGAGGTCGAGCTGCGACAGCACCAGATAGTCGAGACCGCCGCCGTACACATTGTTGTTGAACGAGCCGGCCACCTTGTAATTGGAAAACGAAGCCTTCACGGTCACCTTGCCGAACTTGTACGAGGCGCCGATCATGCGGCCTTCGGACTCGACGGTGGTCGGAATCGGCGTGTTAACCGTGCCGCCGCCGTTGCCGTCGTAGAAGGCGGCATCGACCATGAGGCTGCCGTTGTCGTACTTGAGGCTTCCCGAGTATTGACGGCCCGCCTGGAAGTTACCGGCCGCCGCCGAATGCGAACATCACGCTGCCCTGCAGGTCCGCGATCGTCGGGCTCGTATAGGAAATCGCATTGGCATTGAAGATGCCGGTGCCGACGACGTTATCGAGGTAAGTAATCAGGCTGCTGCCGAACTGCGAGGCGCCGCGCGGGTCGAGTTCATAAAGCGCGAGGAAGTACGGGGAAAACTGCAGACCGGCCTTCACTTCCCCTAGACCGCTGTTCAAGGCCACCCAGGCCTGGCGGCCGAAGATGTAGCCATTCGAATCGCCAAAGCCGCCATTGGCCACGCTGATCCCGCTTTCGAGCTTGAACTCGGCTTTGAGTCCTCCGCCGAGATCCTCGGTGCCCATCAAGCCGAACTGCGAAGGCGACACGCCGCTGTCGATCAGCGAATGGCTCGGGCAGTGCGGTTAGTGCTGTTTCGAGCGGGCGAGTGCGCGCCATCGGCCGGCATGGGGACTCGGCGCGAGCGACGTGGGTCAGGCTGGTCTGTCGCGGTGGTGGGACATGCCGCCGACCGTCAACGGATTGGTAGCTAATGCGAAAGGAAAACCGCTAATAATGCGAATGCCGTGGAGGAGCCTCCAGGCGTGGGGCGAATATCATGACGAACGTCTCCATCAACCTGATGTCTTGCGGGGTACCGATGGCTTTTGTTTCCATCGTCGCAAGTCTATTTTTAAGTTTGTGCAAGCGTGGGGCTGCGGCCTGCGGTACTGCGCGATCTATGGAACAGCGATACGTGTCCAGCATAAGCGGAAGCTATTCGCCCCGTCCAACACCTATTGGGTATCCATCCATTCCTGGGCGGTATGGAACCGGCGATCCGTAAGGTTCAGTTCGGCTGAATCAGCGCCGCAACGCCGACTTGACGGTCAGCAACTCGTGCTCATGGAATTGCAAGGATTCCTCCAGGTTCGCAATCGCGCTAGAAAACTGCTCGATCGACACGCGACACTGGGCAATAACGTCGCCGGAGAGTCTTTGCAGGGTCGCCCCGATTCCCGCTTTCAGCGCGGCAGCCAACCGGGTGTAATCGACGCCGGAAAGATGAACCAGGTTTTCACCCGATCCCGGGCGCTCGAATATTACTTCCTCGAAATCGGCTGCGCCTTCCGGTTCAATCGATGCGAGCGAAGCGTCCGCGGTGAAATGAAATTCGGCGAGTTTCTCGTTCGCCTCGCGTGAAAACGCTTCAAGGAGCGCCTTTGACAACTCATCGCAGACCATCCGGACATCGCGCGCCGCCGAGTGCTTCTCCAGCAATTCGGGCAACAGGGGGATGACACGGCGCCATACCGCGCGCTCCATCTGCGCCTGCTTTACTTCGAGCGATTCAAGTGTGGCCTGCACGGCAATTTTCAACTCGCCAAGCAACGGCGCGGTCTCGCGATGCAGCGCGCGCTGCACATTGTCTTCCAGATGATGCAGCACGATCTCCGCGTGCTTGCGCCGCTTGTACGACAACGTTGGCTCGGTGATCGCACATAGCGCGCCGTAAAGCCGCTCGAATCCGGCCTCGCGCAATGCCGCTGCCGATTGCCCTTGTTCGCGGGCCATGCGCACGGAAATCGAAACCGGCGCGCTCAACTGCGCCGCATCCACGCCCATGCTGCGCAGTTTCTCCTCTGCGCGGCTCTTGACGTCGTCTTCCTGTTCGCCGCGATTCTGCGCCGTCTTGTTGCAAAGCACTCGATGGAGTTCGCCATCAACCTCGTCTTCCTCGTACAGGTCGCTACGGGTTACGACCGGCAATAGCGGCTTGTTACGATGCAGTTCGCGGCTCAGCTCGTCCAGCTCCTGCACCTGGCCCGGAGAAGCCGAGCTGGTCAGCCACAACACTGCGTCGGCGCTCTCGGTGAAACGTTGCGTGAGCGCCGCGTTTTCCGGTGTCACCGAATGAAGTCCCGGTGTATCGAGCAACACGAGTTTTTCGCCGAGGCGCACGCCTTGCAATTGCGCCGTGGTCTCCGTCGCGCCTTCTCCAAACTGCGCGGAGGCCTCCACGATACGGCCAGCATCCACGTAGAAATATTCGACGGCTTTGCCAAACGCGGAAAAGCGCTCGGCAAGCAGATTGCAGAGCGAGCTTTTTCCCGCATTGAATTTGCCGAACACGAGCAGGACGACCTTGTCGTCCAGTTGCTCGGCCAGCGCGGACGCCGACTCCCAGCTTTCCGCATGGTCGGACCACGCCCGCGCACCGTTACGCAGCACGTCGTTGACGGCTTGCGCCCCACGAACCAGCGGACTGAGCTGCGCCAATCCCATGCAGGTCAAATGATGAGCCTGAAGATCGGTATTCAGGCGAGCAAGCCAGTAGCGCAGCGCGCGTTGCACCTTGCCGACATCTTGCCCGGTGAATTCGAGTGCGCTGAACTCCGCGATGAAGCGCTGTTCGTGGTCCACGTCCGCCCTCATGCATCGGCCTTGAGCGCATGCAGCGCGGCCAATGCCCTGGCCGAACCGGCGATGAGCGACTCGGTCTCGACGATCGATTCGCGCAGGGCCTGTCTGTCCGCCGACAATTCGTAATAGTGGATGAATTCGCGTTGCAGGCGCTCTCGCCCCGAGGCCTCGCAGAACATCCGCTGCAGGTCCTTGCGGAACTTCACCGATACGCCCATGACCGCGACCATCACCGAGTTCAGCGCATGGGCCACCGTTTGCTGCTTCTGCGGCACGCCGGTGACGCCGTGGCCAGCAAGAAAACTGTCGATCTCGATGCAGGCGCGCGAGTAGCCGATCTGGATGTGGGCGCGCTCGAGCTTGCCGGCCGTTATCGCATACGCGTCCCTGGCCGTATCCGGTATCAGCGCGTGGTCCGAGTCGAGCGCGGCCAGCATTGCGCCGATGTTGCCGCTGACCTTTTCGATGACCGCCTTCAGACCTTGCTCGAAAGTCTGTCGTTGCTGTTGTTGGGCATGGCGCAGCTTCGCAAGCTCGCTTTCCTGTTCAGTGCGGACCTGAAGCAACGCTTCGTGGATCTCGTCGAATAACCGCACCGCCTCGTGCCGGCGTGCAACCGGTACGCGAGCCAGCGCCGCCTCCAGCACGCCGCGCATGGCCGGAATGCCGCTCTTTTCCAGCAGCAACGCCTTGCCGCCCTCGAGCCCTTTACGATGACGCGTCGCGGAAACCGCATTGAGCGCCACTCCCGGCATCTGCACACCGATCGCACTGCTTACCGATTCGAGGTCGACGTCGCTCGCCAGTTGATCCACTTGAGTGAGGACGAACAGCGTTTGCCGCTGCGTTCTCGCGCCGTCGTCTTGAAGCTCGCCCAAGAGGGCAAGCTCGCTCGCGTCCAGTTCCCCTTCCTTCGCCGCATGGACGAAAAGGCGGATATCCGATTCGAGCCAAGCCGCTCGCAAGGCGTGCCGGTCGTCCTCGCTGGCGACGTCGGCATCGAGCCCCGGCGCATCGAGCCAGCGCACGCCGCGATGCAGACTGTCCGCCAGCGCGACCGTTTCGCGCCTGTCCGCCACCGCGAACACGTCCTGCCCGATCAGCTCATTGAGCAGCCGGCTCTTTCCGTGGTTGTATTTGCCGACCACGGTAATCACGGGCTCGCCGCCCTCGGCGAGGGTTTGCAGCCGGGCAACGTCGTGGGCCCGGTCCGGCAGCACGGCAACGATGTCGCGTGCGCTCTGATGACGAGTGTCTGTAGACAAGCCTCTGCTCCCTGACTCGCAAGTATTCATCGATCAACCGTTGTCGCCGCCCGCAACCGGCAGCACGGCGCCCGTGATATAGCTGGCCTCGTCCGACGCCAGAAAAAGAATCGGCGCGATCTGCTCGTCGAGCGTGCCATAGCGCTTGAAGAACGTCGATTCGGTGACCTGCTGCACCGCCTCGTTCATCCACGCCTGTTCCTGTTCGCTGTCGCCGGCCGCGTTGCGCGGAACACGCCGCGGCGGCGCGCTGGTGCCGCCCGGCGCACTCGCGACCACGCGGATATTGTGCTCCGCATATTCCATCGCCAGCGACTGCGTGAGCGCATTGACGCCGCCCTTCGCTGCCGAGTACGGCACGCGGCGAATGCCGCGCGTGGCGTTCGACGAAACGTTGACGATCGTGCCGCCGCCGCGCGCGAGCAGATGCGGCAGCACCGCGTGACACGTATATAGCGTGGGCATCAGCGAGCGGCGGATTTCCGCGTCGATCTGCGCCGGCTCGAATTCGGCGTACGGGCGCATGCGGATTGCACCGCCCACGCCGTTGATCAGGATGTCGATGCCGCCGAACTTCTGCGCCGCGAACGCCATGGCCGCCTGCGCGCCCTCGTAGGTTTCGAGGTCGGCGACGAATCCTGCGGTGTCCTTGCTATTCGCTTCGGCCGCGACTTCGGCAACGAAGTCCGCGCGATCGACGAACAGCACGCAACCGCCCTCGGCCGCCGCACGGAGCGCCACGCCGCGGCCGATGCCTTGCGCGGCGCCCGTGACGACGATGACCTTGCCAGAGAATCGTTGCATGGTCAGGCCGCCTTTGCCGGTGCGTTGGGGGTGAACTTCTCGTAGTGGAAGCTGTTCGGCCTCACGCCGCCGTCGTCGAAATACTTGCGCACGGCGTCGACCATCGGCGGCGGCCCGCAAAGATACACGTCGACATCGCCATCGTTCAGCGCATCGGCCGGGATGTGCTGCGTCACCCAGCCCTTGCGCGGATGGCTCGATTCGGCTTCCGCCACCACGGTCGCAAAGCTGAAGTTCGGCAGCTTCGCCGTATACGCCTCGATCGCTTCCACCTGCACGAGATCGAGATCGCGCGTCACGCCATAGATCAGGTGCACCTTCTGCTGCGAATTCGTGCGCGCCAGCACCTCGAGCATCGAGAGGAACGGTGCGAGCCCCGTGCCACCGGCCAGG